>CADBLE010000006.1:0-36508 GCA_902795435.1 uncultured Pseudomonadota bacterium
TTATCAGGCAACAAAACATTATATGCAAAATGGCAAACAACCATATATACCATCAAATATGTTGATGAAGATAATAACACTTTAACAACAACAAACCCAACACAATGGATTGTTGGCGAAACAGAACCTTTTGATTTAACCGCCCCAGAAATTCCAGAAGATTGGCTGTTTAACGCATGGTATACAGATAATTTGATTTATCAAGATAACTCTTTTGGTAATAAAATTACACATATTGATGAAACAACTATTGTTTCATTTGGGGGCAACGGAACAACCGTAACAATATATGGATACAGATATCCTAAATCTGTATTCTATATGACAACAATACAAATGGACGCAAATGAAACATTCTCATTTACTGATTATTTACCACCACACGGTTCGATGTATGTTGATTGGGGTGATGGTTTTATAAGCAAAGTAAAGGATCTTAATAAGAACGAAGCAATGATGCAATGGCATCATAATTATAAAAATTCCGATGTATATAAAATCGGTTTATCAAGTTATGACTTATCTGGCGCATATCCTGCCAGCCCTTATTCTTCTGGGAGAGCAACACCAACATTCTATGTTGGTTGGTGGCCTGGTCTAACAGGTGCTGCGGGGGAAGATAATACACATTTGAAAGTTGCAAAAATAGAGGGGTCACTGGGTAAAGTGTTTCCTACACTCAACAATGGTGATTCTGGAATAAGTCAACCTAATTTTACTGGTGCTTTCTGGGGTTGCACAAATTTAACAGGCGAAATCCCAGAAGATTTATTTGAAGGGATTTACGGACAACCAAGCGAAAAATTATTTTATGGTGTTTTTGGAAATTGTACCAACCTCGGAACCGAAAACGGGGTCAGCACATACGGTATTCCAGAAAATCTTTTCTCAAATATCTCTGGAACACCAACACCATGCTTGTTTTGTTCAACTTTTGCAGGCTGTAGCAACCTGAAAGACCAAATTCCAAATCATTTATTTGGTAATATATATGGTCCTCCAGCTGAAAAGATGTTTTCAAAGACATTTGACGGATGTACTAATTTAAGTGTTGATATGTCCGACATTGCCAATATATTCAGTGGTATTTCAGGTCCAGCCAAATCAGATATGTATAATAGAACATTTGCTAATATGCCGGGATTAACTGGTCAAATTCCAGAAAATTTCTTTGGTAATATTACAGGCATTTCAACAAAAGGTTTCTATGAAACATTTAAGGGTGCAACTAATCTTGGTAAAGACGCAAATGGTAATGCAACCCCTATCCCAGTAAATTTATTCCAAAATATTTCTGGTGATATAACTGGAACAGAAATGTTTGCCGGGACATTTGCAGATACACAATATTTAACCGCACCGGTGCCAACTGAATTATTCAAGGGTATTACGGGATATTTATCCGATAATGCCGCGGGTAATCGTGCCAGCACATATACCGCGGGTGGCATGTCAAATATCTTTGATGGTTCTAATATCCCAACATCTTGTGATGCCGGACAATATCAATATTTAACTGGTTTTGAAATTGATTGGAACGACCGCGTTGCTTGTGAAGTTTGTCCGACCGAATATCCTGATTCAATATCTGGTGATAATGTGACAATGAAAAAATGTTTCACCGCATGCCCAGAAGATACAAATGGTGGCGAATATGTTTCCGGTCATAAATATTGGACAGAAGATGAAGAACATATTGGCGATATTTCATCTTGTGTTTATAAATATACTATCAATTATGTATTAAATGGTGCAGATGAATCATTGAACACATCAAACCCAACAGAATATTTAAGTAATATGGATTCTGATTTACCTATATCCGCCCCAGACGAACGCGAATTCTTTGGATTTATTGGTTGGTATGATAATGCTGAATTTACAGGTGACGCAATAACAACTATACCTTTTGATTCAGTTGGCAACATAACATTATACGCTAACTGGAACGCAGATATCTTTGATATTACATACGAATTAGACGGTGGTGAAAATTATGAAAATGCCCCTGCTTCATATACAGTAGATTCAGATACAATTGTATTCGGACGTCCAACAAAAGAAGGGTATAATTTCGTTCATTGGTTGGATGAAAATGGTGATGTTATAACCGAAATACCGCATGGTTCAAATGGGCATAAAACTTTAACTGCCGTTTGGGAAATAGCTGAATATCAAATCATTTATGATTATACAAATGGTGGCTCTGGCTGTGATAACGAATATTATACAGTTGGTGTTGAAAAAGAATTATCATGCGTTCCAACAAATACAGGATATATATTCAACGGTTGGTTTGATGGTAATGATAATCAAGTGTTTGTTATACCGTCAGATTCTGTTGGGAATATAACATTATATGCACAATGGACACCTGAAACATATTATATTGAATATGTGTTAAATGGCGGCACAAATTTTGCAAATGCACCACATGCTTATAATTACGGTTCAGAAACCATTATAGACGGCACACCAACGAAAAAGAATTTCTTATTCTTGGGCTGGTGTTCTGATGCAGATTTAACAGATTGTTATGATTCATACATAATTCCAAATACCGCCACTGGCAAACAGACATTATATGCAAAATGGATATTCTATTGTGAAAGCCAGAAATGGATGCATATTGGCGAAAATCCTGATGACAAGATATGTTTAACAGACGAAAAACCAAACGGTCCATCTATGGCAATACAAACAAATGACGGGGTACATTATATTATATTGACCAATGATGATATAAATATAAACAAAATCTCTGACAAAAAGATGCATGTGCAATACAACAATGAAACATATAATGCACACGATAATTCAATAGAATAAAATTATGATTGTTTATTGAATCTCCAACCAACAAATCTTTTTCCCGGAACATGGGTTGCAGAACGAGGTGTATTTATATTGCCACCATAAACAACCTGTGCCGCATTATTTGCATTTATTTCAGTTTGTGTTGTTCCAGACCAATTTATATTTATAACATTTGGATTCCATTTCCCATATAATGTTTTAGACCCAGATAATTGTGTCTGGGCAGAAATTGCGTTTCCAGATAAACCTGAATTATCAAACCAACCTGCAAAACCATAACCGTTTTTAGTCACACTTGGTATCGTAGTCAAAGAAAAAGTATTTGAATTAGAATTATAATTAAATGTCTGAGATGGCACCACAACCCCAGCATTAGATTCAAAAGATATGGTTGCAAAACATTGATTTATTGAATATGAACCATTGTTTGATTCAGGATAAGATGTCGGACAATCAATATGTGATGCGGTTGTGTCTAATACACTAACTTCCGCGCCTGGACAATAATGGTCTTTATCACAATTAGCGGTTGTTGGTGTGGCATTAGCCAACACCTGTTGTCTGAAATCTGTTAAATCTGAAAAATGGTAGGCACAATTTCCAGCACATTCATTTCCACAAATATCGCCATTAGAAAATGTTCCAGACAAAATCCATTTATCAGAACCAAATGGCTGGGATATATTACACCAACAATTTCCGCCGTATATTATATCTGACGAGAAAGGAACACTTGATACATCTTTGAAATTTCCACCAATATCACTGCATGCGGAACGACCGCTAAAAATCTGGCTTTTATTATCAAAATGCACCAACCATGAATTATTAGGCAGAGAAGAAATTAAACTAGGGTCGTCACAATATTCTGCACTGCGTGATTTGTGGCAAAAACTACCGGAACCAGATGCTACTTTGACTTCTGGATAGATATATTTGCCAGAATCAACCAAATATGTATTGTTGCCGGTTCTTGCAACACAGGTTTGATTCTGTGCGTCCCAATATTCTGTTCCAGATATACATGATTCTGGGCCTGTCAATCTTATACAAGGGTTATTTTGTGTTGCGCCCGCACCATTAGCGGTTGCATATCGCGCATCACACACACAAGAAGTTTGACCAGATGTACTGGTTGAATGTTCTGGACATGTATAAACGCCATTTGTTCCATAATTTATTTCACCACCTGGACAATAAGAACCCGCAGGACAATCTTCTGTTATAACAGAAACTGTATTAAACAATGAATTTTTTGGTCCATCACCCCATCTGGAAACATTACCAGTTATACGCGCACAATCTTTTGCACAATCAGCCCAACAATTACCACTGTCCACATAACCACGCGAAACCCATTTAGATTTATATGAATACAACCCAGACGGATCATTTTCACCATTTAATCTGCACCAACAAACCGCACCGTTATTTTCATTACTGCGTTGAAAATCCCAATCTGTTACCACACCCCACGCACCGTATGGGTTATCTTGTGGTCGGCACGCAGAATCACCATATAATGTTCCATAATCAAAAACTGTTGCGAAAGTGTTTTCTGCCAATGAATTATCGTTTGAATAATTATATCCATGAAACCGCATTGAAGATTCACTTTCTGGTGCGTATGCAGACATATCAACCCAACTTGGCAAAGAATTGTGTGTTATGTATTTACCCGCAGAAACAGTTGTAAAACATTGCTGATTTGGGTTGGTAATATTTGTTTCATCAGAATGATATCCATTTGGACAACTGGCCGAAAAACCAGCGTTTACAGACGCAAAATATCCCAATAACACAAAAACAAATGTGTTGAATTTTATTGGTAAAAATCGCATTTTAGATATCAAAAAACCACCCTACTTCGTATAATATTATATCATACAAAACAGGGGGCTCAAAACGAGATACGCAAAAAAAATGCCCGTTTGGGCATTGTTTATAATTTATTTATTTCTTTAATTACACGGGATATTTCATCAAATAATATTCCACGACCATTATGCTGTTCCCATTCTGTTATATTTTCCGCCCTGTCGTCTATCAAGATATCGGTTGCGGTTGGGTTTATCAAAGCACCTTTTTTGCCATCACACACGATAATATGTTTTTCATCAAAAAATTCAGGCATATTTTTCAATATCCAATCTATTTTTTCTTTTGTAACGAAATTGACATAATCTTGCCCGCCAATGAAATGTTTTGCACCTGGGGTTTTTGTTAAAACAAATAATTCACCTTTTGTTTGCGCTGATTTCAAGACATCTTTAATTCCTGGAAACAATGGAATATTACGCCAAAAGTTTTTGTTTTGCTCTATTGTTTGCCAAAATTGTCTTTTTGCTTGTTTTTCTGTATCAGACATAGATTCAGACGGATGATTTAATGCCTGGCTATTTTTTGGGGCAGAAGAATCAAAATCTGCCAACACACCGTCCATATCAAAATAAAAAATCATTGCTTTTTTCCTTTCTCTTTACTAGTATTCGGTATCTTATTATAAGTATAAAAAAAGGAAAGGAAAGTGAAAATATTAGAATACAAACAACATTCAGCCCAAGAATTATTAAACATTATGAAAAACACAACTCTGCGTGGCGATAAAAACATAAAACCATTTGCACAATCAGATGTTTTTATTTCAGAAATTAAAATGAATGATGTTTTACCAACACAAAGATTTGTTCTGTGGGACCAATTGTATAACATAAGATTTTTATACGATTATTTTATGAATAAAAATATAGACATATCAAAATTAAAAGGTTTTATTGAATATCAAACAGACGAATTGTGTTCTTTGTATTCTTTGACCCCACCTATTGTTGAAATAATTGATAATCAACCACTGTTGATAGACGGTCAACATCGTGCAACATTTTTTGGAAGAAACAATATTTCTTTCAATGCAATATTTATCAATAATGTTCCACAACAATATTATCCATACCAATTACCAAATCAAAATGGCTGGAAAGATGTGCAATATTTTGATTCTGCTTTACCAGAAGGATTCGTTCGCAAGAATTTAAGATATCCAGACAAAGAAACTAAAAAATTTATGTTCCGCGAATATCCATTGCCAGGAATAATTAAAATTGCACGTGAACACACTGGAAAAACATATTAAAAAAACGCCCGTTTGGGCGTTTTTTTTATTTATGAAGATTTTTATTTTTTCCAGAAAGCGAAACCATGTTTCTTTTCTTCTCTGTGTTTACGATCTTCTATTGCGCGTCGTCTTTCTGCACGACGTTCTTGGAATCTTCTGGCAGATTCTTCGTCCCTTTGTATCAGTTTCAATGTTGTTACTGATAATTTGCCATTTCTGACTTCTTCTTCAAATTCAACAATATCATTTTCATTTAAAAAACGAATTTCTGCTGCCTTTAATGCACTGGAATGAACAAACACATCGTCTGTATTTCCATCTTGATTTGGTGTGTCTGGGGTAATAAAGCCGAAGCATTTCTTACCGTTATACCATTTTACCTTTCCTTGACGCATAATCTAATCCTTTGTTATGCTTGTTATGGTTATTGCAAACCCTTTCAATAACCTATACATATTTTACATTAAAAACGAAATAAAACGCAAGAAAATAAGAAAGGGATGAAATCTTATGCTTCATCCCCTTTGGTTTGTTATTTTTTATAATATCTTTGTAATTCTTTCATTATGAAATTAAAGAATTTTCCAGACATTGTATTCGTATTCACCGTCCAATCTGCATACGAATAAGGCATTGCAGAAACCAATATGAATTTAGCCATCCAACGGAAAATTCTGATTTCTTGGTCTTTGCTCAATTTTACAGGTGCATTTTGGACAAAGAAAACTTCGTTTTCAACCGCATTATCAACTTTTTCCAAAATTGTGTCGGTAATTTTTTGTGGGTAATATATTGTAGATATTCTTGGGAAACCTTCAAATAACATATCTTCATTACCATCACTGTATAAAATATTCCAACCAATTCGGTCAAACAAATCATCTACACAATCGCAAATCATAGCATTGTATTTTTTTACGCCTTCTATGTGCAGGGTTTCTGTTTGATTTTCCAACTGTTCCCTGCTGTGTGCAGTTGCAGTTTTGATTTTTCTTGATTTTTCATACACAGAATGTGTTTGGTGTTCAAATTCGAAAAATGTACGAACCTGACAAATTATTTCCATTGGAACAACATCACCATTATGTCCGATGTTCAAAACCAATTTTGCATCACGATAACCGCGTGGATTTGTAATATCAAAGAATTTATCACGAACACCTATGATTTTTTCAGGCCACATTTTACAAACACGTTCAATGAAAGTGCGAGCCTGAGGAACCAAATCAAATAAACATTTAATACGCCAGACATCTTCCAATCTTTCGTATGGTTTCTTGATTTTATCTAATTCACGAACCATATTCGCTGCAATTTTATTATGGCTGGAACCGATTATTTCAAGAACAGTTTCAGACGCATCTGTTATGAAACCTTTTGAAAACGCTTCTTTGATTTTTTCAGATATTGCACGTGCAGATGCTTCACGACCAGTTTTTGCAATAACATCATACGCGGCCTTTGCAACTTCTGCGGTGTAATCATCATAGTATTTACCAGAAATCTTTTCTATCGCACGATTTACATTTTTTTGCGCACCAACAATTACAGTAATAATAGAAGACACAGCCAAATCTATTTTATGCCTGTCTGTTATCATAAAAAATTGGTTACGCATTGGGTCATCATCTAAACGGTGATTTACCAAATATGGTTCAAGCGGATTGATAGACGATATTGTAATTGGCGAATCTATAACCGCATCTTTTTCATAATCGTATTCATGCACAGCCGCCTTTGGCGCACCAAAACATTTACCGATATACAAGAACACTTCACGGAACCAATCCATTGAATCCGTGTATAAATTTAACAGATAATCCCTGCTCGCTTCGTCTATGCGACCTTCTTCACAGGCGTCATTTATAATAGATATGTTTTTTTCGTCGTGCAGTTTAGTCCGCAAAAACACATCTTGTATGTCATCAAGATTTGACATATATTTTTCCTTTCTTATTTCATTATTGGGAACAAAATAACATCACGTGCGGTTGGTTGATTAAATACAATCATAGCCAAACGGTCAATACCCATACCTACACCTGAAATTGGTGGAAAACCATGTTCCATGGCACGAACGAAATCGTTATCTGGGTTAAAGGCTTCTTCTTCACCACCAGCAATATTTTTTGCCTGTTCTTCAAATGCGGCCAATTGTTGCATTGGATTTACAAGTTCTGAATATCCCTTGCATAATTCACCACCCGCAACCAACAATTGATACATATCTAATCTGCGGTCGTCAGCGTCATTATGACGGGCCAATGGAACCATATATGTTGGATAGTTATACAAGAATGTAGGTTGAACGATTTGATTACGGATTTTACGTTTATAAACATAATCAACCAATGTAGGTATAGATTTCAAATCATCTAATTCGCCAACCGGGAACATACCATTGTCATATAATTGTTTGCGCAATTTATCTACATCATCAAATTCAAGAATATCACAACCGAACAATTCGTTCATTCTGGCGGTGTAATCTATCATTTCATATTTAGAGAAATCTAACATTGTGCCTTGGTATTCAATTTGCAATGTTCCACGTGCCTTTTGAATCAATTCTTGCACCATTTCCCATGTGAAATCTATGTTGCGTTTATAATCCCAATATGCAGCATACCATTCAATCATTGTAAATTCTTGCAAATGCATTGCGTCCATACCTTCGTTACGGAAATCTTTTGCAACTTCGTAAACACGGTCAAAACCCGCACCAATTGCCTGCTTTAAGAATAATTCAGGTGAAATACGTAATTGGAAATCTGCATCCAAAGCATTATGGTGTGTTGTAAATGGTTTTGCAGCCGCACCAGATGCAATATTCTGCATAATTGGTGTTTCAATCTCAAGGAAACCATTTCTGTTCATAAATTCACGCAAATTGTGTGTCATTTTAAAACGACCCAATAACGCATTGCGTGCTTCTTCATTAGAAATAATATCCAAATATCTTTGGCGATAACGTGTTTCAGTATCTGTTAAACCATGATATTTTTCTGGCAATGGGCGTAATGCCTTGGCCAAGATTTCATAACCAGAAACACGAACAGTCAATTCACCAGCGGTTGTATGATACAAAGTTCCAGTAATACCGATAAAATCGCCCAAATCGACATTAGATTTCATAAATTTATAATTTTCTTCGCCTAATTCTTCACGGGACATAGAAAATTGAATTTCACCCTCAATATCATAAATACGGCCAAACATCAATTTACCCAACCAACGAAGTGCAGTTACACGACCCGCCAATTTTACAGGTGTATCATCAGCCAATTCACGTGCTTCACATATTTTATGAGAACGGTCAAATTTATCTTTCCAAACAACACCATCACGTTGTTTAATATTTTCAACCTTTTGCATACGTGCAGTCAATTCGTTTGTAGATATATTTGTGTTTTCTGCCATTTTATTTTTCCTTTTTTTTAGCATAAAAAAACGGACACAGTCCAGTGCGTCCGTCAAATTGTTTGATGGTCGCACCCTTAATTAAAAAAACGTTTAATATTTAATTTCATTGTTTAACCACCCGTTGTGATTTCTTTTACAGACATAATTTATAACATATATCTTGCGAATTTTCAATAAAAATATGACGAATACTTGATTTTAATTTTGCAGATTTCTATAATACACCTGTAAATAACGAAAGGAAGAAATCATGAATCCAATAATTGGTGAAATAATCGGCTGTATAAGTGGTGCTTGCACAATGGTGGCATTTCTGCCCCAGGCAATAAAATCTATTTCAACCAAGAATGTATCTGGACTATCTTTGTCCATGTATGTGATATATTGTATTGGGTTGATATTCTGGATTTTATACGGAATCTACTTGAATTCTTTCCAGATTATTTTTTTCAACAGCATAACACTGGTTTTCAACAGTATTATTTTGTACCTGATTATCGTATCATCAAAAAAGAAATAAAAAACTTTGGTGCGAGCAAAGTACTTCGGCAACTGCCGTTGCCTCGCCTCGCAACTCGCCCCTTTGCTGAGAAATTAAAAAGGCCACCTTTCGGACGGTTTTTAAAATTTTCGCTTGGCAAAATGCCTGCGCGCAATTTTGTATTTATTCGAATTTCATTTGTTCTCATAAACAAAATTTGGTGCTCGCAAAGTACTTCGGCAACTGCCGTTGCCTCGCCTCGCAACCCTGCGGGTTCTCGCCCCTTTGCTGAGAAATTAAAAAGGTCACCTTTCGGTGACCTTAAAATTTCTGGTGCGAGCAAAGGGGCTCGAACCCTCGACCTCAACCTTGGCAAGGTTGCGCTCTAGCCAACTGAGCTACGCTCGCATTTGCGAAAGGTATTCTGACATAGTTTTTATAACTTTGCAAGTGTTTTTTTATCTTACTCTGTTTTTTCTTCTTGTTTTTGGGAATAACTGGGCTACATAATCATTATATTCAACCAAAAAAGGTATGTTTTCTTGCAATAAATCACTTGTTCGCATCATAAAACGTTTATATGTATAAACCACATATTCTTTGTATTCTGGGGTTAAATTTGTTTCTTTCTTTGACAAATCTAAATCTTGAATTGCATTTATAACCCTGTGATAACTTGCAAAATTCATATTTTTAATAGAATCAACGATTATTTCTGTCGCAATACCAAATGTGTCTGTAATGTATTTGTGAATTTTGCCAGATTCAGACGATTTACCAGAACAGATCAATTCTGTAAAAAGCAACAAACTGAAAAATTTATCCATTTTGCCCTGTTGCACGGTTATAAACCTTTTATTTTCGCCTTGTTCTGTAAATATTGGGATATTGCGTTCATTTCAACGACCATGCCTGCTGTCTTTTTCATAAATTCTTTCTTTGACGCGACCATTTTTTCGTATTTTTCAGGATATGCCATTACAGATTTAATTTCTGGCCCCGGGACTATTTCCAAAACATTTTTATAAAGTTTTCTGCAATTTTCACGTTTTGAGTTGCTTTTAGAATTATGAAAATTTAATAAAATCTCATAAGCCAAATCAAATGTTTCGGCAACAACAGTATCTTGCTGTTTGCTTATGCTAGATTTACCAGAATTTATAAGTCGCAAGAACAAAATTCTGTTCATAACTTCTATATATTTTTCATTTAATGTATAAGAACTCATCATTTTATTCTCTCTCTTTTTGTGTTGTCATTTTTTGTTTTGCTGCTTCAAATTGTGCACGTTCATATCTGGCACTAATACTGTCACAATTAAAATAAATATAACTGCTCTTAGATTCAAATACTTGTTCTGTGTTTTTATTATAGTTTCTGGCGCCAATCAATGCAGTATCCCCCGCATAAACAAACTGTAAAAAGCCCGTGTGTTCATATAATTTTTTGTTAAAAATAAAAATTTTCTCTTTTTTTGTTTCAGCATCAGCCACTAATAGTTCTTTTTCTCCGACCTGTTTAACAATAACCACATTTGTCTTGCATCCGGTCATCAGCATAATAAATAGTGCCAAAGATAACATTCGTTTGTTCATTTTCAACCTTTATTTGTTAAATCAATGTATATTGTAGACTAAAAACAACATTTGTCAATTCGTTTTAATAAAAAAACACCACCCTTTTTACAGGGTGGCTTTTATTCCTAGAACCATTTCCAAGGTTGGAATACCTTTAACAATCCCATAACGGTTCGTTTATCGGCAAATGTATGGCCGCAACGTGGGCAGACAATAAATGGAGATATTACCTGCTTTACTTTCTTGAATGCAACCATCCATACAACGAAACCAAACGCCCATGTAATAAATACCAATGTCCATGCGACATAACCGAAATATTTATTTACAGTATTAGTCAATATTTGGACAACACCTACATTTGATTTTTCAAGATCATTGTAAATCTTGGTTGCAACCGGCCATGAAGATGGACGCCATGGATAAACATGTTTAATACCGTAATTAGTCAACAAAGTTGTCCCCAAACCACCGCTGTTTTTATCCAATTGGTGTTTGATGGCTTCATCTACCATTTTATCAACTTCTGTCTGGGATACCTTTACCAATTCAGTTTTCACAGAATCCAATTTTTTATTCACTTGGTCTGCGACAGCATCAACCTTTGCAATACTTTTATCTGCATTTGCAACGGCTTTGTTTGTTTGTTTTACCGCTTTATCAACACCGTCTGTTTTTACACCAAATTTATTCGCAATACCAGTCAAAGCGGAAATTTTGTTTGTTTCCTGTTTTACTTTATTTGTTTGTTCTTTTGCTTTGGCTGTTGTGTTTGTAACTTTATCAACCTGATTTTCTACAATTTTAACTTTTTCTATGGCAACACCAATTGGTTTTTCCAAATTGATAGATTTTTTAATTCCATCCAACAATGCTTCGTATTGTTTTACAATATTTCTCTGTAAATCAAAGAACATGGACACAACCATAGATTTTTTAATTGGCCCCGAATAAGTGTTTTTTACATACAATGGAAACCACGCTATAAAAACAATCCACAATATTGAAACAACTGCAAATACGCGTTTTGTGTTTGTTATAAAAGATGTCTTTTTTGCTACGGTTTTTTTACCGTCCATATCTATTACTTCAATTTGTTTTTTTGCCATTAAAAACTCCTTTCTTTTCCAATGATATTAAAAATCACTTTTGCTTTTCAAGTGTTTTATTTATTCCTATTATTCCCGAATGCACACCGTTATAAAATTTAACTATTTCTTCGGTGTCATATTCTTTTATCTTTTTTGCACTCAAAACATTGCTTTGTTGATAATCCATAATATTTTCAATGGCATTATGATATAAATCTGCATCTTGTTTGTTTGTAAAATTCGCAACCTGCACATTTGGTATCATATAATAATACGCACCATTTGAACGATTATGTCCCAATGTATAAACAGCATAATTTGGTTTATCATAAATAGTTACCATTGCCATATATAAACGGTCGTCTGCGTTTAATTCAATAGATTTTTTAACAGATATTTTTATTGTTTCCATAAATTATTCCTTGTCAGATTTTGTATATTCAGCGATAAAGTTTTCCTTGAATTCTTGGAATTTGCCCTGTTCTATGCTTTCACGAATACCACGCATCAAATCTTGATAAAACCACAGGTTATGTTGGGACAACAATGTTGCACCCAATATTTCATTACATTTTACCAAATGATGTATGTATGCACGCGATAATTTACATGCCGGACACCCACATTTATCGTCCAAAGGTCTGTCATCATCTGTGAATTTTGCATTACGCATATTCATTGTGCCATGTCTGGTAAATGCCTGGGCTGTGCGTCCTGCACGTGTTGGCATAACACAATCAAACATATCTATACCGCGTTCAACCGCCCCCAATATATCCAGTGGTGTTCCGACCCCCATTAAATATCTTGGTTTGTCTTCTGGTAAAAATGGGGTTGTGGTTGCAATCATATCAAACATAACTTCTTGTGGTTCGCCAACCGCAAGTCCCCCAACCGCATAACCATCAAAACCAATTTCGGTCAATTCTTTTGCAGATTTTTCACGCAAATCTTTATAATCAGCACCCTGGACAATACCAAAGATTCCGTATCCTGGTCTGTCAACAAATGCGTCTTTACTACGTTTTGCCCAACGGGTTACCATTTCAACATTTTTTTCAGCCCTGTCACGAGTTGTCGGCAAATGCAAACATTCGTCCAAAACCATGGTGATATTGGAATCTAATTGATGTTGAATATGAACGCTATCTTCTGGTCTTAAAAAGTGTTTTATTCCACCGTCTATGTGTGATGTAAATTCAACACCTTCTTCTTTCTTTTTAACCAAATTAGATAATGACATAACCTGGAAACCACCACTGTCTGTCAAGATAGGCCCATGCCAACCACCAAATTTATGCAATCCGCCCATCTTTTCAACCAAATCACCACCTGGGCGCATCATCAGATGATATGTGTTGCCTAATATAACCTGGGTTCCTGTGGCTGCAACCTGGTCCATTGTCATTGCTTTTACCGTCGCAGCAGTTCCAACCGCCATAAATGCAGGTGTTTGAAATGTTCCATGTGCTGTTTCAACTTCGCCACGTCTGGCGTTACCGTCTTTTGCTTTCAAATTAAATTTTAAAGACATTACATATCCCCCTTAAAATTATTTTTCCAAATCTGTTCCAAATCTGCATCAAAATCTGCACCCTGGGTTATGATAGACATTGGACCATCAAAATAACCACGTGATGAATCTATAACATTTTGCACAGTAATTGAATTTGTTTCTGCTTTCGCTGTTTCAAAATCATATAATTTGTTATATTGGTGCCAGAACCCAGTTATACGTTTTGCGCGACCCTTGGCATTTTCCAGAAAATCTGCCATTGGTAATTTATCAAAATTTTTATATCTCTGTAATTCTTCATCTGTGATTTGTTTTTCTTGATATACATGGAAACAGGCCTTTGATATGGTTGCTACAACTTCGGCAATCTGTTCCGGTGTTGTTTGTGTTACAACCGCGTTCAATCCAGTTTTTTCATTTCCAAATGTATCTGTTGTAATATCATAAACCAAACCTTTATCAAACCTTACTATGTTCAATAATTCATTAGATAAATGTTGTTCAAAATAACCCATTGCTATGTTTTTCAACCTGTTTTCGTATGTGTTTTCCCTTAAATCTGGGAACAAAACAGCAACATGAATTGTGTCTTTTTTGATTTGGTTGTTATGTGCAATTACTGGTGTATATTTCAATTCTGTATTTTCAGAAACATCATGTTCTGGCAAGAAAGAAAACAGTTTTTCAATATATGCCAATGTTTCATCTGTATCTTTGATTTTTCCAGATATTGTTATCATACAATTTTTAGCAGAAAAACGTCTGTTGAAAAAATCAAACAATTGTTCCCTGGTGAAAGATTTTATTGTATCCGCATTACCCAATGTGATTTGACCATTTGGAACATACCAATTAAACAATGTTTTATCAAAGAAATCAGACATTTTTTCAGAATTATTGTTTAATGAACGATTTAATTCGTCTATGACAATATTCTTTTCTTTTTCAATGGTTTCTGGTTTGAATAATTTATTTTGTAATTGATCCGCAAATGTATCCAACAATATATTCAGATTTTCCGCAATTATGCGACCATAAATAGTTAAACGTTTTGTACTGGTTGAAGCATTTGAATAACCGCCATTATTTTCCAGATAATCCATACGTTGTCTGGCAGAACTAAATCTGGTTGTTTCTTTGCATAACATGTGTTCGCAAAAATGTGTTATGCCATATTCGTTTGGCAATTCATCACGACCACCCGTAAAAAAAGTTATTTGTGCATAAACTGTTTCAATATCCATCGGGTCCAGAACCACACACAGCCCATTTGATAATTTATGCAAAGATGGCTCGAATTTCATGTTTAGATATCCTTTCTGAATAATAAACAGCAATCACCATAACTGAAAAATCTGTATTTTTCTGCAACAGCGTGTTCGTATGCATGTTTCATATTTTCAAGTCCAGAAAACGCAGAAACCAACATAAACAATGTAGATTTTGGCAAATGAAAATTAGTCAGCAAAACATCAACTGCACCGAATTTATATCCCGGCGTTATAAATATATTCGTTGTTTGACATATTGGCATAACACGACCCGAAAACCCGTTCTCTTTTGCCAATTTTGATGCAGATTCCAATGTTCGCATAGAAGTTGTTCCAACCGCAATAATACGTTTTGCGTTATTTATAATATCCGCCTGTTCTGGGGTGATACAGCACCATTCAGAATGCATTTTATGTTCGGTTAAATTTTCTGTTTTGACCGGCATCCATGTTCCCGCACCAACATGCAATGTAACCTTTACAATTTTTGCACCCGCCTGTTCTATTTCAGACAATAATTCATCTGTGAAATGCAAACCCGCCGTTGGCGCAGCCATAGAACCAAGCGGTTGTGCATAAACAGTTTGATAACGTTCGCGGTCTTCGGTTTCTTCTTCGCGTTTCATATATGGTGGTAATGGCATTTTGCCGTATTTATTCAACAAATCAAAAACATTATCACAATTAAAGTGCAACAATAAACCGCTGTCGTCGTCTTTGTCCAAGATTTCCAATGTAGTGCCATCAACCATTGTCAATGTATCACCAATGTTGATTTTATTGAATTTTTTACAAAGTCCCCACCAATCTTTATCGTTTTTAGATGTATGCAATGTGATTTCATGACCACTTGCTTCAAAACGTGCCGGAATAACACGTGAATTATTGAAAACAACAACATCACCAGGACGTAAAAAAGATATAAAATCACGAATATGTTTATCGGCTATATCTTGCCCATCAACGACCAACATACGCGACGCATCACGTTCGTGTAATGGGTGTGACGCAATCAATTCGCTTGGTAAATCAAAATCAAAATCAGATGTGTGTAACATTTTTCTATTAAAATCCTTACTTAAACTCTAAACCCTGTTCTGTATAGTTTTCAGCTGTATTTTCCCAATTTGGTTCAACGCGAACAAACAGATGTAATCTGGCATTCACGCCCCATTGGTCTTGTATATCCAAACGGGCCGAAGTCCCAATTTTCTTTAATTGTGCGCCGCCCTTGCCTACAACTATTTTTTTGTGTGCTTCGTTTTCAACAACTATCTTTTGATATATTTCCAAAACACCTTCCGCGTCTTGTTCTACTTTTTCGGTAACAACATTGATATGGTAAGGTAATTCTTGGTGAATATATTTATAAACTTTTTCACGGGTCAATTCTGCCAGATACAGCATATCTGGAACATCACTGGCATCTTTTGTATCAAACAAATATGGTGATTCAGGCATAACTTTTGCCAAAGATGACAACATCTGTTCAACACCATCATTTTTCAATGCAGATATCATAAATATCTCGTTGAAATTAGCCAATTGTGATATTTCTGCAACCATTGGCAATAAATCAGTTTTAGAAATTGCATCAACTTTATTTAAAGCAACGAATAAATTCTTGTGATTACTGATTTTTTCACACAATTCTTTGATTGTGTTGGTTATACCTTTTTGTGCATCAACCAATAACAATACCGCGTCTGCTTCGTCCATGGCGGACATAGCCGCAGAAACCATTGCCCTGTCCAGACGGCGAGACGGTTTGAACACGCCTGGTGTATCAACAAAAATCAGTTGTCTATCCCCAACCATTTTTATTGCACGCAAACGGGTGCGGGTTGTTTGAACCTTGTGCGAAACAATAGATACCTTGCGCCCCATGATTTGGTTCAACAAAGTAGATTTACCGGCATTTGTTGGGCCGATAATTGCTATAAAGCCAGAATAAGTTTTTTTCATACACATAACAATAGCACACCTTTTTGAAAAATCAACAAAACCCTTGCAAAAACAATTTATTATATTAAAGTTTTCATCAGAGAGAGACCAACGAACAAGGAAAACGCCTATGCAACTTAGTGGTCCTGAAATATTATCTGAAATGATGAGATTAAACCCTCACAATCCTGGCGGTTTGCCAAATATTATGATTAAACCTTTTGATATGGAATGTCTTGGGTCTAATAGTTATGATTTACATCTTGCTCCTGAATTTAAGGTTTATAAAGACACTATTCCCCAGGGCATGAAAACCTTTATTCCATACGACCCAAACAAACAATACACAATGCGAGATTGGTTCGTTAGCGAAGTTTTCTATAAAAGATATCTTGATGGCGACCCAGAATACGATTTTCGCAACCCAAAATTTTTGGTTGATCCATTCAAAGAAAAAGAAACCATAGATTTTGTTATTCCTGAAACAGGCGCTATATTAAGTCCGCAATTTGGATATTTGGCTTCAACATACGAAGAAACAAAAACATTTAACTATTTCCCATATATAGACGGAAAATCAAGTTTGGGACGTAATTTTATATTAAACCACCATACTGCAGGTCGTGGTGACGACGGCTTTTGCGGAACATGGACATTGGAAATCAGCGTAAAAAATCCAACTATCGTCCGCCCTATGATGCGTATTGGCCAAATATATTATGATGAATTTCGTGGCAAACAGAAAAAATACAACGAAAATCCATCAAGTCATTATCGCAACCAATCGGGGCCAACACCTGCGGCAAAAATACAGGTTGAAAAATTTTTGGAACAAGAATATGCAAAATGCAAAAGTATGTCTGATTATGCATACTATGAATATTTATATCAAAAATATCACGGATAAGAAAAAGCCACAAATTGTGGCTTTTTTATTTGTTTAATTTCTTGGTCCATTCGTTATCTGGGAAATTTTTACGCAACATATCTGCATAACCTTTTGCCTGTTCCGACAAACCAATTGCGGTATAACATTCTGTTAAACGGAACATTGCTTCTGGGGTCATAACGGTTTCTTGTGCGCCAGATAACACAGATTGAAATCTTGTAATCGCAGATGTCCAATTTTTATTAAACATATCTTCACGTGCGGCATACATAATTTTACCTGCAATATAGTTTTTCAAGATTAAAATCTTGTTTTTCGCATTTTTTGCATATTCGCTGTTTGGGAATCTGTCCATCAATTGTTGGAATTGCTGCAATGCGAAAGCAGACATACCAGGGTCACGACGAACATCACTGACCTGGCGATAATAACACATTCCACGCAAATACATCATATATGGAACATCCCTGTGTCCTGGATGAAAACGCATATAGCGGTCTATTGCCAATATAGAACCTGCAAAATCTTTGTCCATATATCTTGAATACGCCATCATAACCAGCGCATCTGCGGACCATGGTGAAGACGGATATTGAGATTCAGCTGTTTGGAATAATTCTGCGGCTTCTTCATAATGTTTTTTATTAAATTCTGTGTATGCTTCCTGATAAATATCTTCCAATGGGCGTTCAACAACAATTTCTTCGCCACCACCACACGCAGATAACACCGCACACAATGACAATAATAAAAAGATTTTTTTCATACTTGAAATCCCTTGTTTATTCGCAGTATAATGAAATACACATAAAAATAAAAGCAAAAAATAGGTAAATTATTATGAAACTTGGGCGGAATATATTCGGTGTTGGTTTAATGACAGGGATAAGTCGTATATTCGGTTTTATCCGCGATATGTTGATTGCAAGATTTTTGGGTGCTGGTCGTTTATCAGATATATTTTTGGCCGCATTCAGATTACCTAACCTGTTTCGTGATTTATTAGGCGAAGGCGCAATATCCGCTATATTTATTCCTATGTATACAGATATGAAAAAAGACGAAGGTTTTGCTAAAAATGTCTTTTCTTGGTTGATGTTGATATTGTTATGTATAACGGCTGTGTTTGAAATAGCGATGCCTTTGGTTATATGGGCATTAGCACCAGGTTTTGCAGAAGATCCTGGTAAAATGCAAATGACCATTATTATTGCGCGTATTATGTTCTTTTATTGCATATTTATTTGCGGTTCTGCATTTTTATCCGCTATATTAAATGCACATTCCAGATTCTTGCTGGCGGCGTTTATGCCGGTAATGTTAAATATTATGTTGATTGTTGCGCTGGCGTCTTCTTTGTTATACGGCAACGGAATTATATTGTATGTAATGGCAGGCACCGTCGTTTTATCTGGTTTCGTTCAATTTTTAATATTATTGGCCAGAATCAGACAAAAGCATTTCGGTTTAAGATTGGTTATACCACATTGGAACGGTCAAATTAAAAACATGTTCAAAAGATTCTTGGTGTCTTTGGTTGGTTCTGGATTCTATCAAATAACAATTATCGTTGGAACATTGGTTGCCAGTTTTGAATCTGGGGCGGTATCTTGGCTGTATTATTCCGACAGAATTATTCAATTACCGTTTGCAATGATAGGTTTGGCGGTTGGAACGGTTTTAATGTCATCTATTTCAAATGCGCTGGCTGATAAAAACATGCGCAGTATTTATATTCAACAAAATTATTCTATGCGTCGTTCCATGATGTTGATTATACCATGCGTGGTTGGTCTGTTCGTATTGGCAGAACCGATTATCAGATTTTTATTCCAATATGGTGCATGGACATCTGAATCTACACATGCGGTCGCAATGGCTATCAAAATACAATGTTTGGTTTTACCAGCCATGCTGATAAGCCAAATTTACAGCAAAACATTATACGCATCACAAGATGTGAATACGCCTGTCCGAACCAGTATGGTTTCATTGGCGATTGCAACATTTGTTTATATCGCATTATTCCCTGTCATTGGTTATTTATCCATACCTGTCGGGGTTGTAATCAGTGGATATGTCAAAAACTATTTATTGGGTCGCGTATGCCGTAAAAGACAACTTGTAAAAACAGACAAGAAAACATTTATGTCTTTCATTGCATTCAGTGTTATTTCTGTGGCATTGGGTGGTATTTTATACATGTTTAACATAACCAGCATATTATCGCTTATGATTGCAATCGGTGGTTTTGGTATTTTATATTTACCAACCGCATTTATCATAGACAGATATATAATAAAATAAAATTTGCAACTGGCTTTTTATTATGATAAAATAACATATATGAAAGTATATGGGATGGTCCCATACAAATCTAGGAGTGAGAATATGAAAAGAATAGTATCCCTTACGGTTTTGACCGCTTTGGTTGCCGGTTGTATAAATACCAGCAACGATGTTTCAGATTATGGCTATGAAGGTTTTGCCGAAGAACAATTGGTAACAACACCTGCCACATTAAATAACGATGCTTATTTATTAGCCGCTGCACCAAAATATTATATCGGTGGTGCATATAAAATTGAAGATGTTCAATATATCCCTGGCGAAGATTTAACATATAATCAAACCGGTGTTGCAGGTATTATCCCTGTTGAATTAAACGGAAATAAAACCAGCAACGGTGAAACTTACGATTCTAACCAATTGGTCGCAACAAGTAAAACTTTGCCTTTGCCAACAATCGCAAAAGTTACCAATTTGGAAAACGGTAATTCAGTCGTTGTCCGTATAAACAACCGTGGTCCATTTGTGAATACACGTATCATGGATTTATCAACCGCCGCTGCACAACAAATCGGTATGAATGGAAATACAAAAGTCCAAGTACAAGTATTAGCACCAGAATCAACAACTGTTAAAACCGCAACATTGGGTGAAACAGCGAAAACAGAAACTGTTGTAGAAACAGCAACTGTTCAACCAGAAACACCTGCTGAACCAGCACCTGTTGCCGCAACAACAGGCGAATACAGTGTACAGGTTGCCGCAGTTTATAGCGAAGATAACGCATCATCTTTGGCAAAAGATTTGTCTTCATACGGTAATGCAGTTGTCGTTCACGAAGGCGACATGTACAAAGTCAGAATTATCGATTTAGACGCAGCCAAGGCCCGTCATGTAATTGACGCATTGCGTTCTGATAGAGGCATGGCCCCAGGTTTGTTAAAATCTGGTAAATGGGTAAATGCTGACAGCATTTAATATAAATACTATTCTTTAATAAAACCACCCTGATGGGTGGTTTTTTATTTGTCTGATTTAATTTCCAGTTTATCCAAAATAGAATTTAATTTATTCACAGAACTGTTCGCACACCCGCGTCCACGCCATGATAAAATTTCTGTTCCATTTGTACGGTCTGATATAGAAACATTAAAATTCCACCACCAGAAACCGTTAAACACACACCAAATTGGGCGTAATATTTCTTGTCTTTCTTCTACACGAACAACATATCTTGCCTTTACAGGTATAGTAACGGTTTCACGATCGCCAGCGGGACTGGCCGATTTTAATATACCAACCGTTGTTTTATATCCACGATTTTCCATGGTTTCTTTGATAGAACGTTCCATAGAATATCCGCCACGACGCGCAAAAATCAAACTGTTTTTATCCAAACTATCAGGTTTCAGATATACACTGTTGCACGCCGTCAAAGATACACTTAAAAACACCAACCAAAATAAACGCATGAATTTATTCCTTTTGCCTTGATTCTAGCCCAATATATTTTGATAAATCAAGCATAAAAAAACGCCCATGCGGGCGTTTTTATAAACACAATTTCTGTTTTTAATCTTTTGTTGTGTATTCACAGAAACCTTCGTTTGTGTCGCAACGGGAAATAACACCTTCGCTGATGAAATAACCCTGTGGGTGCAAACATGCAGGACATACAGATGGTGCTTCTGTGCCAATGTGCCAATTACCACAATTTGTGCAACGCCACATAACAATTTTATCAGATTTGAATAATGTGCCGTTTTCAATTGCTTCTGCCAATGCACGGAAACGAGATTCATGATAACGTTCTGCATAACCAATGTTTTTCAATACTTCTGCGATTGCTGTGAAACCTTCCTGGGCAGCAATTTGTGCAAACTTTGGATACATATCTGTGTTTTCTTCGTGTTCACCAAAAGCAGCCGCTTTCAGATTTTCCAATGTTTCACCGATTTTACCGGCTGGGAAAGATGCTGTGATTTCAATATCGCCACCTTCTAAATATTTAAAAAGACGTGAAGCGTGTTCTTTTTCTTGTTCCGCAGTTTCAAGAAAGATTTTTGCAATTGCTTCATATCCGTCTTTTTTTGCCTGAGATGCAAAGAAAGTATAACGATTACGTGCCTGGGATTCACCGGCAAAAGCAATCAATAAATTTTTTTCTGTCTGGGTTCCTTTCAATGATACCATTTGTTTTCTCCTTGTTGGTTTGTGTTAGTTTTATTTCGCTCTAATTTTACCAGAGAAATCCAGTAAAATCAAAAAAATTATTTTCTGGTGTTTTGATTCATTGCTGATTTAACAACATCCATGTATTCATCTAATAATTTAAGCCCCAAAAACGCACGTGCAGATTCTATAGTTTTACCGTAACCCCAACATACGCCTTTGTTTGTCACACTTTTTGATACGATATAATCGCTTGTTTTACCGTTGGTCATAAAAGGCCCATAACAATTATATCCAACAGATTTTGCGTTATAGTATTCAAATTCAGTTTTATCCCTGTATTTTATTCTGTCCATGATAACCATATCCCTGTCACGAACACGTGTAATTTCATAAGGAAAATGGTTTTGCACACGCCAAAATCCGCCAACGAAAGCCAATCTGTTTACACTAACTTTGTTTAATGGGATTTTTCTAAGATTTGCATCAACGGCATAAATACCATTTTGTGTACAAGCTATATCATATGCCTTTTTTCTATCTGCAAAGGTCTTGTATTCGTCCATTGGATTTTCTAAAACTTTGATTTGTTTTACACACATAACCTATTCCGTAATTTCTAAGAATTTCTTTTCTATTGTCGCAATCATATCTTCTACACCGATATGGCCCGCGGCACTGATAGTTATAATTTCTGGTTTCTTTTTACGGCCAAAAGATTTCTTGAATTCAGATAATTTTTCTTTCAATTCATCTTCGGACAGAGTATCTATTTTATTTATAACCACGATTTCTGGTTTGTCTAATAATCCACCGCCGTATGAATCCATTTCGTGACGAATTGCTTTATACCTGGACGCCCAATCAGATTCAGAACCGTCAATTACATGTAAAATCAATTTTGTTCTTTCTGCGTGCCCCAAAAATCTATCCCCCAGACCAACGCCCATGTGTGCGCCTTCTATCAAACCTGGCAAATCAACCATCACAAATTCACGATTATGTGCATACATAACACCTAATTGCGGATTCAATGTTGTAAACGCATAATTTGCAATCTTTGGACGGGCAGATGTAACCACAGATAACAATGTAGATTTACCCGCATTTGGAAAACCAACCAAACCAATATCTGCAATCAATTTTAATCTTAAAACCAATGTTCTTTCTTCACCTGGCAAACCATCATTTGCCTGACGCGGGGCACGGTTCGTAGGACTTTTGAAATGTAAATTTCCCCAACCACCATTTCCACCACGGGCGGCACGATATTCCATACCGTCTTGATTCAAATCCGCATATTCTAATTCTTCGTTTTCAGATAATATCACCGTCCCCGTTGGCACAGGCAGATACAATGTTTCACCAGAATAACCAGTTCTCATTTTTCCCATACCGTTTTGACCACGTTGTGCAACAAATTTGGTTTTATATCTGTAATCTATCAAAGTGTTCACATTTGGAACGGCACGAAAAACAACATCACCACCGCGACCACCGTCGCCGCCGTTTGGGCCACCAAATTCAATATATTTTTCGCGTCTGAACGAAGCAGCCCCATTGCCACCGTCGCCCGCTTTGATATAAATTTTTGCTTTATCTAAGAACTTCATTTTTTTAACCTTTGACACCATTATAACTTAAAAACTTGCAATTTCTAGTATAAATATTTATAATGTACATTGCCATGCAAATGGTGATGATTCTGAATTCTTTGCGGAATAATCGTTTTGGACTGGGGGGCGGTACCCCACAGCTCCACCAATTTTTATGGGGCTGACATAGTTTCGACAGGCGAAATAAAGGCAAATAGATTGAATCCGGGTTGTTCCGTTATAAACAAACTAAAAACTGAATGGCGATAGAATCGCTGCGAACGACAATGTTCGCTTTGCAATGGCTGCTTAATATAGCATAGAAATACATTGGCAATTGTTGATGTATTTCACTTTAGCTTTTGCGGGGTCTGTCGGGTACCTGGCACCAGAAACCCGATATGAATGATAAAATAAAAAGGAAAATAAAATGTTCGGAAAAATCAAAAAAATATTCTTTACAGGCGTGTTCGGTGTTTTATACATTTCTTACATCGCACAATTTGTATATGTTTTGGCATATTTACAGGGTTGCCAAGAAAAAGTTATCGCATTGGCATTATTGTCTGTTGAATGGTTGGTTTTGATTGGTGCACGTTATTTATCAAAACGCTCCAGCAATAACGCACAATCTCACGGAAACAATTTTGTTCGCCGTCGTTAATATAAACGATTGAGAAAAATAAAAAATTCTCTGATTTTCCATCAGGGAATTTTTTTATACCTTGAAAAATCTATAAAATATTCTATATTTACAAATGCTATGAAAGAATTTATTTTACCTGTTCGTGATTTGGTTGTACATCCGGGCCTGACGGTGCCGGTGTATGTCGATAATCCTATGTCTGTTGCATGTATAGAATCAGCAATGGAACAAAGTCGCAAAATTGTTTTATGCCCACAACATGGTTGGCCATATCCAGTAATTGCAAACGATTTATTCACGACGGGTACATACGGTGAAATTGCCCAGGTTTTACACATGCCTGACGGTGCGGTTCATACAATAATCAGAACAACTGATGTTGTAGAATTATCAAATATAAGTGTTGATAAACGCATTTTTTCCGCGGATATTACCCCTGTTCATATATTGGACGACCAAGATTTAGAACAAACACTTATCTTGCGTGATAAAATTGCAGATGTAATGCAAGAATTGACTAATAATCACAAATCAAAAATTGAAAAATTACGTGCGGTTATCCAAAATTATCCATTACCTGCATTTATAGATTCTGTGATTCAAATGGCAGAAATAGATACAGAAAACGCTATCAATATTCTAAGAATAACCAGTTGGCGCGAAAAATTGATTGCCCTATTGGAACAGGTTTTATTGGTTCTTGAAACACAAAAAATTGAATCTGATATAAATCGTCGTATTCAAAATCAAATGGAAAGCGGTCAAAGACAGGCTATTTTACAAGAAAAATTGCGTGCTATCCAAAAAGAAATGGGTGAAGATGACGAAGAAGAAAATTCAACCATCAGCATACGCAAAAAGATTGAAAAATCTAATATGCCAAAAGAAGTCAAAGAAAAGGCAATGTCTGAATTAAAACGTATGCGCGCAATGTCCCCAATGTCCCAGGAAGGCGGATTATTAAAAACATATCTTGATGAATTATTGTCTATGCCATGGGATAAAAGTGATTCTTTCCCAATAGATTTACAAACCGCACGCGAAACATTGGACAAAGAACACTCGGGTATGAAATCCGTCAAAGAAAGAATTTTAGAACATATTGCTGTTATGAAAAAAACGGGCAAAAACCGTGGCAGTATTTTATGCTTTGTTGGCGCACCTGGTGTTGGTAAAACATCACTTTGCAAATCTATCGCAGACGCATTGGGCCGTAAATATTGCAGAATTTCTTTGGGTGGCATTTCTGATGAATCTCATTTCCGCGGGCACAGAAAAACATATATCGGCGCACAATGTGGTCGCATTATGGACGCGTTAAAAAGATGCAAAACAAACAATCCTGTTATTGTATTGGACGAAATAGATAAAATGGGACGCGATTGGCGTGGTGACCCTGAATCTGCCCTGCTCGAAATATTAGACCCAGAACAAAACAAAACTTTCCGTGATCATTATTTGGAAGTAGATTTTGATTTATCAAACATTTTGTTTATTGCGACATCTAATTCGTTAAATATGTCTTCTGCATTGAAAGACCGTATGGAAATCATTGAAATTCCGGCATACACAGAACAAGAAAAATTATGTATTGCACGTGAACATTTATTGGAACGTGCCGCAAATGATACGGGTTGGAATGTTGAAAATATCGTTATAGATGATGATGCAATATTACATATTATTCGTGAATACACATCTGAACAAGGTGTCCGTGAATTACAACGTGAAATATCTGCTATGTTGCGTCGCAGTTTGCTGGAAAATAATGGCGAAGATGTTAAAACAGAATTTACAAAAGAAAAAATCGACCAATTATTATCTGTTCATAATCACGCAAACATAAATAACAAAATTGGTTTCAGCGCCAGAATATAAAAAAAAGGAAACACAACATGATTTTGGTTATAAATACTTCAGAACGTGGTATAGAATTATTGTTGGACGATAAACACACAAAAATAGACGCTGAAAAACAAGCAATCGCCTTGCCAAATGCAGTAATGAATTTCTTGCAAGAAAACAATGCTTCTATGCGTGATTTAACCGCCATTGGTGTTATTGTTGGACCAGGCAGTTTTACTGGTATTCGTATGGGTATCGCATACGCAAAAGGTATCGGTATTGCATTAAATATACCTGTCGTTCCTGTAAATGTATTTGAATTATATTTACATGAAACACCAAACGCATTTGTTGCGATAGATTCTGGCCGTGGTGATTTCTTTGTTGCGTCCCCTGTGCATACACCTGGGACAATGACTATTGACGAAGTAGAAACAGAACAAATGAAATGTCCATCAACCGTTGGTCATAAACCATACAATTTTATGTGTGCAAAAGACATTGTTGAAACAAAAATTAAAAATGGTAATTTAGAACCTGTGATTCCAATGTATTTAAGACCAAGTTATGCTGAAAAATAATGTTTGATGAAATCGCAAATCTTCATGCAAAATGTTTTCCTGAACACCCATGGTCATCAGATGATTTTCGTGATTTGAAAAAATCTGGATGCGAAATTATTATGTCTGAAAACGGGTTTATTGTTTATCGTTCTGTGGTTGATGAAGCGGAAATAATTACCATTGGTGTAAACCCTGAAATGCAACGCAAAGGTATCGCAACCGCTATGATTGGTATAATTGAAAATATCCTTAAAAATCAAGGGGTTAAAAAAATATTTTTAGAAGTTTCTTCAACAAATATTGCGGGACAAAAATTATATGAATCAACCGGTTTCAAGAACGTTGGTTTGCGCCCTAAATACTATAATGGTGTTGATGCAATTTTAATGGAAAAACAATTATAATTTATTCCGAAACATCATTTACAAAATCAATAATTCTTTTATCAAAAATTATATCTCTTTCTCGCAACGGTTTTACAATATGCATGTCTTTTGCAGAACGTGTTCGTGATAACGCAACATATGTTTGACCATGTGCAAACGCACCACTTGAAATATCTAAAACAACCTTTGACAAAGTTTTCCCTTGGGATTTATGTATCGTCATTGCATATCCCAAAACAAGTGGAAATTGCTTATAAGAACCAACTTCGTTTTCAATTATTCTGTCGTTTTCATCACGCGAATATTCTATCTTTGACCATTTTTCAGGTTTAACCGTAACAATTTCACATCTGTTATCATCTATAATTCTGACATTTATGCTGCGGGTACCCAAACCCTCTATAACCCCCATAGAACCATTATGCCATTTATCACTGTTTTTAACAAACATTACCAATGCACCCTGCTTTAACTTCAATTCCATAGGTGCCGGCACATCATTTGCATTAAAATTACCGTCTATTTCACCCGTATATTTAATTTCAGGCGCAGATATTTGATTTAACCTGTCTGCATTTATCCTGTCTGCAATTGCGCGAAATGGCGTGATTATAACCGCGTTTTCAAGTATTTGTTTATCTTCTATGCGACAATTGTTAAAGAAAGGCAACGCAGAAACATCATTATTTCGCAACAACACCAAATTATTTAATAATTCATTATCACTTTGACGATAAACCTGATTAAAATCAAATTTCAAGAAATTCGCACGTTTATAAACGTTTGCATCAAAAAAATAAGCGTTTTTATAACCATATTCTTGTTTATAGTAATCTTCTGCGTCACGCGTTATAACCGGCGGTAATTGAAATAAATCACCAATACCAACCACCTGGATACCACCGAATGGTTCATTATTACGACGCGCCATACGTGCCAATATATCTATTGCGTCCAGCAAATCTGGTGCAACCATAGATATTTCATCTATCACCAAAACATCTGTGGCAACCAAAATATTACGTGGTTTCGCCTTTAATTTAAGAATTTCTGGCAGAATAAAATCACGCGGTTGAATTTGAAACAAAGAATGAATTGTTTGACCACCAATATTTAACGCAGAAACCGCCGTTGGACATGCGCACACAATACGTTTTGTTGATACAGATTTAAGATAATTTACAAATGTTGATTTGCCTGTTCCTGCCTGACCCAAGATTAAAACATTAGAATTTGTGCACTCTATCGTATTAAATGCACACATTTGGTTTTCATTCAAAATCGGAATCACATCAGGCATACGGTTATGTTTAGCATAATCATCAAAAAAAAGCAAGATATGTTCATTTTTGTCTTGCAAGACAAAACAAAATAGATATAATATAGTTCGCTGTGGGTTAGTAGCTCAGTTGGTTAGAGCGGAGCGCTCATAACGCTTTGGTCGTGGGTTCGAGTCCTACCTAACCCACCACAGATTAAAAAGCCGTCTTTTGACGGCCTTTTTTTTATGATTGTTTTAGCTTTTTTATTAAATCATAAATATTGTATTGAGTTATATCGTGTTTTTGCCGCCATCCAGAACACAGCACGCTTTTATCCTGTGGCGAAAACGAACCATGTTGTACATAATTAAAAGCACTAAAACCCAATACTCCCCACGGTATTACATTACGTTCTCTTTTTATCTTGCGTTCCTTAATATCATAGAAAGATGCGCTATTTGATCCGCTTAATGGGGAACCAATAACATAAAAATAATATTTATTATCTTTATGCCATTTACCATATTCCCATAAAGTCAACAGATCGCCTAATAAAAGATTGATACCACCAATATAACAACCACCTGCACCTATGCCTTTGATTTTAATACTGTAAAAATCTTGATCAGACAGTATTAAATCTTTGTGTTTTAATATTAAATCAAGATTATCAAACAATATTTCCAACCCAGATTCATCTGGTTTTGGTGCTTCTATATATGATTGAATTTTGTGATTTTTGTTTGTTAAATGTACGTTACCACCGACATATACAACTGACATTTTAGACTCCTTATTTAGTTCAGTTAAAGGTCGAACAAGTTAGGAAATAAATCCACCCTGTGTTATCAAAAACATTTGCTTTTGATAGCCAGCATTATAAAACAATATTTTTTATTTTTCAATATTTTTATGGAAGTTGTGATTATTTGATATACCATATATATTATGAAAACATACGATACAATTATTATTGGTGCGGGGGCTGCTGGATTAAAAGCGGCACACGAATTATATTTACGTAAAAAAAGTGTTCTGATTTTAGACATGGGTGATACGCACGCACGAAAAGTTGCAATTTCAGGTGGTGGTAATTGCAATTTCACAAACACATCTGCAACATATAAAACATACTTTGGAAACAACCCAAAATTTACCATATCTGCATTGAAACAATTTTCACCAATTGACACATTAAATTGGGTAAAAGAAAAAGGTATAAAATTCATTGAAAAAGAACCAGGCAGATACTTCTGTACAGACGGTGCAAAATACATTGTAGACACATTAAAAAACGATATAAAAAATATAGAAATAAAATATAATACGAAAGTTGAATCTGTTTATAAAAACGAAAATTTATTTATTGTAAATACTGAAAAAATTCAATTTCAATGTTATTCAATAATTATTGCTACTGGCGGGGTTTCTTATCCCGTATTAGGTGTATCAAATATCGGTCATTTAATAGCAAAAAAATTCGGTCATAAAATCGTTCCTTTGCGCCCTGCTTTATGTGCATTAAAAACAAAATATTTTGATGCAAATTTATCTGGAATTTCATGTATGGTTCAGATAAAAAATAAAGACAGAATTATATGTGATAATTTGTTATTTACACATTTCGGAATTGGTGGTCCGGCAATTTATCGCACCAGTTTATCCACTGGTAAATTTACAATAAATTTTATGCCAAATAAAAATGTTTTTGATATCTTGAAAACCGCAAAACAAACAAACGGTAAAAAAGATATTTCAACAATATTGGGCGAATATTTGCCAAATAAACTTGCCCTGTTCTTTTTAACAAACCCGCACAAAAACATTGCAGATTTCAAGGACAGCGAATTGAAAGAAATATCCGATAAAATATATAACTTTGCTATAGAAGATTATGAAACAATCGGTATGAATGCTGCTGAAATCACATTTGGCGGTGTTGATACAAAAGACATATCGTCAAAAACAATGGAATCTTTGCTGTGTCCTGGCCTGTTTTTCGCAGGCGAAGTAATGGATATATCTGGTGATTTGGGTGGTTTTAATCTGCAATGGGCGTTTTCAAGCGGTGTTGTCGCGGGTCGCAACGCATAAAAGCACAAAAAAACACCGGCAAAAGCCGGTATTTTTATTTTATTTCACCAATAAAGCAATTATTTTCAATTCCTGTAATTTTCACATCTAAAATCGTTTTGTTTGCGATATTTTCACCAACAATTTTAATATCTATATCATCAGGGGTACGACCGGTATTGTTTTCTTCTACCAAAACAGAAACTGTTTTCCCTATTTGTTGTTTCATAAATAATTTCAGATTATCCTTTGCGATATTATCTATGATTTTAACACGTTGTTTTGATATGTTTCTGTCCACTTGATTTGGCATTGTCGCCGCAACAGTGTTTGGTCGTGGCGAATAAGGGAACGCGTGCACATGAATCAATCCTATTTCACGAATCAAATCCGCTGTTTCGCGGAACAATTCGTCTGTTTCGCCCGGAAAACCACAGATTATATCGGCACTGAAAGAAATCTTACCGTCCGCCAATTTGATTAAATTACGCAAAGAATCTGCATTATGACGGCGACGCATAGATTTTAATATCGTATCAGAACCAGATTGCATAGATAAATGTAAATGCGGCATAAAACGGGTATTTGTTTTCATTATTTCTATGATTTTCGGCACTTCTGGTGACGCCGGATCAATAGAAGATAATCTTAAATGTTTCATTTCTGGAACATCTTTCAATAAATTTTCACACACATTTGATAGTAAAAATGGTTTTCCGTTTTCTTGTCTGACATAAGAAGCCGTATCAACACCAGTTAAAACAATTTCATAAAAACCATTTTTGATTGCTTCTTTGACATCTGACAATATTTCAGAATACGGAAAAGACACATTTTCACCCCTTAAAAGACGGGTTACACAATATGTGCAATCGTGATTACAGCCATTTTGTATCTGTACAAATTGTTTTGATAATTTTGATTCATTTGACTTGAAAGATTCTATCTTTGGGCAAGAAACATTAAAATTCGCCTGTTTTAATGCAGAAACATAGGCATTCAAATCTGTTTTATCTTTGTTTGAAATCACAATAACATGTGGAATAGAAGAAAATAATTTTTCGTTACGCGTTGAACCACACCCTGTAACAAAAATAACCACATTTGGATTTTCACGAGATAACCTGCGAACCGCCTGGGCACATTGACGTTCAGCCTCTGCGGTAACAGAGCAAGTGTTCGCTACGATTGCCGTTTCCATAACATTAGACAACATCTTGGAAATTTTTTCTGATTCCAATGCATTAAGACGACAGCCAAAAGATATTGTTTTTATATTCATTTTTGCATTTTCTTCTTGATTTTTAAGACCATATAATGCATTATATCGTGGATAAAAATGATTTCAACAAAGGATTTTAATATGGCACGTGTAACAAATTCAGACACTTTACCTTATGTAGACAGCCGTTATGAACTGGGTATGTTGGCATCTCAACGCGTTCGTGATTTGAACGGTGGTGCCCCAGCGGTCGTTGAAAAGAAAAACGACAAATTGACAGTTGTCGCATTACGTGAAATCGCAAGTGGTAAATTAGATGTCAAAGAAGTTCGTCATGAATTCATTGAATCTTACAAAGATACACCTGTTGCAGATGATTCTGATTTCGAAGTAAAATCAGAAGATCCAAAATTGCGCAATATTGATGCAGAATTGGAAGATTCTTTTGTTGAAGAAAGCGCACCTGCGGAAGATGTTGTTGAAGAAGACGACACCCCAGATGAATCTGAAAACGAAGACTAATTCCTGATTTGGAGACGTCGCATAGTTGGTCTAGTGCGCCACATTGGAAATGTGGTATACTCGCAAGGGTATCAAGGGTTCGAATCCCTTCGTCTCCGCCACAATAAGAAAACATCGCCTCGTGCGGTGTTTTTTTATTGTCGAAAAAGCGAGGCAGATTTGAACCATTCGCAACGCAGTTGCCATGGTTCGACAACAAGTAGATTTTACAAACGAAGTGCAGCGAAATCGTTACGGTTGCCCCACAGGCATTTATGCCGAGGGAATACTTCGTCTCCGCCACAATAAGAAAACACCGCCCTGTGCGGTGTTTTTTCTTAGTTTTTTATGTTCTTTGTGGTATAATATATTTCATAAGGGTATTTTATTATGAGCAAAGCAGAATCTTTTAAACAGGCCTACGAACAAATTATAGGTTATGCTGGCGAAAATTATATGTCAAAACCTGAAAACTGGTGTGTGGTTCACGCAACAAAATATTTACCACAAAAACACCAAGATGGCACAATATATATCCCATCAACTGCGATGGCTACAAATTTTGATATACCACGAAATACAGTTCACACGACGTTTAATCATGTTGTTCGCGGTCATATGATGGGGAATTGGGACGATAGCCCTATTGTTATTTTAACACCATATACAGATATTGTTAAAAAGAACGGTAATCCTGCTGAAATTTCTGGGGTTGATACATATTGGTCTGTTAATCCAACAAAAGGTTTAATTTTATCTGATAGAACCTTTATTATTCAACCATCAAATGATGTTTTATATTCAATAAACGAACATGGTGCAACATATAAACGCGACAATTTCACAGAAGAAGAAATTCAAACTATTCTATCTATGTTATCCCCATCAGAACTTGAAATTTATAACAAATACAAAAACGCTGATTTTGATGAATATGAAATCAAAAACGAATTGCGCGCTGATGAACGCGTAAAAAAAATGTACGAATCTGCCAAAGACAAAAAGGCATTTTTACGCGGTCTGTTCGAAGAAAGCCGTTTTGATATATTATCACATTTTCTGCGTGATGCCGTTGTCCGTATGAGTATGGAAAAAATGGGTTTTGTTGAAACAAACGAATTATCCGACGGTTCCCCGGCAAATACCGCAATTGCAGAAACCGCTGTCAATATGGGATTGTACGCAACCGCATCAAACAAGGGGCATTCGGGTTCTCTGTATGCAGATATGGAAAATTTTTGGGGACACATAAGAACTTGTTTTTATGGTGGTTTTGATAAATACGGATTATTAAACGCACCAGACCTTGAAGAATTAGTTGTTTTTATCGCTAATAATATTCACAATCCCGCAATGATATCTATAATCAAAAATTTGATAGAAAATAAACCTGTTGATTTTGCGAAATTGTATGAAGATTCTTTTTTAATATCTATAAAAGGCAGAAATTTTTGGACAAATTGTGGCATAGAAAACCAAACCGATGAAATAAGATACATAAACAATTATCAAATTCCAGAATCTGAAAAAGATAAACTCCGTGCAGAATGCCAACAAAAAATTCAAAAATACAAACAAGAAATAGCATATTATGATTCAATTAAAAAGATATCTGATTATGACCCATATCTTGCAGAAACAATCAAAAAAAATGCGGCTATTTTATCTGCTCAATTTAATGAGTGGTATGAAAAATTAAAGAAAAGTGATGATTACCAATCATTTATGAATCATATTCGCCAAATATATAATTCTGTTTCTGTACAAAATGTTATGGATAACGAAAGATAAAAAAAAACACCCACAAATGTGGGTGTTTTTTTAAGCATTGTATTCATGTGATGTGTCTATCACACCGACAACAGAATGTGCTTGTTTCAATTTAATAGTAGCCATAGTAAATGCCGCTTTTTTGTTTTTTGATTTACCGACGGCGGTTTTTACTTTCACTTTCTTTTGTTTAACAGACGCTTGTTTTGCCTTTTCTTTCTTTTGTAAATCTGATTTTTTGGATAAAGATTTTGATTTTGCATTTTGATAAATAGATATCACATTATCGTCCATTTCCATCATTGTTGCATTATCAATTGCAGTTTGATAGTTTTTAGACGCTAAATCATAATTGCGAATAGCAGTGCCATAATCATTTTTATATTTATAAATATCCCCAAGGGCATCTCTGGCCTGCCCCGCATTATAGTACAGAGAAGATTTAATAGTTAAATCTTCTTGTAACGACTCACGATTAGCATTTACACGTGCAGCACCATCTTTTACAGCCCTGCAACATTTTTCATAACAATCTTTTGCAGAATCCCAATTTTTAGCATTCATATATTTATCACCCTGTTTCTTGTATGAAACAGACAATGAAGAATACGCTTCTATATTATCAGGATTTATTTCCATGGCTTTCTTGTAATGTTTTATTGCAGAATTATAATCTGCCGATTTATATGCTTCTAGCCCCAAAATCATTTCTGCCATAGATGGATCATCAATTTCTTCAGATTCTATCGGTTTTGGTTTTGAATTATCTATTTTTATTTCCCCGTCTAATATATTGTATTTTTTTATAAATTCTTCAACGGTTGATGTGTTTCTGGTTAAAGCCAGCGCATATTTGATTGTAGCGGCATCTTTTTTATAATGCCCCCTGCTCAATAATGTATTTATATTTGCTTCGGCAAACGCATCTCTGTTTAATTTGTACAAATCATTTGCGTTTATTTTACCAATATAATACATCGCACACCACCAACGACGTTTTAATGTACCATTTTTCCATTTTGATTTACCCTTATAATATTGAAACGCATCTATTTGTTTTTGTACATTATTTCCAGCAGCGGCTATATTTTTTATAATAGGTGATGCATCTGCAGGTAATTGGTAAGCAGCAATCAGCAATCCCATAATTTGTTCTTTGGTCAATTTATCCAAACCATTTGCTATTGCTTTATTTTTTATTTGATGCATACATTCTGTTTTATACAAAAGATGCATTTTTAATTGCTTAAAATGGTCTTCAACCGTAAATTTATCGGCCTTTGTTTTCCATTCACCAGTACAAGGATGCTGTACAATATTTCCTGTTTTATCCCTTGTATAAACCCATGTAAGTCCCGGACCATATGTATAACGCGATTCCCCAGGTTGAAGTTTTGGAGTCAATCTGTAAGTTTCCATTTCAAGCACAGAAATTACAATTTCAGTCCAATTTTCTTCAACAAAATTATTTATGAAATCAGGTTGTGTCAAATCATAGGTTTTATTTGGTTTTATACCAATATCATCATTTTTACCATTATCATTATCTTCTATGGTTTCTTCATCGTTATTTTCAGGTGCATATATTATTGTTTTTTCATCGTCTTTGTTTGGTTCTGGATTTACAACTATTTCCTTTTTATCTTTTGGGTTATCTTTTGATTTGTCTTTTACCGCATCATTGATTTTCACCCCACCCCAAGTCATTGTTCCAATTAAAGCAATTGTCAGATAATATGACAGATAAGACCATGTTGTAGGATGCTTTTTCATCCATTGAACAATTTTCTTTTCATCATTATTTGCGTTTTTATAAACTTCTTCTAATTTACGCAAAATTACATTATCTATCAGCCCAACATTTGCCAGTTTTGTTATGTATTCTAATAATTTTATTGTCCCCATACGCCCACCAGTAAATAATTGCGAAGCGTAATATTTTAATTGGTCCAACCCGCTTTCTTCATTATTCATATAAATATTCGCAGCACGATTGAATTTACGACTGGACGCAACTTCTTTCTGTTTAGCAAAACGTTTATCTAACCATTGTGCTAATG
>CADBLE010000006.1:36563-145513 GCA_902795435.1 uncultured Pseudomonadota bacterium
ACCAAATAAAAACCCGAACTTTCGTTCGGGTTTCACAACACAAATCTTTGCAATTATCTGCTTTTTTGTACACCTTGAATTTTATACACAAAACCTAATTCAACCAAATTACGCAATCTCACCGTTGTTGGTTTAAATGTTTCAGATCCAAGATTTTCAAATGGAAAGAAATAAAAACGATATTTCGCATTTAATTGCATGTAATCATTTAATCTGACCCCGAGGCCCGTACCAAATATACAAACTGGGCCATAATTTCCGCCATTATCAAAATGCCAGCCCAAACCTGCGTTTGCACCAACTGTAACACCATGGCCACCAAATCCTGTTGACATATTTAATGATGCAATCAAATCGTTTACACTTCTTGGATTTACATCATCTGCAAAATAATTTGGATCATTATGAACATTTCTTTTATCATAAACAGCAGACGCCTTGGAATTCATGTGCATAATATCTATACGACCTGTAAAATCCATCAAAAATTCTGCTTTTCCAGTATATCCCTGTTCACCCAACCATCTGGCAGCCCCCACTTCTATAAAACCGCCACCATTAAATCCAGACATATCGTTGCCTTTGATATTGCTGTTGATAATATATGAAGGCAATACAAATGTAGGGCCACCTTTGACGACCAAAGTGTATTTATTATCTGGTTTTAATTGGTAATTTGTTTTTGCAGACGATTTCGCAACCGGCAATAAAGACATTGCTGCAATTAAACCTTTGATAGGTAAAGTTTTAATATTTTGTTTAATATTGTTTTTCACAATTATACCCTTTTGTTATACGACAAAAAAATAATACAAATACAAATATTGTCAAGAAAAAACATTGACAACACACATTTTCAAGTTATAATTTTAGTTAAAATAACAAAAAAGGTTTTTAACATGGCAAAAAACAAAGTTTTTTCAAGATATATGCGCCCTTACTATTTTGGCACAGGTCTATTCAGTTTGATTATTTTGGGAACCGGTGCTTTTGCAATATCGAATACAAAAACCAAATATAAATCTACAACAGAATCTATTGTTCGCCAAACAGTGAAAAATTATACTTTAAGTGCCCTATTGGTTGTTTTATGTTTATACATGGTTTATTTCTCTATGATATCTGTTCCAAAAGAAACACGCAATCACATGAAAAAAATTGCTGATAAATATGCAGATTGGGCAATAAAAAACTATCCAGAACTTGCAGTTCTGAAAACTGTAAAGCAAGATGAAACCGCGTTAAAAGAATTATGTGATTTTGTATGTAATTCTTTGAACAAACAAGAAATTGAACAAATCGTAATGTTGGCCAGACAATACGACACATTGAATAATAATGTTCCATCACAAGAAGTGTTTGAAGCAAAAGTTAAAAATATAGAACAAGAAATCTTAAATATTTTGCAAGAACATACTATGCTTGACGCTGGTTTTATGTTCAATGTTGCAGAACACATCAGAAATCATAAAACAATTATGTTGAAACAAAACATGATGAAACAACGTCAATAAAATGTGCTGATTTCGTATATGATACGCAGGTGAAATATCTGCGTATTTTTTTATAAAAAAACATTGGAAATAGCGTTTATTATTGCTATTATTTCACTGCTATGAGAAAAATATTCCTGATTTTGTTATGTTTTATGTTCACTGGCATTGCCAATGGTGCTAATTTTTCTACAAATGCAAAATCAGCTTATTTGATAGATTACGAAAGTGGTGCTGAAATTTTCTCTAAAAATGCAGATGTTTTAATGCCACCGTCTTCTATGTTGAAATTGATGACTTTGACTGTATTGTTTGATGAATTGAAATCTGGTCATATTAAAACAACCGACAAAATTTCCGTTTCTGAAAACGCTAACTATAAAAATCCATTATGGTATTCAGCCAGCAAACTTTGTTTGATTCCGGGCCAAAAAATAAGCGTTATGGACGCAATATTGGGAACCATTGTTTTATCTGCGGGCGACGCAACAGTTACAATTGCAGAAAAGATTTCTGGCAGCGAACAAAAATTCACTGAAAAAATGACTACAAAAGCACGTGAAATTGGTATGGAACAATCAACTTTCGGAAATGCAAGTGGTCTGCCAAATGAAAACAATATGATGACTTCACGCGAATTGGCAATGTTGGCAAAATATATTATCCATGAATACCCTGATTTTTATCCTTGGTTTTCAACCAAACGTTTTGAATTTTCAGATACAAAAACCGATTGGTGTAATGATTGGGTTCGCACACACACAATGAATTATAACAAATTATTGTTTTCTATGTCTGGTGCAGACGGATTAAAGACAGGCCACACAAATGATGGTGGCTATGGTGTTGTGGCCAGCAGTAAAATCGGAAATCGCCGTTTGATTGGTGTAATAAATGGATTCAAGGGTTCTGGTCATGATGCTTTGGCTGAAGAAATGAAAAAAATGTTAAATTATGGTTATAAAAACACCAAAACAAAAATATTTTTCAAACCTGGCGATAAATTAGCAGAAATACCAGTGTGGTATGGCATTCGTCCAACCGTTATTGCAACTGTAAATGAAAATGTTGCTATTACAACACCGAAAGATGCAACATTGAAAAATGTTCGTGTTTTGGCACGATTTAACCAACCAGTTCAGGCGCCTGTAAAACCAGGACAACACATTGGTGAAGTTATCATTGAACAAGACGGCAACATTATTAAAAGAATTCCAATGGTTGCAAAAGAACGAGTCAGAAAAATACAATTATTTGGCAGAATATTGAAAAATATATCTGTGATGATATGGGGAAAATAAATGGCTACAAAAAAGAAAGAATCAGCATTTGAATTTCCAAATCCAATGGATAACGATTGTTTAATTGGACACGAAGAAACATACAAAACATTTATGGACGCATGGAATAATCGTGACAAACACCCTATCCATCCGGTATGGATGTTATGTGGTCCACGTGGAATTGGAAAATCTACATTGGCATATAAAATTGCAAAAAATGTTTATGGAAATGTCGGTGATTTCTTTATCGTAGATTTGGCACGAAATATTGACCCACACGGTGCATCAAAAACAGACGCAAAAGCTATTTCTGTTTCAACTGTGCGTGCAATGATTGAAAAAATGCAGATGTCTTCTATGTCTGGTCAATGGCGTGTTGTGTTGATAGATTCTGTAGACGAATTGACACCATCGGCATCAAACGCAATCTTGAAATTATTGGAAGAACCACCACAGCAAACATTATTCTTGTTGGTGACACACCAATTATCAAATGTTTTACCAACCGTCCGTTCACGTGCGCGCGTTGAAAAAATGCACCCACTGACAATTTCTGAGTTACGCGAATTGTGTTATAAATTTATGCCAGACACAACAATCAGCGAAGATATATTGAAATTGGCCAACGGCAGTTTCGGTAAAATAGCAAATCTAAAATCATCTGGTGGGGATATTATATACGAAGATTTATTGGATATTTTACAAAACAAACATTCAACCGCCAGTGATATGATGAAAATCGCTGAAAAAATCGCGGGTGAACCATCTCTGTATAATATTTTATTGGACGCAATTGCTCATTTTGGTTTGGTTGATTTATATCCAGATGCTTCAAATGCGATTTATGATATCAGCAGATTAAATCTGAAACCTGATATATCTTTGTTCAAAATTATTACGGAAATAAAAAAATGTTTATAGATACGCATTGTCATTTAACATACGATTTACCAGACGGCCCAGATGATTATATCAAACGCGCAAATGATGCCGGTGTTGATATTATGATTTGTGCAACTGCCGACCCAACTGATATTAAACCAGCGATTGAAATTGCAGAAAAACACAATAATATTTTTGTGACAACCGGTATTCACCCTGATTATGTTGATGCAAATCCAGAAGATTTTTTAACAGATGAAATTTTATCACACCCATTGGTTATCGGTGTTGGTGAAATTGGCCTGGATTATCATTACACACCACAAACACGTGATAAACAAATTGAATTATTTGAACGCCAATTAGATATTGCATATAAACATAATATGCCAGTCGCAATTCATACCAGAGATGCCGAACAAGATACTGCAAACATTTTAACCGATAAATACCATGGTGTTATGCATTGTTTTACATCAAATTGGGAACTGGCCAAGATTATGTTGGACCGCGGATTTTATTTTTCAGCCAGTGGTATTTTAACTTTCAAGAACGCAGAATCTATACGTGAAACATTTGCAAAAATACCAAACGACAGAATTGTTATTGAAACTGATGCGCCATATTGCGCACCGGTGCCATATCGCGGAAAACAATGTGAATCTGCAATGATGATTGAAACTGCAAAAGTTTTGGCAAATATTAAAAATTTGCAAATTGAAGATTTAGAAACTATACTTACAGAAAACACAAAGAGATTATATCCAAAATGCCACGTCAAATAATTAAATCTGGCCAGGTTTCTGAAAATCGCAAGGCCCGTTTTGCTTACTCTATTGAAGACACAATAGAGGCTGGCATTTCATTGACTGGTGCGGAAATAAAATCTGTTCGTTATGGATTGGTAACTATTGTTGATGGATTTGTCCAAAGACGTGGTGATAATTTATTTTTAGCCGGCGTTGAAATCCAAAAATTACCAACTGCAAATCGTATTGTAAATTTTGACGAAAGACGCCAAAGACAATTATTATTACACAGAAACCAAATCAATCGTTTGATTGGTAAATTGCAAGAAAAAGGTGCAACTATCGTTCCATTGAAATTCTATTTCAATAACCGTGGTAAATTAAAGGTTTTATTAGGAATCGGATATGGTAAAAACCGTGTTGATAAACGCGAAACAATAAAACAACGCGAATGGGAACGCAGTAAAGCACGCATTATGAAAGGATAAAAAAACACCCCGAAAAATCGGGGTGTTTTTTTTATTTGTTATTTTTAATCTCTTGGTTGATGTTTATGACCATGAAATCTTTTTTTACCTTGAAACATTTGTTGTTTCATTGCTTTGTGTTCTTCTGCAGAAATACAACCATCACCATTTGCATCTGCTTTCATTAACTTTTCTTGCATTTTTGGACATTTGATAGCACTCATATCCAAACAACCATTTGTGAACACAGGTTGCATGTGATTAAATGGACAAGATTTTGGTTTGCCAAAATGAATTGATTGACCAGCAAACATACCTAACAAGAATACGATTGCCAATATTATCAATTTTTTCAAGAAATGCATAAATCCATGTTTATGACATCCACAACCACATCCGCATGGGCATGGTGTTTCTTGTTCAACGACAGGTGCTTTTTTAACTGTTGCTTTTTTAGCAGTTGTTTTTATGTTTTTTGTTGTTTTTTTAATTTGTTTTGTTGCCATTGTATCCTTCCTTTTTTAATACAGTAAAATTTTATCAACAAAATTTTCATTATCAAGCAGATTTTTTTCCACAAAAAAAACACCCACAAATTTGCAGGTGTTTTTAACCTTACTAAAACAAACTACAGTTTAGTTCAAAGCATCCTTCAAAGCTTTGCCAGCACGGAACTTTGGTTGAGTAGAAGCAGGAATCTTGATTGCAGCACCTGTTTGAGGGTTGCGACCAGTTGTTGCTTTACGTTTTGTTGTTGTAAATGTACCAAAGCCAACCAAGCGAACTTCGCCTTTTTTCTTCAATACTTTTGTTACTGCGTTGATGAATGCATCCAAACAACCAGCTGCAGTTGCTTTTGTAACTTCAACTTCATTTGCAATTGCTTCAATCAATTCTTGTTTGTTCATGTGTTTCTCCTTTCATATAGAGTTTTTAAGGTTGTCCGACAGTTTTCAAAGGCAATGCCCTTGGAACAATATCTTTTTTATTTGATTTCCAAAGACATTGCCTCCACTGCTTATCCGAATCGTAGAGAAAACTGCGGTTCAAGTCAAGAGTTTTATTGCAAAAATTAAATTTTTTTATTTTATTGACAAATTTATTTTTGGCGCAATTCTACGGCTTGGGCCCTTACTGCGTGTGCACCTTCTGAAAAATTCTCGCATAAAACCCAATTTCTGTTATCACCACGAACATGTACGGTTCTGTAATAATTTGGTGTCATAGCCAATATTGTGCATATCACACCAGCCCAGAAAAACATCTTGGTCAAAGCCCATGGGTTTTTATAAACATCCGCACTGAATTTGTCTTTCAACAAATTTTGATATAATGCCCAACCCCAACTGAACGATAAAACAATCGTTGCAAAAATAAAGAACATATACACATATTTTTCCCACATAGAAAAAACATTTGCAAAAACATTCCAATTACTTTCTGTAATTTGGCATACATATAATATAGTATCAGGATTTATCCCCGGTTTTAATTTAACAATCGCCCCACCCCCCAGGTTCATATTGAATGAAGCCGCCAATATAATTATGGCAAAGAATACTACTGCAAATAATAATCCTGGTTTTTTGTTCATGATATCTCTCTCGTTATAACAGAACTATTATATCATAAAAAATATATCTTTTGCAATTTTATGATTGAATATTAGAACTAATAATTTTATCATAGGACGACAAAAAGGAAAAATATTATGACTTATAATGAAATAAGAAAATTATTTTTAGATTATTTTAAATCAAAAGGACACACCATTGTTCCATCTGCGTCATTGATACCAAATGATCCAACCTTGTTATTTACGGTTGCCGGTATGGTTCCATGGAAAGGTATTTTACAAGGCACAGAACCTGCATTTGCACCACGCGTTGCAGACGTTCAAAAATGTATTCGTGCAGGCGGAAAACATAATGACCTTGAAGATGTTGGTTTTGACGGCCGTCATCATACTTTCTTTGAAATGTTAGGTAATTGGTCTTTCGGTGATTATTTCAAAGAAGGTGCTATTGAAATGTCTTGGGAATTATTGACCAAAGTATTTGGTTTAGACCCAAACAGAATTATCGTCACAACACATATCAGTGATGATGAAGCAACTGCAATATGGAAAAAGATTACTGGCAAAGACGCTATCAGATTAGACAAAGATAATTGGTGGTCTGCGGGTGAAACAGGTCCATGTGGTCCATGTACAGAAATGCACTATGATTTTGGCCCAGATATGCCGGGTGGATTACCAGGAACCCCAGACGAAGACGGTGGCCGATATGTTGAAATCTGGAATGATGTGTTTATGCAATATGACCGTGATGCAAACGGCGTTTTGACACCATTACCAAAACAAAATGTTGATACAGGTGCTGGTCTTGAAAGATTTGCATCTATTATGCAAAATAAACACGACAACTATGACACAGATTTATTCGTAAATCTGAAACAAGCCGTCGCTGATTTAACAGGTGTAAAAGAAACACCTGAAAACATTACCAGTTTCAAAGTTATCACAGACCATTTACGTTCTGTTGGTTTTGCTATTGCCGACGGTGTTATTCCAAGCAATGCCGACCGCGGATATGTAATTCGCAGAATTTTAAGACGTGCAATGCGTCATGGACAAATGTTGGGACACAAAGGTGCTTTGTTGTCGGCTCTTTACCCTGCACTTGTAAAAGAAATGGGCGACGCATACCCAGAATTAAAAACACAAGAATCTCATGTCGTTGAAATAATTAAGAACGAAGAAAATGCCTTTGCAGATATGTTGCAAAACGGTATGAAATTGTTGGAAAACGAAATACCAAACATCAACAACAATGTATTGCCTGGCAATATCGCGTTTAAATTATTTGATACATACGGTTTCCCTGTTGATTTAACACAAATGATTTTGCGTGATAAAAACATTTCTGTTGATGTCGCTGGATTTGAAAAATGTATGGCAGAACAGAAAGAACGTTCACGTGCAGACACACGCGGAACAAAATTGTTGTGGGAATCTCAAACCGATTTACCAGATACAAACGACACAGAAAAATACGAAACAAAAACAACAAAACCTGCGAAAGTATTGGCAATTTTGCGTGGCGAAGAATTCGTCAAATCTGCAAATGAAAATGACGAAGTGGAAATCGCATTAGACCATACACCTTTCTATGGAACCCAAGGTGGTCAGGTCGGCGACAGCGGTGTATTCAAGCAAGGCGACGAAGTTGTTATGAATGTTTCCGAAACAAATCGTGTGGGACACATTGTTATCCACAAAGGAACATTGGCAAAAACAATTTCCGTTGGTGATGAAGTTATGCCAGAAATAAATCAAACAATACGTCAACAAACTGCACGCGCACATACTGCAACACATTTATTACAGGCCGCATTGCGTCAAATATTAAATGATGATGTTGAACAACGCGGGTCCAAGGTTGCGCCTGATTCAGTTCGTTTTGATTTTTCATTTGGTCGCTCTTTGACAGCCGAAGAAAAACAGGCAGTTGAAGATTTAATCAACAAATGGATAAGTGAAGATTTGTCTGTTGCACACGAAGAAATGGATATAGAATCCGCAAAAAAACGTGGTGCAATGGCTTTGTTTGGCGAAAAATATGGTGACACAGTTCGCGTTATCACCGCTGGGGACGTTTCTTGCGAATTATGTGGCGGAACCCATATTTATCACACAGGTGAAATTATCAAAGCCCGCATAAACAAAGAAAAATCTATCAGTTCAGGTATTCGCCGTATAACAATGTCTGTTGGAAATTTGGCAGAATAAAATGAGAAAATTAAATGACAAAGATATTGCGGATATGATTGGTGCAGAATTTACACCTGAAAATGATTCTGCAAAAGAAGTCCGCAAATCTTTGCATTTATCTACCCGTATTCCAAAACCTGAAATTTTACCAGCGCACCCAATAATAGATTTCCATAATCACACCGAAGAAGAAGCATGGACAATGTTATCAAATTTGATTGACCAACGTCCAAAAAGTGCGACCATCATCACGGGTGCCAGCGGTATATTGAAAATAAAATTTCAACAATGGGTTAAAGAAAGTATTATCAGCCCATATATTTTATCATGCAAACCGTTAAATAACGGCAGTTATGAAATAAAATTCCATAAAAAATCATAAAACACCTTGACCAAGTGTGTGTAAATTTGCTTATATTACGCAAAAGGGACACCACAGAGAGACGAAAAACAGGAAAGAAGGAAAAAATGGCAAAATTACATTTCTTTTACGGTGTTATGGGCGCTGCTAAATCTACAGAACTTATTATAAATGCTTATAAATTAAAAAATTCCGGCAAACAATACGAAGTATTAAAACCTGCTGCTGATAACAGAGATTCAGATTCTGAAATTGTATCTCGTATCGGATTAAGAGAACCAGCCAAGGCCCTACAAAATTTACAATCTTATATTCCAAAAGAAGACACTCAATTTATATTGATTGACGAAATCCAATTTTTTTCGGTTCAAGATATAGATATATTAAACCATATCGCAAAAGATTTAGATAAAACTATATTTTGCTATGGTTTGTTGATTGACAGTAATGGTGGTAAATTTTCTGCATCAGATTGGCTTTTCAAGGTATGTAATGAAAAACACCGTCTTGAAGCGGTTTGCGAATTCCAAGATTGCAGAAAATTAGCAACACATCATTTAAGATTCAGCACAAAAACCGGAGATGTTGTCCGTAATGGAAATCAAGTAGAGATTGGCGATTCAAAAGAACAATCTTCGGACAAAAGTTTTTATAAATCGGTTTGCCCTTGCCATTTTAATATGGCCTATTTTAAGCAACCATCTTTTAATTGGTACAGATATATAAAAGAAGCACAAAGAACAAAATAATTGTATTTTTACTTGCAATTGAAATAAAATAATATAAAATATACCTCGTTGCGCCCATGGCTCAATTGGATAGAGCATCTGACTACGGATCAGAAGGTTGAGGGTTCGAATCCTTCTGGGCGCGCCAGAAATTCAAAACCGGTTTTATACCGGTTTTTAATTTGTGCCCAGACGGACGAGAATACTCAACAGGGTTCGACAACAAGTAGATTTTGCAAACGAAGTGCAGCGAAATCGTTACGGTTGCCACGCAGGGCTTTGCCCGAGTGACCACAAGTAGATTTTGCAAACGAAGTGCCGTGAAATCGTTACGGTTGCACCGCAGGCATTTATGCCGAGGTAATCTTCTGGGCGCGCCAGAAATTCAAAACCGGTTTTATACCGGTTTTTTAATTGTTTATCACGGGGAATGAATGGGCGCGACAGAATTAATACAACATTGGTTGTTGGCGTATCATCTTTATCCATTGTTCCAGAGATTTCTTAGTCAAAAACATATTTGGCATTACATCGTCCAATGGTTTTCCGCCATGTCTGTAATAATCATCAAGAAAATGTTCTGCACTCGCCGAATAATCTATTACAAATTTGTCGTCTTGTTTATCTGCATATATGTATTTAGCATTTTCCATAATTGGTGTTTTATTTATGTTGGCAAATTCTGTCATAAGCGAATAAGTATTTTCTATTGGTTCTGTGATTGGTGGCAATCTGTATCCCAATGAATAATGAAATGGGAAAGAATTTCCTTCGGCTACGATAAAAGAATTCCCAAGTTTGCATTGTAACATTCTTTCTATTCTGATTTGATGCAATCTGACCCCGATTCCCGCATAATCTGTATTTTCCAATGATTTCATATATGAATCTATACGTTCTTCTGTCATAAATGCCTTAGTATGTTTGTCTATATCAACACTGTGGCTGACAGATTCAAATCGTGGCATAACCATTTTACGTTCTGTATTTATGTAAAAACGAGTCATACCAACAATTCTGTATCTTTTTCCCGCATGTTGTAATTCACCGTTTGAATCTTGCAATGCAATGCCGTATTCTTCTTCGTTTGGTTGCATATTTTCTTTCTGTAATTTTACAGCATACGCAACAACTGGTTTTCCGGTCTTTTTATCTATCAAAGTAGTCATTTTCATACCAGTTTCATCAACATTTTTTTCAAGTCTAAATTCAGGCGTCATCAATTTATAAAATGTTTTAGATGTGATACCCTGTTGATTTACCTTTAACAAATCTAATAAAACATCAAATTCAGTATATCGCACAATAAGTTTAGGACTTCTGAATTTCAAGAAGTTTTGGAATTTACACTTAAAAAATTCTAATTTATTCATATTTTTCCTACTTATGATAAAAAATATATTACACCAAAAAATATTTTTGTCAAATTTTGTTTATTCCCCTATTTTTTGTATTGCACAAAATATAAAAATTATGTAAAATACAAAGTATTAATGGGAATGTAAGTATGAAGTTTAAATCCTCTATCTTTGCAATTATGACCGTCATACCATGTGTAACATTGTATGTTAATGATGCAAAAGCTACAAATTGTTCTGCTGGTGATTACCAATGGGCACTTGCCTGTCACAAATGCTCAAAAGGTTGCTATTGTGAAGGACACGGCGACAATCAATCATGGGGCGCTTTGACGTGTTATCCTGAATCTGGATCATATAAACTTGGCGCAAAATCATTCGGTTCTGCTTATGCTCCTCATAAAATTGGCGTATGTCCAAAAGAATTTCCTGAATCAGATGCAGGTACTAACAGCGAAAGAAATTGTTATAAAGAATACAACGGAAAAAGATTATATAACAGATCGGAAACCTGTAAAGCTGGATGGTATTTTCCGAAAAACTCTAATGGTTGTGAACCATGTCCAAAAGGGGAAAAAGATTATTGTCCGGGTGGAACCTTTAAACCAAAAACCATCGACGACCAGGGATTATCCCAATGTTCCAGTTCACAAAAAGCAAATTCAAATCATTCCGGATGCGAAAACAAAGCTATAAATGTAACTTGTAAAGCGGGACAATATTTACAAGCCGGAATGACATATTGCACACCATGTCGCGACAGATATTATTGTCTTGGCGGATCATTCACTACAGCATCTATTGACCAAGGGTTAAAAAGTTGTACCAACAACAGCAAACCAAATGCAGCAAAGACAGCGTGCGTTATCACTTGCAAGGCGGGACAATATTTACCTGGGAAAGCAGCTTCTTGTAGATCTTGCAAAGACAGATATTATTGTCCAGGCGGAACATATTTTGCCAGTCCAAATGTGTTAGCATACAATCGTGACCAGGGTTTATTATCTTGTCCATCTAATAAAGTACCAAACAAGGACAAGACCGCATGTGAATTTCAAAAAAATGTCCATGATGCAAAACCTGTAGATTCACAACCTGTAGAAAATGGTCCGGAAACATTTAATTGTTCTGTGGGTCAATATTTACCTGCAAAAGCAAAAAATTGCCAACAATGTAAATCAGGTTATTATTGTACCGGTGGTGATTATGCTTATGCCGATATTGACCAGGGTGCCGCCCAATGTCCTGCTGGATTCCATCCAAACGATGTACAAACAGAATGTGAAAAAGATTTACCAAACGAAGTTACATGTGGCGCAGGATTTTATTTGCCATCCAAAACGATGGAATGTAAAAAATGTACAAATTCTAAACGCTATTGCCCTGGTGGAAAAACTTTCAAGAAAGCGGATTTTGACCAAGGTATCTATAATTGCCCAACAACCAGTGTGGCAAACGATGATAAAAGCGCTTGCGTTTTGAAATTGTCAAAATCATTCTTGCAATACGGTTCAAATGAAAAAGCATCATTGTCCGAACAATGTTGGGCAAATACAGATTCAGCAAAATATAAAATATGCTTGTTTGGAAACCAAGTCGTTTTGCCAGAAGTTGTCATTGACACTGACGCTGAATAATATTCGTTCCTGTTTTTTATCTTGTATAAAATTTATATTTTCTGTATAATATGCAATATATATATGGAAGGATTTTTTACTGTAAAAAATGAAGCAAGAAAAATCTGTATTTTTAACGGCAACATTGGTGTCTATATTGTCGCTGTATGGTATTGATTCACACGCAGAATCTGTTGTGTGCGGTGTTGGTTATATGTTACCTGCGGGGCATAAATCTTGCGTTCCATGTGATGATTTCAATCTGAAAAAAGCATCTAAAAACAACCCTGCTACATTATGGTGTCCGGGTGGTAAATTCGTTATTGAACAAAAGCACCAGGGAATTCAGATTTGCAGTGCGGAAACGTTGGCTGATTCTAAACACAAAAAATGTGAAAAAAAGAAACTTGTTTCATCTCGTTCCGCTAAAAAAACAAATTCTTCTGTTAAACCATCTGCAAAAAATTCTGTTGCACGCGCACCCATTGTAAAAACCGATGCGAAAAAGAAAATAAACCCTACAATTAAATCTGCAAATTTTGCACAAATAACCTGCAAACCAGGAACTTATTTACCAATGAACGGTAAATCTGCCAATGATTGTAAAAGTTGTTTGGACGGATATTATTGTACCGGTGGTAAATGGACACCTGACCCAAGTATGAACCAAGGTTTAACAAAATGTGCCGCTGGGTTGGTTCCTGATTCAACAAAAACAAAATGTTATGATCCTAAATCAAATGAAATAACTTGTAAACCTGGAACTTATTTGCCAATGGACAGTAAATCCTGTGTTTCCTGTTTGGACGGATATTATTGCACCGGTGGTAAATGGACACCAAACCCAAGTATAAATCAGGGTTTAATAAAATGCGCTGCGGGTTTGATTTCTAATTCTGATAAAACATTGTGTAAGACACCTGATGCTATGGATTGCAAGGCTGGCGAATATATACCTGCTAATTCAACAAAATGCGCAAAATGTACGGGTGATAACAAATATTGTCCGGGTGTGGCTGGTAAAAAATCCGATGTTGACCAAGGTATTTATTTATGCCCTGACCCAAGCAAAACTAACGCTGAAAAGACCGCGTGTGTTTTGAAATTGGATAAAAACATGATGCAATACGGTCCAGGCGGACAAACAGTTGCTATATCTGAACAATGTTGGAAAAACATAAGTGCAGAAGAATATATAAAATGTATGTTCGGTGGCAAGGTTAAATTGCCTCAAAAATAGGTCTTTAAAAGCGGATGAGAGAAAGTATGATTTTTAATAAGATTCTTCTTTTATCATTATCTGTTTATGCCTTTATCGGTATTGAATCCGTGATGGCTGCTTGTTACAGTTCTGCCGCGGGTGAATATTGTTTAACAAATAAAAGATATACCTGCCCTGCGGGATGTTATTGCGGTTCTGCATCAGAACCAGATGGTGCATTAGACAAGAAAGGAAACAAACAAAAAGACATTTATCAAGATGAAGTTGCGGCGTGGTGTAAAAACGGTTCATCTTGTCCTTGGTCTGCGGGTGGCGGACAATGTGGAACATCTGATAAAGCAAAGGTTTTTAGATGTCCTGCGAATTTCAGTTTTTCTGACAATGGGGCAAAAACAATAGAAAATTGTTATACACATCATGATGGCGATTATAAAAAACCAAAACTGTATTATAAAAAAATCACATGTTCTGCAGGTCAATATTTGCCAAAAAATTCAGATTCTTGCACATCATGTAAAGATGATACGGGCGCATATTGTCCAGGTGTAAAAAATGTAGTACCTTCTACCTCTATTGACCAGGGATTAAACATTTGCCCAGACAAGCAAAAACCTAATTCTGAAAGAACCGCTTGTGAAGACACTTCTATTCATTGTGACGCGGGTCAATATTTACCTGCAAATTCCACTTCGTGTGTCGCATGCAAAGATAAATCTTATGCATGTACAGGTGGTAAATTTTATCAAGAATCTTTTGACCAAGGCATAACCACTTGTGGCGATGGATATGCACAGAATGATGATAAAACACAATGTATATATGTGGCAGATACAGATTATAATTGTGAAGTTGGTTATTATTTACCAGCACACGGAACAAAATGTGAAAGATGTGCTTCCAGTAAAAAATATTGTCCAGGCGGAACGTTTCACTATTATGATTTAGACCAAGGTATATATACATGCCCGTACACCAGTGTGGCGAATTCAGACCGTTCTGCATGTGTTTTGCGTTTAAGTCAAGATTCTATGAAATATGGTCCAAATGGTGCAAATACCCCATTATCTGAACAATGTTGGAACAAAAAAACAAGAGAAGATTACACAAGATGTATATATTCTGAAAAAGATACGAAACTAATCCAACCTTTATTAAAAAAGCCATTGGCTAATGTTGGTATTCTTGACAATATAATCGACATAAAAAACACTAATCGTTCTTTGCCAATGGCAACCCCAGAAGACAAAGCATCAAAATTCCGCAATGCCCCTGTTGTCATTGAAAAAAATTCTGTTGTCCAGGCGCTGGTAGATTCTGTAACGAAATAATTATTTCTATTTGACTATATCTTATGTGCTTTTGTATAATATCAACCAACTGAACAGGTGTTTGATATGTTTTTTATTCCGAAATTTCTGAAACCTAAAAAAAATCTTGTAAATTTATTACGCGTGTTGGCTGGTGTAAATAAAAAACCAAATATACAAAAATTGATTAAATCTGTTGATGTTTATAACGAACCTTTGCAAAAGGTATTCTTGCTGGCGTCGGTGGTATCTAAATTCGACAAATCTTTGTTATCAAAGCAACTGGCCGGGGTTTTAAGCCATGAAAAATTTGGGAATGCTATGAATATGGCTGCTTTCCAAAAAATCTGTAAATTATATAACAACAATGGCATTGTACCACTTGCTCAAAAGGGATTGGTGCAAAAATTATTATATCCACAGAGCACCCGCCCTATGAATGATGCAGATTTCGCGGTTCCTAAAAATGTTTACCGTAATGCGATAAATTTGGCCACCACAGACGGTTTTCATATCAACCATGATATGTTATTCAGTGCTGATTTACAATTACGTGACCAGGGCTGTGTTGATGTCCATTACGCTTTATTCAAAGGGGCAAATCCACGCATGGACGATGAAATATTTAATCGCGCATCACATTTAAACACAATGGGGTGTGATGTTTTGATTCCGTCCCCAGAAGACATCATTGTTATAATTATGTGCGAATTTTATGGGAACTTTTTGTTTGAAGCGGGTTCCGCAGATACAGATACAAATAAAATATTTGATTCGCACCCACAATGGGTATTGGATACATATAAAATAATTCACGATTATCCTGAATTAAATTGGGGCAAAATTATGAAGACCGCTAAAATGTCTGGATATGATTATCAAATCAGAATTTTAACCAAATTATTAAACAAAATTATTCCAAATATTATTCCACACCACGCACAAAAAGTTATGGAATACATGTGTCCAGACCGCGTTGTAAAACATTATCTGAAACGCGATAAAAAGTTGGTATATATGCATCAGCAAAGTTATAAATACTATCAAATGGAAAACCTGTAATGCCTACCAATTACATAAAAAATCTTGGTCAAAAAAATTTTGATGAAATTTGTAACAAATTTCAAAATGTAATTATGCAAAACAAACCTGTTTGGCGTGGCACAGTATATATCGGCGAAAAACCTTTGTATATTGAATGTAATGTAAAATGGTTGGCTGAAAAAATTCCTTTGTATTTCGTAAAGGCAATAGAAAACACAAAAATCAACGGATGTAAAGAATTATACATATTGAACCATGGCGTTCATAAATTCGTTCCATCTCCCGATTGTTGCACCACAGATTTAGCATTTGTTGGTTCAAATATTTATAAACACCCAGATATAATTATTCATAATAATTGTGTGTTTGTCAGAAAAAATCCTGTATTTTATCTGTCTATTACCGAAGAATACGGAACTAATTTTTACCATCTGGGCGAAAACCATTTATTGATGCGATTATTAAATTACATATTTGATGATGATTCTAATATTGTGTTGCATGGTGCGGCGGTTGGAAATGAAGATTACGGTGTTTTAATTACGGGCTTAAGTGGTTCTGGAAAATCTACATTGTCCGCATATTGTTTGGCAAATGGTATGAAATTTGTTGGTGATGACAGAATTGCTCTGCACCGTGAAAACAATACTGTTTTTGCCAACCCGATATACACAACATTATCTTTAAACGAAACAATAGACGGTGTAAAAACAACTTTTTCATCGCGTCCAAACGGTTGCAATAAAGATGTTTATGTCGTTGATAAATCCCAAATTTCAAACCATATTCCAATTAAAGCAATTATTGAACCAATTAAATCTGGGAAAGACAAACCAATTATAGAAAGATGTAATCTATCCCCTATTTTAACACGCATTTGTATGGATTATTCGTATTTCAGTTTATTATCCAGAAACACAAATCCTATGAATGATTACAAGAAAATTTCAAACTTGCTTACCGGGGTAGAATCATTTAACATAGAATTATCAACAGACATAAACGAAAATGCAAAAGCAATTTGTAATTTAATTTCAACCAAAGGGGTTATTTAATGTATAAAAAGAATCCAGATTTTTTCTCTGATATAACTGGCTCTCAGGTTATTTTTATAGACATGGAACAAGGTGTTTTTTATTTGCTACCTCTGTTTGCGAGTTTGGTGTTGAAATTTTTAATCAAAGGTTTTGATTTATCACAAATCAAAGAAACTTTTTCTAAAATCCCTGAAATACCAAGCGATTATGAATCACGTATAGATTCTGTATTGGAAAATTTGTTGAAATTCAATTTAATCGTTGAATCTGACACACCAGATACAATAGAAGATGTTGTATTAAACGATTTAACATATCAAGATTTACAAGAAGAAGATTTTGCTTTTGTTATTACACCATCAACAGATGTCCAAAAATTATTATTGGACGACCCTATTCATGATGTATCTTTGGACGGTTGGACACCAATTGAAAAATGATTTCTGTTATAATACCTGTGTTTAATGGCGAAAAATATCTTGATGAATGTCTATCAAGTGTCAATCACACGGGTATTGAAATAATCGTTGTAAATGATGCCAGCACAGACAATTCAATCACTATCGCAAAAAAATACACAGATAAAATTATAACTATATCTAAAAGCGGGCCTGTTATCGCACGAAATACAGGACTGAAATCTGCAAGTGGCGAATATGTTATGTTTATGGATGCAGATGATGTTTTGGTTGACAATGCTTTTGATATTTTAACACAACAAATAAAAGATTTTGATGCGGTTATTGGATTACGACAAGATTTCATTTCCCCAGATTGTGTTGATAATTACACACCTGTATCAGAACAAAAAAAATCTTCACATGGTGTTATTTCTGGGTGTGCGTTGCTCAAAAAAACTGTGTTTGATACTGTTGGTGATTTTGATAGTGATTTAATGTGTGGCGATGGATATGATTGGTTATTGCGTGCCGAAAAAAACGGTGTAAAAATAAATAAAATAGATTCTGTTATATGTCGTCGCAGATTACATAATTCTAATATGGGACGCACATTGAAAGCCCAAGAATGTGCCGACTATGTAAAAATAATAAGAAAACATTTTACAAAGAAGAACTGATGACAAAAATCATTCATGTTTGTGTTGCCGCTGATAATAATTACAAACTGCCATTGACGGCGGTGCTGAATTCTTTTGTAAAAAATGTTAAAAACAAAACTGTTTTACATATTTTATATACGGGCTTTTCTGAAAAATATAAAAACAAATTAAATCGTTTTTGTTGTGGGACAAATATCTCTCTTGATTTCAGAGATATGTCGAAATACGATTTTGATTTTCACGGTCTGGATATGCAACATTGGACACGTGCTATATTTTACAGAATTATGATTCCAGAAATGTTTTCTGATTTAGACCGTATGATTTATCTGGACGGCGATACTTTGGTTCTGGACGATTTATACGAATTATACAACACACCTATGGATAACGATTTTATGTTGGGCATGGTTGTGGACAGGTTTTCCTATAAAACGCGTATTGGCGAATTGAAAACATCTAATTATTTCAACAGCGGTATGATTTTATTTGATATAAAAAAATGTCTTGAATTTAATTTTTCTGAAAAATGTGTTCAATGGATACACGATAACCCGGAAACCGCTAAATTCCCAGACCAAGACGCAATAAACATTATTGCTGACAATAAAATTTTGAGAATAAACAACATATACAACAAACAATTTGCAACAAACGATTCAATAGATTGGTCCAAACAATATGTTGTCGCACATTTCTTGTCTGCTATAAAACCATGGCATTATAATGCGCCTTCGTTTTACAGCAAAAAATACAGAAAATATATTCCAAACAAATTCAGTGCTTTCAAAATTTATGTATCTCAAAAAATACACGAATTAAAATATTTCTGTTTTCATGAAAAATATGTAATGAAATTAGTAAACATGAAAATCGTTGAACAAGTTAAATTTTATGTGTTTAATATGTGTATTAAAACAAAAACTTTGGATACTAAAAAACCAAATTTAATAGATGTTCTGCAAAACAACAAAGGTGCCAGAAAATGTATATAAATTCAGAAAAAATTACACAAATTGTAATCAGAACACTGGATAAACCTGTGTCATACGATTTATTTGAAAATTTTATACGCAAATCACCTTTTATTCGCCAGATTGCATTTATTGGCAAAGGAATCTTTGATTCACCTGATTTTACAAAAATACTTGATTTATGTCGTCTAAAAAGTATTGCTTTAATTTTCGGTGAAATGGCACGCAATGTTCCTATTGAAATCGTTGATGCAATGGTTCGTGCAGGTAATATAATCGCAGTAAATATACATGACGGCGACCCAAATATAAACAATATGATTGAATTAAAGAACAAATATCAAATGCCTGTACCAGAGGTAAATGCAATTATCCAAACAGAACCACGCACACCGCAAGATTCATTGTCTGAATCATCATACGCTTTCTATAATCTCGCAGACGATAAAAACAATATACCATGTTGGAATTTATTATATGAACCAATGATTGAATTTAATGGTTCCCTGTTGGGTTGCTGGGCAAATCCAGATAAAAAACACCCTATCAATGCATTTGAATTGGGTATGGAATCAGCATTAAACAAATCCCCTTTTATAAACATGATAAAGATGCTTAAATCTGGAAAAATAAATACAAAATGTCCATGTGCCAGATGTCCTGTATTTGCCAGTTTGGTTTGGGACAATTCAACCATAGATATTTATACCAGAACACAAAAATAAAATTATTCTTGCGGTTCATCCTCTTGGTTCTCTGGGATAAATTTGAAAAAATCATTTGGACACGAATTTGTCGCTTTCAATATTTTTGCAATAGACAACATAGATGGCCAATGTGGTTGTCCATAAAGAGATGAACGTTTGCTTCTGTTAAAAGAAGTTGGATCTAAGCCACTATATTTTGCCAACCCAGATACAGAAAAACCGTGTTCCTTTGCGAACAATTCTATTGCTTGCCATATTTGATTATGTGTCATTTTGTTTTCCTCCTGTTATTCACACATATTATGTTTATATGCTACCATATAACGATACTATTTCAACATATACAACCACAATTAGAATCTAATCCTAAATTTTACGACAAAACACACTATTTTATAAAAACACAAACGATTCGGATTTCTTGTATTTTTAGCATTTAATTTGTGGTATAATATGAATTATGAAAAACACCCTGCATCTTGTCTTGAAACATCATTGGTTTGATAAAATCGTATCTGGCGAAAAAACTTCTGAATATCGTGTGTGTTCTGAATATTGGAACAAGCGTCTAACAAACAACCACTATGATACCGTCATTTTTCACAAGGGCTATACAAACACCACCGCAACATATAAAATTATATCCATCGCAATCACAACAGAACCAAACGATTTGCATCTGCCAAAATGTTGGGAAATCAAGTTAAAGAAATAACCCCCACACAACTACCGGTTGTATGAATATATTCTTACACACAATAAACCGCAATATAAATTCATATAAAATTCTACCACAGGTTGAAATTATGTTTTTTACACGCTTATACCTAGTAATAATCTTGCATATTATTTTTTATCTATAATTTCACAATGAAAATATTCTAAAGATAAAAAACATAAAAATTTTATAAAACACTTGACTTGCATGCCAAATAGTTATATTATAAGCGCAGTTATTCGGGCATAGTTCAGTCGGTAGAACAACGGACTGTTAATCCGTATGTCACTGGTTCGAGTCCAGTTGCCCGAGCCACAGATTACAAGGCTTTCAAGACTTTTTGTTTTGAGGCCTTTTTTCTTAAATCCTACTAAAATCCAACTAAATATATTAATTTCTGTTAATTATGGTTAATATCAAATATGTTAGTATTCTGTTATTTTTATGATTTTATTCCCAAACAAATCCCGATAAAGACACTCTTATATTTGCTATATTGATTATTTGGAATCAAAATTTATCAAGAATATGATTATAGAGATATAAGGATATAAAATAAATAATATATAGATTGATTTTTACGGTAAAATTCGCTACATTCTCAGCAGAACAAACATATAGGTAAAAATTTTGACAGCCGAAGTTATAACTTATAATAAAAATGCAATCGCTATGGCAGCAGATAGTGCTGTAACCGTGTATGGTAGCAAAACCTATAATTCTGCAAACAAATTATTCATGTTATCTAAATATCACCCTGTAGGAATTCTGATTTATAATTCTGCATCTATAAATGGTATATATACGGAGATTTTAGTAAAGGAATACCGTAAACAACTAGGAAAAAAATCTTTTGATTCACTCAAAGAATATAAAGATAATTTTATATTGTTTTTACGAGATTTTTTACAAACCCACATTAGTGACGAAGATAAAAAATTTAGTATAATAATCCAATTAAATAATCTTTTCGATTATGTATTTAATCGCTCCGATTTTCCCCAAATTAATCCAGGAGAAAATTTCTTTAATGTCGCAAATAAATTTCTAGAAGGACTAACAACAACTATAAAACAAACGTATAATATTGAAAAAGAACTTGATTTGTCTGGAATTGATTTAGCACAAGAAATAAAAAATATCTTTTTGTATCGCATGAAATTACCAGACTCTGAAGAATTGAATGGGTTGGTTAGTAAACTAATTGATATTTTTGCTTATTATATCAACATCCCATACAACCCTAATATTACAGGTATAGCTATTTGTGGTTACGGAGAAAAAGAATTTGCCCCAAAAATATATAATTTTGAAACATTGGGTTTTATAAATAACACTTTTAAAGTTAAAGACATTGGGGATAATGAAAGCCAAGATCAAGGGGTTATACCCCTTGCACAACGAGATATGACAGATTTGTTCATACAGGGTGTAGATTATAGGGTTTATAGTTTTATTACAGAACAATACGAAGCTTTTATTGAAGGTATTGCTGATAAAATAAAAAAAGCAGATGTAGATTTATCCAGATATATAGGAGCTAATAAATATGTGATTTCAAAAAGAATCAATGAAGTACTTAACAAAGAAAAAGTTAAACCTTTATTGGATGTTATAGGTATTTTATCAAAAGATGAACTTGCAGAACTATCAGAAAGTTTGGTAAATTTGCAGGCGTTAAAACACAAAATGTCATTGAATCTTGAAACTGTTGGCGGACCTGTCGATGTAGCAATAATTTCAAAACACGATGGTTTTATTTGGAAAAAAAGAAAACTATATTTTGACAAAGAGCTGAACCCTCATTTTTTTGAAAATTACTTTTCTGAAGAATCTATTTGTGGTATACTAAAAAACAAAGAAGGAGGAAAATGATGAATTTGCTCTTACAACAAAAGTATTTTAATCAGGTTACCTCTGTTCCGCTTTTCAGCAAATATAAAAACCTTGGAAAAGATATAGCTGAAGAATTTTATAAAAATGCAAAACACAAGACTTGTAAAATTAAAACACACCCTAAAAAGACTTATGTTAAAACAACAAAATAAAAGACTTATTATATAAATTTTATTTGTTTTATATTCTGGTAGAGCACACTATAAAAATTATTATATTATATTTTTCTTGACTTTTATTTTTAATGCAGTACCATTGCTTCTGCAATAAAGACCACGTCATGGTTTTTCTTTTTAACAACATCTGCAGTAGTACAAATACCGCATACAAACAAAGGAGTAAAAGATGATACAAATTACAGAAAATGCTGATCCGTTATTAAGTACAGCCGAAGCTGCCAGATATTTAGGAACTACTCCTGGTGTATTGGCAGTATACAGATGCAAAGGAACAAAAGAAGACCTTCCCTATTTTAAAAATGGGAAAAAGGTCTGTTATTTGAAAAGTACTTTGGATAAATACATAGCAAAACACATGGTTAACTTTACCACAGCAAGATGTGACAACTTTTTATTCTAAGTTTTTCAAGCAAATCATGTGTTATACACAATATATAACACCAAGGACTATCGTCATAAATACAGTAGTTCTAAATAATATAAAAGTAATCTGTGTTAAAGATCCTGTCTTTATCAATTTGATTACTGGTCAAACAAAATATTCAACCCACAATGTAAGAGAAATTGCTGGGTTGAAATACTATTAATAATAATACTAATAATAAATAAGGAGGATTAATTGAAACCTACCACAAATATAAAATCATTAAGTAATGAAGAATTAGAAATATTAACATCTAAGTATGGTGAAGTAATAAAAACAAAGTCTTTTTATACAGGGTGGGATAAGAAAAAATATCATTTATCTCTACAAGAGTTATTAAGAGTTTATGGTGGTGAATTTGATTATACAGACAAAGGAAAATTCAGACAAAAAACATCTGAATACACAGATTATCCAGAAGATGTAATTTTAACAAGCTATCAACAAGAATGGTTTGATAATCTTAGTCAGTATAATCCCACGTATTTTATTACAATAAAATTACCGCACGCTAATAAAGAGGGATTAAAAAGAACTCGTAATCATGATTTAGCTAAGAAATTATATAGACAGATTCTCAGAGAGTTTGAATATTATTTTGTAGGATCTAATAGATGGAAGAAACCTGGTTGTGCATTACCTTTTAAAGGTGTTATGGAGTGTTGTGAGAAAGGGTTTTATCATATACATTTATTTATTATTGATTGGGAACCCACATGGAGAGAGAGGTTTTTCGATAATATTGTAACACAATTAGATATGGCAGCATCTGCAGTTATAAAAAAACACAAATTTTATAAAACTGTATTTAAAATTCAAAGGGTTTATTATAAACCAGGATTATTGGCATATATGCTAAAAAATCTAAAAGAAACAACAGCAGAGCAAGAAAAAAGCTATATATTTGATTTAAAGACATGGTTTAATATTGATTGGGAACAGTATGTAAATAAAACACCAAAAATTAAACAAATATATACTACTGGATTTGGAACACCTATTTATACTTCAGTCAAAGAGACAACTTTTAAGCTTTATGAGATAATATTCTCATGGTTATCTGTCTGGTTTGTTATAATGAAGCATCCAAATATTATAAAAGGAAAGGTTTTAGACAAAGCCAAGTGGATAACTTTAAAGATGATTCGATATACAATAATCAATAAATAACGAAAGGATAACTAGAAACAGAAGATCTAAAAAAAGTTTATGGGTTTACTGAATTCTTTATCTATCATGTCTTTGACATCGCTAGTTCTATAAAAGATACGTCCACCCAGCTTTATATGAGGTAACAAAGGTCTAGTGTGTTTTTGTTTGGCTTTATAAATATCATGGTACAGGAAGCTTTTACTAAGATGTAACATATCTGCAAGTTCTGCCACTGTGATCAAAGGACATTCATAAAGCATCTTATTATTGATCATAATATTCCTTGTGTTCTTATATATAAGAACCTCAAAAACATATGGAAGTGCACTCATAAAAATTAATAAAAAACTGCTTATATACAGTATTTTTGTGGGAATCTGTGAGCTTAGTACCGAAAACATACCCCTTTTCTGAACATGTATAAGCATAGCATATAATCACATTATATAGCAAATAGTTTGTTGTTTTATCTCCTGTTTCAACCACTAAAAAAATTTTTTCAGAAAATATTTTTACAAAACGAGTTCTATTTATATGTACAGATAACACGTACAAATAATAGTTACTAAACCTAAGGAGTACATTATGTCTAACAATATAATAAATAATAAAATAAAAATGGGGGTAAAAGTACAAAACTGCAACCCGGACACCAGAATAGCTTTCAGAGGGGAAGGATTTTTTTGCCCATATACAGTCACAGAGTTAGCAAAGAAACATATCGAAAACAAAATTATGAAACAGGCCAAGGATTTCTCGTGGTTAAAAACCAATACAAACGAAAAATCATTTGCAGATCTGATTTTCCAGTATAAAAACTCTGTATTTGCTATAAAATTTGTGTATTTCATCAATGGAGAACGACAAGAAGAAGAATTTCCACCTGATGAAATAAATCCAACAGAAGAATTCATAAGCTACTCATATGAGTATAAGTTTATTCCGTGCTTTTTATATATTTATGGAAAAGATACAGGTATATCACGAACCTTTTCTGTAGCTTTAAAATTGGTGGACGTAGAGACAGAACAAGAAATAAATCCTTTAACTGTCGCATCTGATGATCCGACACCAATATCCACATACGAAAGACTTCTTATTTCCGTAAGAACAATAATTGGTGCAATGGAAAGCAAAGAGATGGAAATATTTTCATGTAACATCTTTCGGGATGACTGGCCTTTCGACAATATACGCTTTTGCGATTTCGAAGGAAATGTCTGTCAGGTTTTTGTAAAGCAAGTCGATAACAGGGAAAAACTACAAACATATAACGCAACCGATTTTAAAAATAATTATTTTATTGATGATCGTTATAAATGCTATGTTGCCCCTATTTGCCTTGGTGACGGCACAAACGAGATATATAGAAACGGTATATGCACTATTAGTTATTTAGAAGATATTCTGATAGAGATACCAAAATAAACACAAATAGAAACATGCATTTTGGCACTTTTACAAAGCTAGGCGATGTCAACTCTATAAACAAAAGGATTAGACAATAGACTAATAAAATCCTGACCAACCATAGGAGACAAAAAACATCAAGATCTTATCAATTCATCACCTAGCTTATGTATACAGAACAACAAAAAAACTCCAGACACATATTTTCGGAATTAAAAACGAGTTCTATTAAATATGAGAGGTTTATCATGCAAATTACAAAATTAAAGACAGAAGCAAAGGATGGAAACGTAAACAAGCAAGAAGTAGTATTAGTTTTAGATAATTATATCCAAATTTCTGGATTTATTGTATCTTTTGATGAAAGTGGCGAATTTTCGTCTATAGACATTCCTGTAAATATAGAGTTCCTGGATAAAGAGTTTGAACTTAAGATGATTGCTGATTTGATAAATAAGTTAAGTATGCTCATGCAGGCTGCCCCAGAGGCATTTGAAGAAAACAACTACAAAGGAAGCAAGTTTGGGAAATACGTTAAAGAACAAGAGCAGAAAATATTGAATAAAGAATATTAGACATTAGCCAATTCTTTTAAAACAGATTCTCTGTATGCTTCTTTCGAAATATAACAAGAGAAATGTTTTATTTTTACAATAGTATATTCACCAGATAGATATTTTACCAGTGCATTATACACCTTGTCTCCAAGAGCTATTAGCACAGGTTTTATGCCCAATAATGCGATTTCTTGTGTAAATGCTTGTACATCATCAGCCGAAACAGAAACCTTGTTAGAATCCGTTTCTTTTACACCATTAAGATCTGTGATATAAGCACCCCAGAATTTAGTGTTTTTTATAGCATATCTTAATTTATAATCGTTTTGCCTTTTTGTATCGGTGCTGTGAAAATTATGCCAAATTTCTTCACTGGTATCTTGAACAGAGGGATTTAAACCAACAAACACATAATTTGGGTTTAGTCTTTTATAGATTTCAAGATCGTCAAATATACTTAAATCACCAATGTTTGATTTCGGGGTATTCCATTCTTCTGCCCAAACAGCCCAACTAGCAGATTTGCCATATTCGCATTTTATCTGATTATATATTTCTGGTTGTAACATGTTTATATTCCTAAAAGATTATCTAATGTCTTGATTAATTTGGTCTTTTCTTGGCTACCGTCTGTTCTGAAACGTATAAGAGGTAGGTTATATATTGCAAATATATTGTCCTTCATCTTATCCCTTTTACCTTGTGTGGAGTTTTCTTGGTGATATCGTGTTCCATCTACCTCAATACCTAGAATTGGATTTTTGGTTATACGGTTAAAGATTATAAAATCACAATGAGCGAGGATGTTATTTGCGTACTCGTATTCTGATCCTTCTAACTTTGATAAATCCCTAAATATGTATTTCAAAGGGACATGTGTTGCTACATTCAGAGAATTGAAACGACTGATAGCTAAAACTTCTTTTATTAAATCATACATAAGATTTTCACTATCAAATTCTGAAACTTTAGACTTAATAAGTGATTTTCTTTTTGATTCATAACATTTATACAAACAATCAAAAATTGAGCAAACTTCACTTTTGACTATTGTTAAATTGTTATAGTTTATGTAATCTATTAAGGATTTTACGTTTGTATCTTTTTCTTCTTCATTACCATTGGTAACGATTATCAATTGGTCTATAGCACGAGATACTGCAACATTTAATCTATTAGGTTGGTCGGCAAAATCAGATATGCTATTATCAACCATAGATAACACGATAATATCTTTTTCTCTGCCCTGAAACTTGTCGACTGTATCTGCTTGGATAGATGTGTCTTTAAACATTTTTTGTAATGCAGTTACCTGATTTCTGTAAGGTGTAACTATGCCGATTGAATCTTTATTTACATCTAGTTTCTGTTGAGGAATGACTTCATCAATAATTACATCTATTTGTCTATTATTAACATGGTTTCTAGCATGGTTACCAGGTTTGGTTTTATAAACGACCAAAGGTATCCTATCTGATTTTGGTTTACTTAATGTTATAAGTTGACCGTTATAAAATTTCTGGTTACAAAACTCAATAATTTTTGGATGACATCTATAATGTTCTCGTAATAACACAGAAGGAATATCAGGAATTAATTCCGTTATAGCAGATAAAATGCTGTGATTTTTATATCTATATGTCTCTGGAAGCGTGTATTGTTTGAATATGTTGTCCGTAGTCTTTGCAGATTGATCATCCACAACATTTGGTAATTGCTTTAAATCGCCAACTATAACTGCATTGCTTGCACATCCCAAAGCCAATGCACCAGTAACTAAGTCTACCTGTGATGATTCATCTATAATTACATAATCATACAACCCATCAAAGATACAATTAGATAAAGAATATGCTGTACTCAGAATAACAGGGTATTCTTTAAGAAATTGCTTTGAACGAATTGATAGGTTTGCACGTTTGCTATCACGATACTTATGAGCCAATTTATGTTTAAATAACATCATGGATAGTTCAGAATATCTGGCAATTTTAGCATTAAAATCAAACTTTGATAGATGAGCTTCGGCTTTCTTTATGCTGGATTCTAAATCTTTTGTGTGTTCATTATACCAATTTTTTTGACACATTAATATTATTTGATCTGGTGTATCCAAATAAAAAGAAAAATCATGAATTCTGTATTTGAAATAGTTTATTATTTTGCGTAACAGATTTATTGTCTTATTGTTACCAGAATATTGTTCTGTTTCCAGCCATAAACTCATGCTTTTATCAGCATTTAAATGGTGTATTTTATCTGTGTTAATATTCGGGTGTTCAATACAGAAATGTTTGTATTCTATTTCTAGAACATCCAATTCTTGTTTGTTTTTTGCTAGATTGTTTTGTATTTCTAACATATCCAGCAATTCGTTGTACAGATTATTTAAATCTTTTCTGGTTGTAATTTTCCATCTAAAATCTTTTTCCCATGTGGACATATCTGGCAAATCGTGTTTAGCTTCATTGAAAGCCGAGACGTTACTACTATTACCTAAGAAAGCCACCATAAAATCCAGGTTATACTTTTGTAATTTCTCAACAATATTAGCCGTAGCTGAATTATTGGCAGACGTAACAGCTACTGTCTGATCAGACATAATTATATTGGCAATAATATTCAATATAGTTTGTGTTTTACCTGTTCCCGGTGGACCTTCTATTACAGACAATCGATTAGACATAGCATTATCTGTTGCTTGTCTTTGGCTAAGATTGAATCCAAAAGGATAAATTGGGGTTTGGTTAGGCTCATGTTTCATATGTTTTATTTCCCCAGATAAAACATTAAACAATATAGATTCTTCGGATAAATTTTCGACTTTAGAAAAGTTATTCAATAAAATATTACGATTATGTTCGTCTTTCAGTCCCACAACTTCAGCTACGGTTTTGAAATAATTCAGGATGTTATTAATTTCTTGATTTTTCTCTTCTATTCTCACATTTTGTCTGTTATAGGTATAAGAACGACCGTTTTTATACATAACATTTATCTTGGTGCCGTCTAATTCAACATCCAAAATATCATTGGTTACATCTTGATCTTTTATGAAAATCTTGAATTTTTCTAAATCCATACTTTTATATGTCTTTAATTCAATAATTTTTGAATTTCAGTTGTAACTTCAGATGCTCTGGTGACTTTTTTCCATTTTACGTTTTCTATTTTATCAAATAACTTTTCTTGTGCGTTCAAAGCAATAATGTCGGTATCTCTGAGATTATCGGATTTTGTTTCAACAAATAAAGTTAATTTTATATTATTACCATTTGTAACCGCGTAAACAAAATCAGGCGAAGTTGTCCCGCCAACATATGTCGGGATTTTTATACACTTTCTTGGTAATTTACCGAAAACATTGACTTTATTGTCCGGAGTTAATTTTAACACTTCTCGTTCTATTGAAGTATCGTACACCTTCTTGTCATAAAGATAATTAGGTTCCACCATCAAATCTGTAGCTTCGTGTGTTCCAACTAAACCTTGTGTTATTTCATCTACAAAATTGCCATCTTTAATAAGAGTTGTATTGGCTGAAAAATCTAAAGATTGGTAATTAAACTTCTGCATAAATGTAGACAAGAATTTTTCATGAAACCTTTTTAATACATTATCTAAACTGCCCTCGTTGATTCTGTCCGGGACCATACCACAACCATACAATTCACACATTGCTTTATGCCATGTGTTTACGGGTATCAATGTTCGTTCGGATAATCTACGCATAAACTTACCATAACTCAATCTGATTAATGGTGTACTAATGTGTTTTGTTGTAGCTTTTGAAACAATTTTTCCGTCTTGTGACTCTAAACTGTAAGTTGTAATTTGACCTTCTGAAGGGGTAAAAGATTCAAGTAAAGCATGCTTTAAAATGCTATTTAAATCTTCATCGGATATTTTGTCGTACACAACCATGTATCTTTTTGTAACTTCTTGCCAGACATCTTTCAATTTTTCCCAGTTTTCTTTTCTTAGTTTTACGACAGGCTTTTTCTCTGAGTTAACAGTCACAACACCTTTTCTTAGCGAATAATTATCTGGTAATAGTTTTATCAAACCATCAACGTCTACTATATCATCAGATGCATTTATGACACCAGCAAACAACAAACCACCTTTAGCTCTATCAACACTGTCTGCATATCCATTTGCTACCAAAGCTTCCAAAATATTAATATTAATCTTCATATTTTGTACTATGCCACCATCACTATTAATTTCATTAATAAGTTTATCTGCAAAATCTTTTTCGGACCAATCTATCAAGAAATCTAATCTAAATTCTTGTGTTGATATACGTTTGTGATTTTCGTCCACAGGCAAACGCAAACCACGTCCTACTTCTTGAATTTTACTGCTTTCGCTACCACTGGTTCTTAATTTAGCAATAGTGAATACATTTGTATTATCCCACCCTTCACGTAAAGTCCATTTAGAGAACAAGAAGCGTCGTAAAACCCAATTCCCTTTTTCGTCTTTAAATGAAGTTAATTTATCTCTATTCCTTAAAATATCGTTTACTTCTGCTTGTATCCCGTCATCTTTTGCTGTTGCTCTGTCTTCTGCAAAATAACCACCATGTGTTTCCGCTATATTTGCTAAACTTTGTTCCAGGAAATCTTTATATTCTTGGTTCTTTTCTAAACCTATTAATTCCCTTAACTTGGCTCTTAAAAGACGTTCGAATGTTTGTTTTAGCCAACCATCTTCATTTCTGTATGACGCTATATTATCAATAAAGAATAAGGTTAAGGTCTTTATTTTTGCAGGATTCATCCCACAATTTTCCCTAAACCAATTTTCACGTTCCTTTTTAAAATGGGATTCTATGGCTTGTTTAATCAATAATTCTTGATAACTTGATGAAAATAGTGACGGAATTAAAATCATACCATCTGATAATTCCAAACCAGTAGATAACATTTTATTACCATCAAAGGTGATTCCGCCTTCAAATTCGCTCGGCAAAGCATCACCTATGGCCATCTCATATCTATTACCAGATTCGGTTAATGTTAAACTTCTATTTGTTACTGATGTTACCCTATATTTGCGTGCCGCTTGAGCTTGATTTATTTCTGGAAAAATGACGTTTATCCCTTTTACCAACCCATTATTAAAAGCATTAACAGCATTCAAATCATATACAAGGTCTTCAAAATCATCTTTTTCGACCTTATTCCTTCCTGATCCAACTGTAATTTTTGGAAAAGTTGCACCAAATCTTACAATTAATTGCGGTTCTAATCCTTGAATTGCCTGCCAAGCCTTTGTTGTTTTAGCAAATCTGTGTGGTTCATCAATAATAACGACAGGTTTTACAGCCTTAATTGAATCAATCGGGCAAGAATAAGAATTAATCAAAGTTTGATCGTAATCATCACGTGTCATTGATTTGCTGATTAACATATCATCGTTAAGCAACAAGCATTTTATGGTCTTAGAATCATTTCTGGTTCCTTCTAAAAAATCCATCAAAGCAGCAGGGATTGTTTTTCGTCCCTTCTTTGTATTAAAATCACCAGCATTAATCATATCCAAATCGATATGAATATTTTCATATAATCCAGAAAAATGTTGTTTTGTATCTTTGTGTGTGATAAAAGCTTTTGTGCCTTCTTTAATAGCCAAAGATGGAACAAAAATTATAAATTTGTTTAACCCGTATTGTTTAAACATCTCGTACATCATACGTGTATAAACATATGTTTTACCAGTAGCAGTTTCCATTTTTACATCAATATTCTGTTGAATATTAATGTTATGATTTGCATATGGATTATCGTTGTCTTGAACATTATCACGACAACCATTCATAGCATCCATAATGGCTTTTATCGCGTCTGATTGATGGGGCAGTTGTTCCAGATACATGATTAAAATCTCTCTATAATTTCAACGTTTCCTTCTAAAACCGACTTCATGTTGTTTTTTAATTCCGTTAAAGTTTTAAAATCAAACGAATGGTTGTAAACAATTATTGTTTGTACACTTAATTCGTTACGCCCAATCAAATTTAACAATTCACGAGTATTATCGGTTGTCCATCCCACAGATATCAAATATAAACGGTGTGAATCTTTTGGTAAATAGGCAGTGTAATCACCAAATTTGATTTCTTGTATTGGCGTGGTCAAAGTATACCCATCATCAACCATCCATGTGGTTAATATTGTTTCTATCCCAGAAGCCATTAATTTGGTTCCTAAATCTTTACCAGAGAAAGGTTTAATCATATCATCCGCTAATAAATTAGGTTTAGTTGGATCAAACGTATCGATTTTATCTAAAACCAAATTATCAGATATTTTTGCCAATTTATAATGTTTAAATCCAGATTTATCACCGATTTTATCAGCAGCCAGTTTTATACGATCACGGGATATTTCATCAATCGTTTTATATCCAGCTTTTTCTGCTTCACTGCCACTTGCAACAGGTTCATCCAATTGCACCATTATATACTTACGATTACCTTTATCTTCAGAATTCAATTGCATAACCGCATGTGCAGTTGTTGACGAACCTGCGAAAAAATCTAAAATTAGAGAATTTTTATCTGATGCTAAATTTAATATGACTTCCAACAAAGAAACAGGTTTTGGAAAATCAAACACATCATCAAGGGACAAATCTCTTAAATTATCTGTTCCCAAATTATTCACATATTTAGAACTCATCAAATCATTTGTTGTCAATATCAGATTAGGATCCTTATCAACTAATATATTAGTTCCAACTTGAAATTCTTTATTTATATAGTTTCTAACTCTTAACGTCGAAGCCGTTTCTACTACTATACCTAATTCTATGGCCTTCTGCATTCTGTCCTTTGTCCAAAGCCAACGTCTTCTATTGCCTTTAGAATCAACAGGCTTATAAATTTTTCCATTAAACTCTATATCATAATCCCCACCTGCTGAATATCCTTGAGTTGAACTAGCTAAAATTGGGCTTGTATCACCCTCCAAATATGTACCTTTGTCATCATGCTTTAAATTTGTCAAATTTCTTTGTACAACATGATGAAAATCATATTGCTTGTGTTTCGTGTAAACAACAATATAATCGTTAGTTTTAGATATATATTTTTCCTGTGCGGGTCTTTGTGCTGAACTTAATCTAGGTACTAATGCGATAAAGTTATCTTCTCCGAATATTTCATCACATATTAGTTTTAAATTGGTTACTTCATTATCATCTATTGATATAAATATAGCCCCATCATCTGCTAACATCCTTTTTGCAAGAACAAGACGTGGCAACATAAAGGTCAGCCATGCTGAATGCGAACATTTGCCGTTAAGTGCACGCAACCGTGCAACATCTGAATCTGCCATACCTAATTTTTCTTTTAATTGGGCATCTGTAAAATTAAATGTATCATTATAAACAAAACCATCCGACCCCGTATTGTATGGAGGGTCTATATAAATACATTTTATCTGTCTTTCATAAGCATTAACCAAATGTTTCAATGCATCTAAATTATCCCCTGTAATGAATATGTTTTGACTATCTTTATTTTCAGCCTTGTTATTCCATTCTTTATCAGGGACCAAAACAGTTTCCGTTGGTAGTGTAGATACAAATTTGGCGTAATCTTTACCAACAAAACGCAACTGATACCCATCACGAATTTCATCGCGATCAGGATTTGTAATTGTCGCATTTTCTATTTCTTCACGAATTGCTTTAAGTCCTTCAAACATATAGGTATCCTTTGTTTTGTTTCTATTCTACAATATTTTTAAAACTTTGTCCAATCACCAAATCTGCTGGTCCGCGTTTTAAATTTGTTTTTAATAGTAATATGATGATCATCTGAAAAATCTTTGTATTTAAAATCATTAAACGTGCCATAGTGCCCTCTGAAAAAGCCTATTTTTTTATAACAAGCATTGCAAAGAGGTAATTTACGCATTCCACCGCGATCCAATCTGAACATATTAGAATTATCGTATTTTACAACCCCAGTATAATCTTTTTCTTCCCCACGGTTCTTTTTATTGCTTAATGCATTGCAAAAATACATATGCACACTAACATCTCTGCTACTATTTTTATCTTCGCCAGGCATATACAAGAAAACAACCTCTCCATTTGGGGTGCGGAATAATTCACCAGGTCTTGGTGGCAAAATATCCCCACGTTTGACCATATCATCGATAGATCCTCTAAAAACGCCTAAAGGCAAAGCACCAATCTTGTTGGCTATTTCTTTTAATTTTACAATACAACCTTCAAATCCGTTTTCTGTTTTCATATATTACCAACTTTTTATTTTAATATTGTTTCCATGTTTGCTTCTGCTTTTAACAACACTTTAAACTCAACTCGTCTGGAAGCTTTCTGATTTTCAGAACCATCTGCATAGGTGATCAATTTTGAATAACTTAAGCCGTTGGCTGTTACATATTGTTTCATATATGCAAAATCAGGGTCCAAAGTTAAACAATACGACAATACATTTCTGGCACGGGCTTGAGACAAACCCATGTTGTATAAATAATTCTTTTGTTCGTTAGTATATTTACCAGCAACAGCATAGGGACCTTCTTTCATAACACATTCTTCATTAGAATTAATCTTACATGGTCCGGAAGTATCTGTATGCCCTTCAATTCTAATTTCTTGAATTTGATCTTTATATGGCATAATCGTTTTTATATATCTTGGAAAGAATTCTTTTAACTTAGCTTGGAATTCTTCTTTTAAAACCGCTTCATTTTTATCAAATTGTGGGGTTCTTTCATTAAACTTGAATGATAAATCTTTATTTATTTCTGCGTCCCACTTAGATAAATCTTTGCTAAATTCTTGTTGCAAATCTGTATATAAATTCTCTTTCTTATCAAAATATTCTTTGGTTATACGTTCACAACGACCATGATCTGCATATTTTTTTTGAATATCAAGAATAACCGATACTGATATAAACAAGAAAACCAGCATTAAAGCAGTCATAATATCTGACAAGGATATATAATGCGAATTATCTTCTTTTGCATTTGAAAATGACATTTAATATACCCTTTTATTATTTGTTTTTCTTTTTATTGTCTTTAACTACTTCATCTATACGCTTTTTTAATTCATCTATGGAATCAGGCAATGTTTTAGAGGCGTTTTCAAGGGCTTCATTAACAGAATCAAAATTATCAGTTAGTTTTTGCATTATACCAGCAGCATAATTGCCGGCTTCTACCATCTGCGTATTGTGTTCAACCGCAACTTTTTCAAAGAATCTATTAGTAGAGTTTTTATATTCTTCTGTCATAATATTGATCTTTTGTGTTGCATCATCAATCAACGTATTTACAGTTGCAATTGATTCTGGAATTGTTTTCAAAGAATCAACAGCATTTATAGATTTTTCTCCCAAATCTTTTATGGCCTTTAATGGTTTGTCTAAAGATTCTATGTTTTCGGAAATAACTGTTAACATATTTGTTGTTTTATTGGCAACTTGATTCATTTTTTCCATTTGTTCATCATATTTTTCTTGCAATCCAGATAACAAACTAATTTGAGTCGACAAATTATTTACAGATTCTGTAAAATTATCTATGCTTTCTGTAAATTTTGAGGAAATATCGTCTGTTAAATTATTTAAAGCTTCTGCTAAACCTTCTTGAAGTTGATTACCAAAACTTTTCCCTATTTTCTTTATAAAAACGTCAAAGTTGCCATTCATTTGTTCCAATTGATCATATTCACTTTTTTCTATAATTGTAGAAATACCAAGTTTTGATAACCCTGTACGTATCATTGAAAAACCAACACCAGCAATACTTGTTATAAAGGCCAATTTTAATCCATCTAAAAGATTTGGTAAACTGTTACCTATATCTGTTGTATCAAAACCTTTTAACCCCAAATAAATACCAATAAAAGTACCGAACATACCAATTGTAGGATACCAACTTTTGCTATAAGTATGCTTTACACAATCGTAAATCAATAAACCTGTTAAAGCAGAAATAAAGATTATATTAATGATTGTCGAAACAAATCTGATATTATCTGTACTCGAACTAAGCACAATCACTGCAATTATTAAGATAACAGCCAAAGACAAAAACAATACGTTTTTAACAGACATCTTGCCTATCACTTGTTCTATATATGATTCCTGTTTCGTTTTCTTCATTATATTAACCTTTATTACATTTGCATTAACCTTGCATAAGTTTTGGTTTTGGTAAATTCAGGGAATGTTTTTGCAAAATTCTTAACTGAAACATCTACCTTTACACCCTTATCAAGCAATAAGTTTACTATATTTAACTTATTTAATTCAATAGCTATCATCAATGCAGTATAGCCAAATTTATCTTGCGAATTGATAGCTGCATGTGCATCTAGCAATATTTGTACAATTTCCACGTCACAATGCATACAAGCCAACATTAACGGGGTTGCCATAGAATAATCTTCCAGCTTTATGTTTATATTTGCCCCAGAATCAATCAAAGTTTTAATATTTTCTTTTTTATTTCCAGCTAAAGCTGCTATCAACGCAGTTCGTCCGCTATTATCTCGCGTAGAAACAGAGAGTCCTGCTTGTAATAACATTCTTAAACATTCTGGATCATCTATTGTATTAGCCGCTTTCATCAACGGAGTTTGACCTTCTTCATCAACAATATTGACATCCGCACCAGCATCCAACAACTTTTTTAAATCAGTACTATTCTTAATAATACCTGCCTGCCAACCACTTATAAGTTTTTCTGTGGCTTGATCTGCTGTTAACGAATTTATACTATTCAATTCTGACATTTACACCAACTTCCATCTAAAATTAAACAAATCAACAGCGTTAACAACCATGCCTAATCTATTACGCAATTCTTCTATTAACTGTTTACGTTTAAGATCTAATTCATCTTGAGCATCCCAATATTCTCTTTTCAAGTCTCTTTGTCTTTTTTCTATATTAGCAATTTGCTCTTGTAACAAAAGTTTTCTGGAAGGATCAGAAGCAGTCAATTCTTCTTTGGTCAATCTTTTCAATTCCGCCTGGTTTTCTTTCTCTTCTCTTTCTAGTGGTTGTAATTTATCCGCTATATATTTATCAATCTTTTCCACTTCTTCACGCACAAACAATGAATTTCTTTCATTTGACTCAAACTTTGTATTTTCAATATTTTTCTTTTTAATTGCCTCTATTTTATTAATTTGTTCATTTGACATATCTGGTATAGCATTTTCAGATAAAATTGATACTTTAAATAATCTTGATAACATTTCTGGATTAACCTCATTTAAATTATCATCTATGCCAGATAAAACTAAATACTCTTCTTTTTCTAAAGTTTCTATAGTTACCAGCTGACAATTACACCACCCAGAAATTCCTTTTCTAAAAGCGTCCTGCAACAAAGGTTCATTATTATTATTGCTCACATCAAAAAGCACCTCTTCAGATGGAATATTATCATTCTTTGCTACATTTAATACATGTTCACTAATTGGATGAGATAAACGCAAAATTAAAGAACTATCAACATTCTGTCTTTTATCATCATATGTTATAAAATAATACTTTCCAATCGTACCGAGTTCTGAATTTTGTAATGTGAAAGAAAATTCATTATCATCAAAAACACCATCATCCTTAAGAATAAATTTACATAAATCCCAAAACATCTTCTGATATGAGGTTAACTGTTTTGTTGTTTCTGCTAAATTACCTTTTAATCTGTCCAAAACAGGTTGTGCAAAACCAGATAACAGCTTTTCTTTTGTTTTTTTGAGTTGTTCTGCAATAGCCTCTTCCATCATTTTTTGAAGTTCATTAAAAGCCCTTTCTATTTCTTCAGCTGTTCTACAGGTCTGATTTATTCTTAAAATACGCTGTTCTATATCTACGCCATCCTCGATTGTTCCTAAAACCTCATCAGAAACCCCGAACACACCCTCAAACAAATGGAATTTATCTCTTAAAAGTTCAAAAACCCTTTGATCTGCTTTATTAGATTGATTTACAAAATTTATAACTATAACATCATGCTTTTGCCCATATCGATGACAACGACCAATTCTTTGTTCCACTCTTTGTGGATTCCATGGTAAATCATAATTAACAACGACGGAGCAAAATTGTATATTTAAGCCTTCCGCTCCCGCTTCTGTTGATATCATTATTTCTGCGTCACCTTTAAACTTTTCTAAAGTTTCTCTTTTTTGTGCTTTATTTCCACCGTTAAATAAAACTATTTTATCTCTATAACCATTTTCTGTCAGATAATTAAACAAATAATCCTGGGTTCGTCTGCTTTCAGTAAATATCAACGCTTTCTTTAACGGCGGTTCCGCATCTTTTGAATTTTCTATATGAGAAAAGGTAACCTCTAAGGCTTTTTTTAAAGCCTCTGTCTTTTTATCAATTTTTATGGTGTTTGCACATTCAATAAAATGTTTAACCTTCGTTATTTCTTTATTAAGTTTTTCTTTATCTATTTTTCCTTCATCTTCGGTGGAGACTTCATCTATTTCATCCAGATCATCTATCATTAAACCTAATTTTTCATCTTCTTCAGAAGTATCTATTCCTGCTTTAAGGTTTTCTAATCTGACCAATATGGTTTCAAAAGTACCCGCAATAGCAGCCGAAGAAGATGCCAACAATTTATATACAACCAAACTCACAAGCTGTCTTGATTTTTTTGGTAACGCGTACTCGCTTTCATGTAAATAGTCTTTTATTTCATTGTACAAACTAAGTTCTTCATCAGATGGAGTAAAAGGAAATGTAGACGCTTTACGTTTTGTATATCTTATGTATTCTAAAACATTTCGTCTTAATGTTCTTTTGCAAAAAACGTTTAATCTTTCTTGCAATCTTTCATCATTTTGCTTTATACCTGTAGTATATTGGGCCCTGAAAGATTTTGCATCGCTAAATATACCAGGATCAATAATTTGGCTCAAGCCGTATAATTCCATTAATGAATTTTGAAGTGGAGTAGCCGTTAACAACAGTTTCTTTCTACCGTTCAAAGCGGTTTTTAAGGTATTACTCATAATGCTACTTTCTTTATAAACATTACGTAATTTATGAGCTTCATCCATAACCACTAAATCCCAACAAACTGGCTGCAAATCCGCCTCTACCCGAACAGCAAAATTGTACGACATTATTATGATTTTATCTTTAAGATTTAAAATCCCTTTTGAATAATTTCCCTTATCTACAATAACTGCTTTTAATCCAAATTTATCTTCTAATTCACTTTTCCATTGTTCTCGTAAAGATGCAGGACAAATAACTATCAAATGTCTTTTGTTTTCAGCCCAAAATTGAGCCAACACCATACCAGCTTCAATAGACTTTCCCAATCCTACCTCGTCAGCCAATAAAACACCTTTTGATAAAGGAGAATGAAGTGCAAAAACAGCAGCATCAACTTGGTGTGGCTGCAGATCCACTTGAGCGTCCATAAGTGTTCTGGATAAAGCCCCTAAAGTATCATCCTTATTGATTCTAGTCAATTCGTATGCAAAATATTTGGCCTGTTGTCGAGAAATCATAGTCGATCCTATATGTTTGTCTTCCTATAAAATACAACACATAACAAAAGTTATCAACTAATAAAACGAATATTTATTAAGATATATTCAAGATTAATTATTCAGCCACAATACTATTATAAACAAGCTCCATTCCCATACAATAATCTTTGGTTGCTTGTTTATATTTATCCTCTATACGCTTTTTTTCTTCGTTCAAACTATCCGTTAATTTACGAAAGTTTGATTGTGCTTTACGAATTTCAGCAACGATTTTACGTTGTTCTTCTATGCTTTTTTTAGGGACAGATACAGAAGATAAATAATCTTTGGTTAATAATCTTACACTAGGTTTTTTACCTTCTTTTATCTTTTCTTGTTCTTGTTTTTCCAACATATCTTGAAATTCTTGACGTTCAAAGAAACAATTAATAAACGCAGATACATATTCAGGAAGATATTCTGTGCTATTTAAACGTATAATAAAGAGACCTGAATTTGCAATAACTGGTCCGGTTAACCATTCTTCTTTCACAACCATTGATACAAATTTATGTCTTATTGAGCATAAAATATCACCAGATCTTAATAATCTGTCTTGGAGAACGCCAACTTTTTCCCTTTTAACAAAGATTGCATCATCTATGCTTTCGGAAAAAACCTCTTTTGGTTGCAATACCTTTATATCGCCTTCCTTATCTGCCTTAATAGAGCCTCTAAAATCTCTACCAAGACTTATATCTGATATTTCACCCAATGTCGCAATTTTTGACATAAAAGACTCCTATTTATGTATTCATTTTTATGTATTCATTAAGCACATTGTACAAAAAATTTTCAAAAAATCAACAAAAAAGCTTGCAATATTGAAACTATTGCATTATATTAGTATTGCAGTACCATAACTACTGCATTATTTAGAACCAGATTTACAGTATAATAACTATTGCAACCAAAGGAGTGATAAATGGAAATTAAAAAGTCATTAAAATTAAGTAGCAAAACAAAAGTACAAGAATTACAACCAGATCCAAACAAAAAGTACAGAGTACACGATAGCGACCAAAGCGAATTATGTATTCTTGTCTACCCTTCCGGTAAAAAGAGCTGGGAAATTTATAAAAAAATTAAGGGCACTAACAAAATCAAAGAAACTATTTTGGGGAACTTCCCGGATTTACTATATGAAAGAGCACGTGCAGAAGTACAGAAACAACTATTAGAAATGGCTTCAAACGCCCTTAATCCTAAAGCTAACTTATGTCCAAAATTGGACCCTAAAACCACTTTATCAGAATGGTTTTATAATGAATACATTCCTAAATTTTGTTGTGATAGAGATCCCAAAACAAACAGCAAAGATGAAGGGATGTTTAGAATTTTATTAAATAGTTTACACGATAAACCTATCTTCTCTATTCAGAAAGCAGAATTAATGCAACTACATAAACAGATAAAAGATTCTAATCTAAGCCCACAAACAGCAAATCGGGCAATAGGTATATTAAAAGCAATGTTCAACATACTAATAAGGGAAGATTTGGCTCCAGATACATTCAGAAATCCTGCTATTGGTATAAAATATTACCCAGAAGAAGCAAGACACGTATTTATAACACCCGAACATCTGCCATTTTTTATAGAAGAATTAGAAAACTGGCCAAATCCGGGATTCATAAATTTCGTCAAACTAAGTTTGTTTTCTGGTCTAAGGGAAAATGAAATCTTACAATTAAAATGGTCAAATCTGAAAACAATAGACTTAACAACATCAACTGTGACCCCAAATGAGGTTGTACACATTGAACAACCCAAAGGGCATAACAAAAGTGGTGCGAAAGATTTTGCCATATCGGCAGAATTCAAAAACGTATTGAAACAAATGAATTCTATAAACCATAACCCAGAAGATTATTTATTTCCTAGTCGAGAAGATACGACAAAACATGTAAAAAACTATACACACGTTTGGCATAGATTTTTAGACCGCCTGAAGGCCAGATTGAAACAAGAAGGGATTGAGTTTCACGATCCTATAGACGAAGAACCAGACACATATATACAATATAAAGTCAATGGTAAAATTGTTACAAGAAAAAAACGTAAAAATCATATGTACAGAATCCATGACCTTAGACGTAGTGTCGGGGCTTATATGATCAAGGCCGGCAGATCTTGTGAGCAGATAGCCAAGGTATTAGGAAACACACCAGCTGTTGTACAGAAAACTTATTCCCCTATGCTTAAAGAAGACCAACAGGTTTATCTTGAATCTGGCATGGCTGAACTTACTGATGCAATGAAAATAAAATAACCCTTATTGTTTTGTATATGAATTTAGCACCCGTTATGGGTGCTTTTTATTTCTTATATTTGACTAAATTTCTATTATAATAGAAAAAATATTTGTGAGATCCGGTAGGATTTTTCAATCCTACCAAAATCCAACTTGTTGCCTTAAAAACCATTAATTAACCACGATTAAATCTATGTTGTTTTGTAAAAAATTAACACTAAAAGACACCTATATTAAATGATTCACAACATGCTTACACAGCAGATTTCCGGGGTTTTATTAACAAACAATCCGTATCAAGTTACAGCCCATTTTTACAGTAGCACTACTACTGTTAATCCGTCTGTCGAGGTCTACAAAGTACCAAAATAGTAAAAAATCCCAGATTCCTCTATTGTTTATCGATTTTTGGTAGGTTTATCTTATTTAGGTCAGAGGTTAAAGATAGTACCTCTTCATAACATTCTTTTTGAATCGATTTTAACGCTGGGAGCCAGATTTCCGGGGCTTTCAAGACTTTTTGTTTTGAGGCCTTTTTTCTTAAATCCTACCAGAATCCAACTAATTCCATTAATTCTGGTTAAATCTGGTTAATAATCCTACCAATTTTATCGCTAGCTCTTTAGGATTAAATTTACATAAATCTATTGAAAAATCCGCTTTTATACCTATATAAATAGCAATAAAAAAGGTAAAAAAATGGAATCCAACAACACAGCACGAAAATCTATATTTGAAATTCTTGAAGACCAGTATGATTTCAACAAAGAATTCAGAAAAATTTCGCATTTATTTGCTTGTAATATGGTTCATATCAATATGTACGGATATCCAATAGAGATGTTCGTGAATAACATTTTTTATAAATGGAAGGGGCGTGGCAGTTGCGTTAATTGTGGAGACATGCGAACAGAACTAAATATTGATACGATATTAAAACTCCAAACACCATCTCAAAACGACATTATTTTATGCCTCGAATATTATTCAAATATTTTGTATGTATTTTTGACAAAGTGGGCCACCGGTGCAGATTCAAACTGCATTAGCAAAGATATTGAGATATTAAAAACTAACTTAGATTTATTAATAGACCATATGAATTTAACAAAACAAATCGTAGAAGACGAAGAAAGGGTAATTTTAGTTTCTAAAAATCCAGCTGCAACTGCTGTCGCAGAAACCGCATCAAAAGAGATTGCTTTTGCAATACTAAAATACAATCATGCCTCATTAAAAGGTCAGACAGAAGAAAAACGTAAGTTATTACATTCCATTGCCAATGAGTACGAAGATTTGCTAGATAAACCAACAAATGGTTTTAGTGAATATTTTAAAACCGCTCGTGGTTTATTAAATAATTTGAATATTCGTCATAATAATAAGAGCGGTAAAAATAAAAACGATCTAGTACAAAAAATGTCCAAAGAAGAATTGGAAAAACAATATGATGAATTATATCAACTGCTTCTGTTCTGTATTTTAACTAAGGAAAATGTAGAACGCAAAAAAGCGGCAGATGAACTTTTAAAACAAATAAAAGGATAATAACATGGAAGCTATTGGTGTTATATTATTTATAGTTATTTCTATATGGTTTAACTATTTTAAACGCAAATTACGTAGAGATTATTATAGAAATGATTATTTAAAATCTGAAGCATGGCAAAGGAAACGCTATCTTGTTTTAAAAAGAGATAACTGGAGATGTGTATACTGTGGAGCTAGAGCAACCCAAGTACATCATTTAAAGTATGCAAAAAACATCGGTCGAGAACCGATCGACTGGCTAGTTTCTATTTGTGATGAATGTCATAAAACCAAACATAAATGACCTAATAAAAACATGGTGTTATTATGGATACAACTAAATATTTAAGTTATATAAAAGATTATCAAATAGCTGTTGACAACATCGTTCCTTTAAATGGAAATGTACCAGGATTAAACCTAAAATTGTTAAACAAACGATTACATGATGCCAAAGAGGCTTTTTTGTGTTTGCATTATAAGAATATGCATATGGACGCCATGTTAATAGCAGGACATATTTTAGAAATTTGTGCAGCAATATATTATATTAAATCGGCTAAAGACAAATTATTAAACACAAGAATTTATGTTGCAAAATCAACCGTTCAAAGTTTGTACGATTTGTTAAACGTAGATAAAACAGAACAACAAGATAAACTATACAAAGACACGATTAACGATTTTCTTAATTATTTGGAAGATATGGGGCACTTAATACTAAAACCCATTAATAAAGAGAACAAAAAAGAATTTAATAAACAACTTGTTGCAAAAATCAGATCCGAAAATTTAACAAATATCGAAAAAACAAAACTCATCAAGAAATACTATGACAAACCTATAGTAAACGATTCCATCGTTTACTTTATAGAAGGAATGAAAGAAAGAGCAAAAAACAATCCAAATGAAAATGTTCAAAAAATAGAAGAAGCTATGAATCTTTTCTATGTTTCTTATTGCAGAATAAAACACGCAAGTGCGTTATTATATCCAGGGCATTTAGAAGAAGATAATATTGTAATAGACAATAACAAACCAGAGCTATCTATCCCTGCAGTATTTTTGTGTTTAGATATGATATCCGATAATCCTGTACATCTAATTTAACACTATTCTCAGAGTAAAAAGACTAAAAAACAGCCAAAAACTCATAAAAATTCATTTTTTACATTTTTTCTTGTTTTTTCTTTATATCAAGAATTGTTTGAAACGTTCCTATCAAATCAGCTGTTTTCAAATCTTGTTGTAAATTTATTTGGGCTGTTGTTACATAGACATCTTTCTCTGTTGTATTTTTCTTTTTTGTATCCTCATCTACATTTAATTTATATCTATGTTTTTCCTGTACAGTTTCATCTGTTGCTGGGTATAGCAATATAGCTTTACCAGAATTATGTAATTTACAATATGTAACTACCTGGAATATATCAGCATTGTCAAAATCACCGCGATCGCCTGACTTAAGTTTATATTTAGTATCAATAACTATTCCTGGTTTTTTCTTTTCTTTTTTAACAAACATATCAACAAATGTATTTGCATAATAATGTTGATTATCTGTGGATTCTAGTAATCTGCGTCCCTTTTGATACTGCACATCATATATACCAATAGATTCACAATTTCGTTTTAAGAATTCAAATACAAATTCTTCAAATAAAAGATTCATATCCCAAATTAGTGCAATATTATCAAACTGATGTTTTGACATATCCACAGAAGAATGTTCTAAAAACATCTTTGCCAAATTAAATGGCTGCGCAAAAACCTGCTGTGATCGATTTAATCGTATACGCTTTAAATCGTGTTTTGTAAAGTGTTTAAAAGATATATCAGAATATATGTTAATAATAAACTTTAATATTTTTTTATTGTGTGCATCTTGTGACACAGATTGCAATCGTGTAGCAACATACAAAAACAATTGATTTAATTCTGTGTCTTCTGTGAAAGAATCAAATTCACAAAAGAACTTGGCTTTATTAGCTAAATTATACCTGATATTTTCAGCAATTTTTAATTTCCCTTTAAACGCAGACGTATTTTCTTCACAAATTTCATAATTTTTCGGGATAAAACGCTTAAGAGCATCAAACAAACGATTTGCAAATACTCTGATTAGTGTTTCTATAAAAGGGTTTGGACACGATGTTATATTTGCAACTTCATTATCCTTGATATCCAGTTGTTTTGTATAAGACAACATATATAACAAATTCTTTAAAATTTGTTCTCTTGAATCATTTTTACCCAGTAATTTTGGTAAAATTTCAAACTGAATATTCTTGTACTTTATTACACCGACATAATGAGTTGGTTTAATATGAGCCCTATCAAAAGAAATTACATTATCCAAATTATTTCTTTCTAAAAAATGCTCTATATTTAATACAAAATTATTATCATTCAAAAATTTTTCAGAGACAACAGTATCAGTTATCTCTGAAAAATTTAATTTTGTATGTTCAAAAAGTGGTATCGATACAAACATTTTATGCTAACTTATTTACCATCTCAACAAACTTTTTATCACCTAGATTATCTGGATTATCTGGATTATCTTCAATAAATTTATAAAATGTTTCACCATTGCAATATTCTTTGATATCTTTTGGTATATCGTCTATCGGTACTACAAAATCACCTAATACCATCTTGATTTTTTCCCAATCGCCATAAAAATATTCGTTTATTAATGGCATAATTTCGTTAAACCATGCTTTTCTTACATCTTCCACAGATTGACATTTCATCAAAAAGCTGTGTCCAATCATATGATCTTCATCCAATAAAATTTCTATCTTTTTATTCATTTTTTTGAAAATAGAATTTAATTGGATATCCTTTACATCTTTTACCAAATTATCTTCTGGTCTCATAGCACGGAAAGAAAATCTGCGTCTTAATGCGATGTCCAGAGAAGCAATTGACCGATCAGACGTATTCATTGTACCTATGATATACAAGTTGGCTGGCACCCCAAAAGGTTTCTTAGAATACGGCAATGTAACATATAATGTTTCGTCCGCACCGATACGTTTAGTTGGTTCTAATAATGTTATCAATTCTCCAAATATTTTAGATATGTTACCACGATTAATTTCATCTATAATTAACACGTATTTCTTGTCTTTATTAGATGATTCTTTGCCAGATATAAGTTTGTTCAAATACTCTGTGTTTATATTTGTATTGTATTCAGACGTTCCTTTTTTGCTTTCGTTATAAAAAGCATAAATAGACTGCATAGATAAATTTTTATTATAAATTGCTTTTATAGGAATATCTCCCTTGTATAACCACTTAACTTTTCTAAAATTAGTGTAATCGATTTCTGTATCTGTTTTATATTCATATTTTCCTTTCACTTGTGCAATGGCTGCCACAGATGATTTACCATCTGCAATCAAGACAATATCACCTGGTTTCATCCATAAGATAAAACGCTTCATAGCTTCCACAGAGAAATCATATTTATTATCAGATTTTACTTTTTTGATAATATCTTGTTTATTTTTTACCCCGCTAAAATCAATACCATTGCCATATCCATTAGCAATAACGTTATTTTCCATACAATATTTAAATATGTCATTGTCCGTTCCCTGACCTAAAGACATCTTGAATATGCGTGTCTTGGTAAAATCTATACTTTCTCCATGCAAAGAAATTGTTTCCGCACCAGCTCGCTTTGCTATCCGTTTGAAAATACCGTCTTCTATTTTGTATTGCAAATCAGATTGTTCTTCCGATTCCTGCATCACCGGTTTTATACCCTCAACAAATTCTTCATATGAAGTCGATGGATGAAAGGTAACAAATTCTATCTGTCCCTGGTCTTTTAATTTATTAAATTCAGCCAAATATTCTTTATATTGTTCTTTTCGTTCTTGCAAATCATTAGATAATTTATATGTTTTACCAGTTATTATTTCCAATGCTTTGATAACCGTGTTATATGTTTTGCCCGTCCCCGGTGCACCATATAAAATTTGATTTAATGGTATATCTGATCCCGAACCATTATTTTTTTGTTGTTTTGTTGTTTTATCTGAATCTTCTGCTTGTGAATTTTCTATTGTTGAATTCAATTCATCGACTTCTTTTTTATAATTTTTTAAATTTTCTATTATTTGTCCCATCATATTTCCATTTTCTTGTATTTGTATTGTTTCACAATATTTATCTTCCATTTTGGCATTATCCCATATACCAACAGACAATGTGCCGTTTTCAAATCTTATAAACAAAGCATTATCGTTATTATCTTTTGAGGTCCAAACGTTATAAATCTTAGGAATTACCGTGTTTTTATACAAAACTGTTTTTTCTTGTTTATATTTATCCAACTTTACTTCTTTTGTTATACAATCACAAACATGTTCAAATTTGGTTTTAACATTTTCTTTGTCTGTAAGAAAGAATGGCCACAAGTTTTCGAATGTAATTTCTCTACCATTCAATAAGTCTTTTATTTGTTCTTCGTCTAAATTTTCATTATTTTCTAAATTATCAGCTAAATCATACCATGATGTTTTAAGTGGTCCGTCTTGTCCTTCATAGTTATTTCGTACTTCTTCAAAAACATTATTTTCAAGTTCATTTAATCTTTGTACTAAATCATTTTCACTTAAATCTTTCATTTCTTGTACTTCGTTGGTTTTTTCAGAAAGTTCTGCTATATATGTATTCAGTGTATCTGTATCCATTATTATTACTCCTTATGTGAAGATTATCTCATTTATTGAAATGAAAAACAAGCAAAACCATACTATTACCCCACCATAGTTATCATTATATTGATTTTATTTCGGTGGTTTGTTATACTATTCTTAATCAAGGTGGATTTAACCTGACTTGTCCTACCTCTAAATGGACTAAACAAGGAGTTGTTATATGCAAATTTTCCTATACTTTATGCCGCATTTTGCACAGTGCTTTTGCACCTGTGTTGGTAGCTACATGAATCCACCTTTGGTTCTTATTGCAAAAACCAAAGGAGTGAATTATGCAAAGAACAGCAGAAGCGGTGTCGCTTGGACACCCAGATAAAGTCGCCGATTACATTTCCAGTTACATTTTAGACCGTATGATTGAACAAGATAAAAATGTTCGTTATGCGGTAGAGGTTATGATAAAAGATAACACTATCGTTTTAGGTGGTGAAATAACCAGCACCGCAACACTAAACAATGCAACTGAATATGTCAAATGTGCACTGGCTGAAATCTGTTACGATAATAGATATGCTGATATCTGGGGCAAATATGCCATTGAACCAGATAAAATCAAAGTTATAAATATAATTGGTATCCAATCACCTGAAATATCACAAGGTGTTGATAATAACGGCTGGGGTGACCAAGGTGTTTTTGTTGGCTATGCCTGTCAAGGCGAAGGCAAGATAAATCGGGAATTATTCCTAGCAAAAAAACTGAATAAAGCCCTGTATGATAAAGCCCGTAGTTCTCACAATCTTGGCATAGATATCAAGACACAAATCACATTGAACGACGATAAGATAGAAACGGCTATTGTGGCAATACCAATGCTGCACGATGAAGATTTGACGGATTTTGTGATTTCTGTCCTGGGCGAAAAGCCAGCGAACATTATCATAAATGGCACCGGACGTTATACATATCATGGTTCCATCGCTGATTGTGGCATTACGGGACGAAAATTGGCCTGTGATTTTTATTCCACCGCCGCCCCGATTGGTGGTGGCTCTCCATGGACAAAGGATGCCAGCAAGGCAGATTTGACCCTTAATATCTATGCCCGTATCTTAGCATGCGAAAACTTGGCCGACAATGACGAATGTTTTGTTTACCTGTCTTCGTGCATTGGGCGTAGCGAATTACCAAGTGGTCTGATAAAAACTATAAAAAACGGCATTGTTTCTTATCACGATTTATGGTGCAATCAGAAACCAAGTAACCTGATAAAAGCATACGGGTTGGATAAACCGATTTATACCAAACTTTGTCTGAAAGGAATCTCTGGCATTTTACCAGAATAAAAAAGGTGCCGATTGGCACCTTTTCTTTTATTTCTTGTTTGTTGCGAATACAAAACCGAACAACATACACCACATCATATACATTGAAGCATAAAAACCAATAAATGGCCAATTTGCAGACGCAGACACCAAACCAAATGCCATTACAAATGATACAAATAAACATGTCGCAAACAAAGTCAATGTTCCAATGGTTACATTTTTGCTGAATTTATCAGTAGTGTTTTTAATCATACCGGAAAGTTTTGCCAAAATACATCCATATAACCCCAATATCAATAAACCAAACAACAAACCAAATTTAGCAATTATGCTGGTAACCATAAAATCATTGATTGAACCAGGTAATCTTGACAACGCACTTAAAGATTGTGTTGTATTACCGATAATAGCACTGTGTGTGATTGCATTTAACGACATTTGTGTAGCGTAATTACCAAAATTTAATATTCTGTATTGAACATGTGGCATAACCAAAGCAGATATTACAAAAGCACCCAACACAATCAACATTCCGATATAGAAAAACTTTGGTTTAATTCTGTGTGATGCAACAACCATTATTCCGAACAGCAACAAATAAAGTTCTGCCATAAATACATACGGTGCCAAAAATGCGATAGTTGCGATAAACAATGTTATCAAGAACCCAACAGGCATTGCCCATTTATTATTTTCATCAGACAGCCATTTTGACAGCAAAACAATATACGCCGGCAACATTAATGTAAAAGGATTTATCATTGTGCCAAACAAAAACACATAACGCGAAGAACCTGCAACATAATGTGGCGACACAGCAGTCATCAAAATTAAAATCAAAGAGATTATTCCGACAGCCCAACTGGTTGTGAATACAATTTTTTTAGACATGCGACTGCACAACAACATAACCAGGAACCCCATTAACACAATTTGCCAATATCTGTGGAATAAAATATTTCTGCCCAATCTGGTTATTGTATATGGTGCGACAAAATACATTGCTATAACACCGATAACCATCAAAGAACAAACAGAAAACCACAATAAATTATTGTCTGTTTTTAACCAATTTTTTAATTTTGATAACATATTTTCCCCCTTTTGTTTTGAAAAAACTATACATTAAATTTTTGTATTTTCAAGACCACGAGAGAAATATTTTTATCCATATACAAAAAACCGCTGAACAATGTATCCAGCGGTTAAATGTGTCTTGTTTTGTTTAAAACAATTTATCTTTGACGCTGTGGCGCGCAATAAATTAATTCAAGACCAGTTGCGGTTCCACTGTCGTTTGTGCGGTCTGTACCACCAAAACAGAACGTAAATGAAACCCTGTCAGAATTTGTATAATCTTCCCTGTATCCGTTACCCACAACTTCTACTTTACCATATAAGTCTAAGAAATTACTCCTTGAAAGATTGGTTTTAAAACCATTGTTTTCGTTTTCTTCGTATGAACCAACCATGGCGAACAAACTGTTTGGCAAAATGGTTTCCATGTATTCATTTTCAACTTTATCTGTATGTATAAATTGCCATTGTGATGGAACAATATTTGCAGAATCAGTCATATATGAATATAAATAACCAGGTGTTTTAATAATTGTGACGGTATACCAATTTTTGAAAGGCATCACAATTGTTTCGTTTTTTGCCTCATCGATAACATATCTGGCAGAATCTTTACCCGTGCTGAGCAACAATTGTTCACTATCGCCACCCGGCCCACGTCTTTTAACATTTGCGAATGCAGTTAAATTCATTGATGTAGCAGGACAATTGTAAACACTTGTTCTTGTTTCATCTTCCATATTTGGTGCTGAATACATTTGTGTTTCAGATTGGGTGCCATCTGTATATGTAAACGTTCCAAAATCAGAATGTTGCAACCCCTGTTGTGCACCTTTGGAATTAAATTGAACTGAGAAAGGATTATTTTGTGTAAATGTTCCAGAACGACCAGTATAAATATTTGCCCAAATACTGTCTGCATACGCTGTTTCATTCGGATTTCTCTGCAAAATAAAACTTCTTGCAACATCCGCTCTTTGTGCAGATGTAAGATTTTCTAAATTATTTACTTCAGATGCAGGGATATCTTCAATAGACCATGTGCGTGTTTCATTATTTTGTGTTTGATAAGAAGCAGTATAAGTCCATGTTGGTTCTGAAATAAAATGTGCGGTTCCATTTACAGATTGGTTATCTGTTCTGGTAAAATTCAAAGGATATAAAATATCTGTGCTTTTTTGTGCAACATCACGAACCTCTGTCATTTTATTGACATCACCATTTGCTGTTGAAAAATAAATCTGATGATTATCTTCCCTTGGTTGATAAAATTTTACATTTTCGATATTTGGAACATGTTTCATAAAAGAATCAACCGGCATATCATTGAAAGGTGCATCATAAGAGAAAGATGTGTTTGGGTATTTTGATGGGTTTTCTGGTTCATTTATTTGCTGTTTGCAAGCAGGCATCAACCCAATCAGCCCAGCCAACAATAATACTTTATTTTTTTTTGATTTAATTTTGTCAAAACCAAACAAGTTTTTTATATTTTTCATATCTTGTCCTTTCGTTGTTATTTATACTAAAAATGTGGCACAAAAAGATTACCTTGTCAACAATATATTTGAGCATGTAAAAAATTGGTCATATCCCTATAATTTTTATGGTATAATACCAATTTAGAGAGAGAATATCATGGCATTTATTATATTTGATACAGAATACACATCATGGCGCGGATGTCAGGAACACGGTTGGCGTGGTTCACAAAAGCGTGAAATTGTACAAATTGCCGCTATCAAGGTATCTGATGATTTAAGAGTTATTGGGACATTGAACATTTTATGCAAACCAATTATAAACCCTGTTTTGTCAGATTATTTTGTAAATTTAACAGGAATCACAAATTCTGCAATTAAATCACGTGGAATAAAATTCCAAAATGCCTATAAGAAATTCAAACAATTTGTTGGCGATTACCCTTGCCTGTCACATGGATTTGGTGGCAAATGGTTGGATAAATGCGATGGAGAAATTATTATTGAAAATATGAAACTGTATAAAATGCCAATAGATAACGATATAAAATATTTCAATATATCCGCATGGTTATTGCCAAATTATAAAAAAGCGAGATTACGCGAATACCCAAAAAATTCGGGTCATATTGCAAAGGCATTGGGTATGGATTCATACATAAAAAATTTGGGCATAGATGAACACAATGCCCTGTATGATTCTTATTCTATTTTAATGGGAATAAAATATTTCCGCAAAGACATAAAATCATTATTGAAAAATATGAAATAAAATTATCCTTCGTTTTCCGAACTTTTATCTGTCCCATCAAAAATTGCATTTTCTTTCTAGCCCTTTCGGTGTGTTTTACAAATAAATTATCCCCACTGAATAATTCTGTCAATATTTCTTTATCTTGTTGGGAAGAACCTGTTTGTGCGAATGTTTTTAATATTTTACGAAATTTGCTTGTTGCGTTTTTAGATATATCATACATTATATCAAATAATTCTTGTTTATCTTCATCTCTGACAGATATATATAAATTTATTATTTTTTCAGCCGAAGAATCATCATTAAATTTTGTTATATTTTCCATATATTTTAATAAAATTTTTTTACGAATATCAAAATTTAAATTTTCATAATTTTTTAGATTTATTTTTCCTTCTGTATATCTTTCAATACATTTGTTCAATAAATCATTTAAATTTTCTGAAAATTTAGTTATGTAAAACTCTCTTATTTCCAGAGTTTCTTTGTTTCTGTTTATTAGCCAAGACATATCCAGATGTTCAAAATGATGATTTTTAAGGTAATCTGTATCAGAAATTTCAGATTGAATATTTTTCAATTTATGTTCTATATCTTCTAATTTTTGTTTATATTCTGATACAGTTTTTTGATATTTTTGTATTTGTTGTTCAGAATCAAAATATTCAGAAAATTGTACTGTATGTGTAAAGCCCGGACCTTCTGATAAATGCATTTTACCTAATTCATCAAATAACAAATCTAATTGTTTTTCTATTTCTTTAATTTTCTGATTTTGTAATTCAATTTTTTGTTGTTCTGCATTTCGTTGTTGAACCCGAGAATCTATATTAGATTGGACTGTTTCTAAATTTCCATCTTTCACAGGCATATAAGTTTTATTTTTTCCTTTTTCAGCAAGCCATGCATTAAATCTTTCATTTTTAGAATAACTTAAATATTCAGTGTTTGGTCTGGTGTATTCTTTTAACAACTGAAATTCAGGTGAATTTTCATCTATTTTATACAAATAAAAATCGTTTGGATTATCCATAAAAGACCAAACAATATATGTTCCTTTGGTTTTGTTATCAAAACGATTTACCATTGTTTCGTTGTGTGTTGACGGATTAGATTGAGTTTTATGTAATTCTATTCCTGCGTTATCGAAAAATATTGAATTTGGTGTTTGTTCGTATTCATAAACAAAACCAAATCTTATTTTTGACACCGGCAATTTATTTTCATGGCCGCTATAATCTTTTGCACCAAAAATTCCAGAAAATGTAATTCCATAACCAACGTCTGTCGTGGCATATCTTAAAAAACGAGTATTATAACCACTTACAACGGAATAAGCATCTGGTATGGTTGAACCACATAAAAGTGTTCCGTATGGAAAAACTTTTCTCAAATCTTCTTGATAACGTGAAGATTTTCTATCTATATTTATAACATCTGGTGATTTTTGTAATTTTGATAAAACATCGGCAATATCTTTTTCTTTTGGTCCATTTTGTGTTTGTCCTCTGTTATAACCAACCAATCTATTTAAATCAAGTATATGTGGATAAAAAATTTCTGTATCATCTGTGCCATATTGTTCCCTGCGGGCAAGTTCGTATTCTTGCAGTCCCTGTTTTAACACATTCCAAAAAGTTTTTCTGTCTGCTGGTTGCAATGCCGGTGTAATAATTGAATATGTTTTTATATCAGGGTGATTATCTATTCTTTCGTCTATTAAAATTTTATCTGTTTCCTTGCCATCAGTTGTTGTCTGGAAACCAAGACTTTCAAGGAAATCACGCAAAGCATAAATATTTTGTGTTTTTATTGGTATTTCTATTGCCACTGGTTCATTTACATTATGACCCAAGAAAAAATTATCATATCTATCAAGCATAATAATACACCTATATTTAATATAGGTATTATATCATAAATAGTGTATATATTAAATAGTTTTTGGGTTATATAAACCCTTTTTATATAATGCCTGACGCAAACTTCTGTAATATTCAACACGACTGCGTAAATAATGATTATACAATGTTGAATTATTACTTATCATAACGATATTTACACCTTTGTCTAAACAGCCCTGAACAACGTATGGTGAATCATCAAAATGATATGTAGGTTTGATTTCTAATAATATATCTGATTTTTTACCTTCTTGATCAAAAACCTGACTGAAATCACAATCTATTCCAGCCTTTTTCAATTGCATAAATGTTTTTTCAGGTTGTTTTAATCTGCGTTCTGTGACGAATAAAACCTCAACATCTGGTTGTTTCATCAAATTATTTAACATATAAGGCATTTTTTTATCCAACACAGGCATTTCATATAAAATATCATCAGACCATAATTGTTTAAGATTGTTGCAAACCGTTGGACTATATATAGAATCTACATCCCAAGATGTTTGTTGCACATATTTTTCACCAGCCATTGCAAATGCCTTGCGACAAAGTGGTCGCAAATCAAAAATCACTGAATCTAAATCAAATGTCAATCTCATAGCGGGGCTATTATAACAAAAAACACTGAAAATCAAATATTTATTTAATCAGATATATTACATACATAACATACAGCAAAACAAACAGAAATCCGCCAATTTTTCCCAATCTGAAATTTCTGTATGTGAATATCCACAATAATACCGCAGCGACAATCCCAATGGCAGAATCAACCAAAAACGCTGATTCAAATGCAATCGGACGGATAAGACCAGTTATTCCCAACACAAACAAAATGTTAAATATATTAGAACCGATAATATTTCCGATTGCTAAATCTGGTTTCTTTTTTATGGCCGCCACTATACAAGTTACTAATTCAGGCAAACTGGTTCCAAATGCAATTATAGTCAAACCGATAACACGTTCTGATATGTGTAAAATGTTTGCAATATTTACTGCTGATTTTACAGTCAATTCACTGCCCAATACCAATGCAGCAATACCAAATATTATGAATAAAATCATTTTCCATACCGACATAGGTTTTGTGGTATCTGGTGTTTCAATAGAATCTGTTGAAACCTTAAACAAATAAAACAAAAACAAACAAAACAACAAACATAAAATAAACGCACAACCAAAATTTATTTGACCAAACAAAGCCCCCATACCCATCAATAATACGGATATAAAACATACAAACGGAATTTCAAATCTGACCGTATTTTTTTGGACCGGCAACGCAGAAATCATTGCGGTTATACCCAATATGAACAATATGTTTGCAATATTAGACCCCAACACATTTCCAACACCAACACCATTTGCCCCCTGAATCACAGATGATATTGAAACGGCTGCCTCTGGCGCGCTGGTTCCCATGGCAACGATTGTTAAACCGATTATAATTTCTGAAATATGAAATTTTTTTGCCATATAAGATGCGCCATCAACAAAAATGTCTGCACCACGCATCATTAAAAACATACCCGCCAATAAAATCAAAATATTTATAAACATTTTTTTACCCTATGCTAAAAAACCAGATGTTTGCATATCCCACAATTTTTTATATTCACCGTTTTTACGCAACAATTGTTTGTGAGAGCCAGATTCAACAATTTTTCCGTTTTTGATAATAACAATTCTGTCCATGTTACGCAATGTTGATAATCTGTGTGCAATAACCAAAGTTGTTTTTCCACGCATAGCAGTTTTCAATGATTTTTGTATTGCGATTTCGTTTTCAGAATCCAGTGCAGAAGTTGCTTCGTCTAATATCAATATTGGTGAATTTTTCAATAATGCACGTGCGATAGAAACGCGTTGTCTTTGCCCGCCAGACAATTTGATTCCATTATTACCAACCAATGTATCATAACCATTTGGCAAAGATTTTATAAAATCGTGAATATTTGCTTTCTTGGCCGCGGATACGACTTCGGCACGGGTTGCGTGTGGTTTTGCATATTTTATATTTTCATATATTGAACGGTTAAACATACCTGTTTCTTGTGGAACAAAAGAAATCTGTTTCAACAAAGATTCTTGTTTAATATCACGAATATCATGTCCATCTATACTGATAGAACCATTATTCACATCATACATGCGCAAAATTAAATTACATAATGTGGTTTTACCCGCCCCAGACAAACCAACAATTCCGACCTTTTCTTTACCAGATATAGACAGATTAAAATTCTTGAATACTTGGTTTTTACCATAACCAAAATCAACATTGTTAAAATCTATTTCTGCATTTTTTACAACTAATTTTTTTGCATTTGGTTTATCTGTTATATTTATTGGTTGAATCAGTTTTTCGTATGCTTTTTTTGCAGATGCTAAATCTTTAGAATAATTTTGTAATTCTTTGTTTAATTGTGCAAACGCATTATTTATTGTTGCCGAAGAAGTCATCACAAACACAGCATCTGCCAAAGACAGAGAACCATTTTTTATTAAATAAAAGCATAAAACCAGCATAAACATACGAACACCAACCCACAAAAGGTTTGTTGGCAACCATCTTAATCTGCTTAAAAAATATCCGCGTTTGGACAAAGCAATCAATTTATTTCTGCCATTATAGATGTATTTGTTTTCAAATTCAGTATTTGCAAAATATTTTACGATAAAGGCGTTATTTACACTGTCACTTAATATACCGTCATAAATCGCGCTTTCTTCCATTGATTTTGCAGAATTTTCTTTAATCTTTTGTTGAATTGCCCATTCCCAAACCAATTTTATTATTCCATAAGATAATAAAATCACAACGAACCAAATATTCATTTTCCACAGAGAACCAACAATCAACAAAAACCCAGAAAAAACACCAACGAATTTCGCCCAAAATCCGTCCATTAAATTGTGTATTTTACCATTTACAGCGGCAGATTGACTGATTATTTGACCACTTGGTTTATCCAAGAAAAAAGCCATATCGTTTTCATAAATTCTTTTATACAAAACATATAATTTATATCTGTTGAAAATCTGTTCCCGTTTTCCACGAATAACATTTTCTATCAAATTTAATACAATGCCATAAGAATACATCAACAACAACAAAAGAACCAAAACACCGACATCACGAAATTGCAGGTTTATTGCATTCTCAAAAATTTCAACCAACCATTTGGAAGACAGTGGTTGAAACAACATATTTAACATATACCCAAAAACACCACATAAAAAAACTATACCGACAGAAAACGGAAATTTTTTTATAACCAACCAATAAAAACCACGAACAGTTTTTGGAAAATCAGATTGAGACATAAAAACCCCCGTACATATATACAGGGGTTATTATAACACAAAACATTTTGTAAAAACAATTATTATCTGATAATGCCACTGATTTGTTTTGCAAAAGACACTACATTTGATGGGTGTTTGTAAAAGTAATCAAACACTTTTTCCATTTCAGGAATTTGTCCTTGCTTATACAATGAAACCAACGGCATAATATCTATATGAAATTGTTGCTGTATAAATTCTGCATCGCGTTCCAACATTTGTGCTTCACCCTGCAAGATTTTTTCACATCTTTGTATCAAACGAATATCTCTGTGTGCGTCATCTTTGACTTTTTCCGCGTTGTATGTGCGAGTGTTTTTTATAAACAATTTAATAATGTTTAACATTGTTTCTTGTTTAGTCACTATCGCAGGAACACTTTTTTTGCGAGAATTAGCCAAATAATCTGGACGGAACAATTCTTGAAAATCGTCCGGATTTAAATACGGATTAGATGCATTTATATTTGGATTCAATATCCTAATATCTGGCAAAACGGTTCTGTTTGCACCATTTACATAGAAAGGTTCTTTGTAATCTGGCGAAATAGAATGTCGTACAACCTTTCGTTCTTTTTTAACAGATGTTTTTTCAAGAACTTTTTCTGTTGCTTTTTCTTCAACAAAAGGTATTTCCAATTCTTTGATTGGTGTGTTTTGTGGTGCATTTTCTTGTTTTTTCTTTTTTTGTGCATCACGTTGTTTAACATACCTTTTTGCATAATCAGAAAATACAGCTGTATAATTTGGGTTCAAGAAAGGATAAGGATATTCTTTTCCGTTTCTTGTTTCGTATCTGACCAAATCTGCATAGACTGGTTTTTGTGCCATATCTTCAAGAATTTCTGCGATTGTATCAGAAGATAAATTTACCAATCTGGTCAAACTTCCCACAGAAAGCCATGGATTTTTTCTGCGTAAATACAGTTCCCATAATTCAGGATATTCATCTTCAAAAAATGCTTCGAATTCTGTTGCCTGCAAATAAATATTTTTTTTCATATCTTTTTGCAATTCGGACATTCCACAATGTTCAAATGCAGAACTTGCCAATAATTTATCGCGCACTTCCTGAACAGAAAATCTGTTTGCAAATACCGACATAGTCCCCATCTTTTTGTAAATGTCGGCAATAGACAAATAATCTTTGTGAATTCTGTCTAATAATCTGCTTGCAAGATTGCTGATATATTCCATGACATACGACAATGTACCCGCAGATTCAATCACAACAACATCTTGTTGGAGATATATTTCTTTACCAGAAAACAAAGAATCTTGTGAAGTAATCGCTTTAAAATGTTTTTTTATACCTGCATCATAGACTGTTTCTGGGTCTAATTTGCATTTTTGTTGCATTACTTCTTTCAGATAATCAACCGAAACCCTGGCAACAGTTTTGTGTGTTGTTTTATCTTGTTCAAAAAAGATTTTAGGTTTTTGCTGTGAATCTAACAGAATTTCACTTTGTGCACTTGAATCTCTTTTTAAATATTTAGAAACAACGAAACCTGGCAATAACTCAGCCTTGATAAACTGCTCGTGATAATCATGCCCCATTTTTGTTGTGGCCATACTAACAACATTGTATTTATCGCCAGTTTTTACAATTCTGTCAATCAAATCGGTGTAATAATAGGCATTTGGTCCCAAAACATCTTTTATTATTTCATGGGCCTTGCCTACTTCAATATAAGTTTTATCAAATTCACGACGTAAACCTGCTATGATAGAATCAAAATTTCCATTGATTTCTATGGCATAATCGCCGTAATACAAACAATAAGGTTTACGACTTTTTAAGCCCTGTAATATGAAATTATGTATTTCCTCTATCTCGAAAGCATTGGTATTTGCACCGAATAATGCCCTGCAGATATCGAAATATGTATATTTTTTGGCCATAATGCCCCCTTTTATTACAGGACTATTTTAGTATCTTTTTTTATGATTGCAAGAAAAAAATTGACAAATTTTTATTTTGTGTTTATTTTGCTAAATTTATAAAACATAGGAAACAATCCCGCATTTTCTTGTGGTAAAACACCATTTGGATATTTGATACGTTCCACATTCCATCTGAATGGATTGAAAAATTCACCTGTGTTTATTGGGAAATACGTAAAAGTATTTCTGTCATTTAACACTTGTTGCACCAATTTTTCATCATATATCTTGGTCAAATACATAACATCTATCAAATTGTGTTCCAGCGCATATTTATAAATAACAGCCCCACCACAAATAAAAATTTTATCTTGGTCAGTATTGTTTTTTGCAAAATCTATGGCGTTTTCAAGGGTTGACGCATAAAAAACACCATCTTTTGTTTCATTTTTATATTGGCTTGAACAAACTATATTCAACCTTTTTGGCAAAGGTTTCTTTGGCATATTATCGTATGTATTACGTCCAAATATACATGGATACGGTATTGTAATTGCCTTGAAATGATAGAAATCTTGTTTGCTGTGCCATGGCATAGAACCATTTAACCCTATGACATCATAAGGTCCCACCGCAACAGATGCACAAATAGATAAATCTTTGTTCATGCTATACATATTTGTATAAAAAATATATTTTGTCAATGTTTTTCTTGATTTCTGTTGTTTATTATGCTAATCTCATATTCCCTTGCCCACTTGAGAAAAAAGTTAAAAGAGGTATAAAAATGAGTATTTATATTGAAAAATTTGAACAAATAGACAATGTCAAAGCACCTGTTATGCCAATGAAGAAAGGTTTATTGGTTTGCTATGTTCCATATTCTATCAACGGTGTTTGGTCCAGACATTATTGTCATGATATTTTACAGGCATCTGAATTCTTTGCCGCAGTAAGAAAAAATATTGCAAAAAGAACAAATCAAAAATCACTTTAATTCTATCAAAATTATTTAATGTACGGACACTGAATTGTGCCCGTTTTTTTTATTCATAAAGACCCATATAAAAAGACACTTGACCAAATTTGCTTATTTGTTCTAAGATACCTATTAAGAAAGGGAGCGTATTGTGAAAAATATCTATAATATTATATTGAAAACCATTGGTTTTTCGGCCTTTTGTTTATTGTTTAATACAAATTCGTTTGCGGCGTATTCAGATGCTGAATGTTTTGGTGGCACAGATGGTGTACCATTTCCAACAGCCAATCTCACCATTGTAGATTCTAGTAGCGAAGTTGCTTATGGTTCTACGGTATTAAATGCCGAAACTTTACTCTATAACAACCCTAAACAAACATCTGCGGTTTTACACGAAGACGGCATTATTAAATGTACCGGCACGACCAATTGTACTTTAAAAGATTATAAATCATCTGGCATGGACGAAAATGCTTATACATCAGAATTAATACAATGGATTGATGGCATGTCTTGGTCTGTCAATTTCCAAGGAAAAGGAACGGTTAGTGGTTATGCTTTTTGTGGTCCATCTGGTTGGTCAACAGATAAACAAATAAAAACTGGTAAGGTAGGTGGCACTTATAGTGGTTGCGGTTGTACAATAACTGATTTCTCTGACGAAAATACTACTGTTGCACAACATACATTTGTTGTTAATAAATACACACAATCATCAGGCGATTGGCAACAGAAAACTAATGACTGCCGTTCTAAATGTCCGGCTTTGTGTGCAAACCGTATAGCAACAGATTCCGCGTTCCGTCAAATTTTATTCCAAGAATGCCCTGTATTTGAAACTGGTGGTGGTACTGGTGGTGAAGACACCCCAACCCAAATACATTGTGATGCCGGTTCTTATTTACCAGCGGGCGCAACAACATGTCAAACATGTGATGGCACAAATAATTATTGTGAAGGCGGTGATTTCTATCAAGATAACACTCAAAACCAAGGTATTGCAGAATGTCCATTTGGTTTTGAACCAAACAACTCTCATTCTGCATGTTCACCTTTGTCTATTATTTGCGAAGCTGGTGAATATTTGCCTGCTACAAAGACAATATGTGAAAAATGTAAAGACAATTATTATTGCGAAGAAGACATATTTAATTATTCCACAACAGAAAACCAAGGATTAAAGACATGCGAATTTGGTTACGAACCAAACAGCGGACATACCGCATGCCAATTAAAATCTATACATTGTGGTAATGGTTATTATTTACCAAAGAATTCATTAACATGTACTGCATGTATCGGATTCGAATATTGCCCTGAAAACACATATAATTTCTCGGCTTCTGATGAACAAGGTAAAAACATCTGTGGTGCTGGAACGGTTCCAAATGAAAATCATTCTGCCTGTATTGAAAAAACAATCGTATGTCCTGCTGGAAAATATTTACCAAATAACAGCCATGACGAATATGATTGCCAATGGTGTCCAGATCCTTATGAAGCCGGCGATTATTACTACTGTCCTGGCGGTGAATATGATGCAAATTATCCATCAAATAATGGTATGAATTTATGTCCAGAATATTCATACAGCGAAGAAGAATCTTCATACTGCACATGTAATGAAGGTTACACAACCGATGGTAAAACCGCAAATGCATCAAACAAAACAACAACTACAACTGCTTGTGTTCCAGAAGGTTCCGCTGTCTATAATGCAAGTTATTATTGCGACACAGACACAGAATCTTTAGGGTCTGCAACAATAAGCGTTGGTTCTTTGTTCACTTTGATATCAAATATTGATTTTGATAATCATGTGTTATGTGAAAAATCTGGTTATGATTTCGGTGGTTGGCGTGATGAATTTGGAAACGAATATTCCGCAGGTGATTCATTCACGTGGAATTATGAAACAGATGTCAGATTTACAGCCATTTGGAATCAAAAACCTGTTTATACCGTATCTTATTCATGCGGCAGTGACGCAACGGGTGGATATGCACCTGATTCAGACGATGTTGTTTCTGGTGACCAATACACAACACGTGCAAACACATGTGAAAAAACCGGAAATAATTTCTTAGGTTGGGTATATAATGATGACGATTTATACGAAGCCGGCGAAACATTCACATATAATTATAACTCTGGAATCACACTTGTTCCATTATGGGAAGAAATAACCATAACTTGCCAACCTGGATTCTGGGCAACTGGAAACGCAACAACATGTGATTCAGAATGTTTGCAAGGATACTATTGTGGTGGTGAAACATATAAATTTGACGGACAAACACACGGTCTGACAAAATGTGATTCAAATTTACCATCATGGGCATCAGCACATGTGTATAGCGAATTTGGTGCTACATCCGAAAACGATTGCAGAATTTCTGTCGCGATGGGCGTTTATGCAGACGAAGACGGCCTGCACCAATGCGAAGAAATGTTCTATTGTCCTGGGTTCAGCGGTTCTGTTGTTGAATTCAATTCTGCACTGAACAATTCTGGCTTCGTTGGTTTGGCAGATTGCAGTGATGCACCAAACTATAAAGATTGGGGTTGGACACATGGTATAACCAGCGCACAAGGTTCAACATCTGTCAATGATTGCAAAATCATTATCGCACCTGCGACATATATGGACACAGAAGGCGTATTACACCAATGCCCTGCTGACCATTTCTGTCCTGGTCATACATACGAATATATTGATGCAGATACATTCTTTGTTGATTTGGTTTCATTAGGTGCTGGTATCTATGAATGCCCTGTGAATGCAACATCTGACAGCGGTTCAACATCTTGCCATTGTGCAGATGGATATATGTTAAACACAGACACAGGTATGTGTACCGCAGAATGTGGCGCGGGATTCTATCTGCCAACAAATGCAAACGCATGTATAGAAGTTGGCGCGGGATATTATTCACCAAACGGCGATTCTGAAAGATACAAATGCCCAGATTATTTAACAACCACTGGTTCTGGCATTGGTGCTGATGAATACAGCGATTGCGGTAGAACATTACATATTGGTAACGAAACATTGCGTATGCGCAGTGTCCGTAAAACAACACCATCATTAAATGTAAAAATTGGAAACGCAGTATATTATGGCGACATGACATTGGTTCCAACAAATATAAATGCGAACACAACCAAAAAATTACGTGTAAAATATGGTAATGTTGAACAATATGTTCATGACACTACAATAGATTAAAATGAATATCAGCCCAGGAAAACATACCACCCAAATAGGTATATAAACAATTTGGTTTCCTGGGCTGTTTTTTGGCATAATACAAACATGGATTCGGGTATATCTTTGTCAACAAATTTTGTTTTCCAATTCAAGAAACGATTAAATACCCGAATTCATAAATTTATAAAAAAACAAAAAAACGCAATTTTTTCTTGATTTTATTTTTTTATTATGTCATAATTCCCGTCAGCGACACACAGAACGCTATGGAGGCATAGCTCAGTTGGTAGAGCAAATGACTTTTAATCATTGGGTCCAGGGTTCGAGTCCCTGTGCCTCCACCAAAAAGATTTAACGACCAGATTGGTCGTTTTTTTATTGCACATGGGACGAGAACCCGTTCGAAAATAAGTAGATTTTGCAAACGCAGTGCAGCGAAATCGTCACGTTTTGCACGCAGGGCTTTGCCCGAGTGAGTCCCTGTGCCTCCACCAGAAAAATAAAAATGCGACCTTTTGGTCGTTTTTTTTATTTTCGCACATGCCCCTATTTCTCTTTTCTTTTCATTTTCATACGGGTTGTATATCCGGTGGCAGAAAACCAATCGTCTATCATTGACAATGTTGTTTCAATATATCGTGCGATTTCGCGTTTGGAATTATGATATTTACATTCGTTTAATATTTGATTTATCTCTTGTGTTATGAAAGACAATATTTGTGTATGTTGGGAATCCAAGACATCTATTTTGTCTGATTTATACAGTAATTCTTCCAATTCGTTTAATTCACGACGAATTGACCGCAGATATTTTCGTTCTGGGTTTAATTTTCTGAAATTCAGATTCAAATCTTGCATTGGGATTTCTATGCGTGGCAACCCTATCATATTTTTCATTTGTGATAAAATTTTCAACAAATGACCATCTATGGTATTTATCAGATTATTGTGTATATGTTTATGAACGCGTCGTGTGATTAAAAAATTAGAATAATCATAAAACAAAAACACCAACGGTATTGCCAACAAAGATGCGGCTACATTATCCATTAAATCTATCCAGCCCGGATCATGCAAATATTGTTGTGAAAAATCAAAAACAATCACCCCGCCCGCAATAGACAGTACATACGGAATCATTTTCAGAAGAACAGTTGCAAAATTCATATAAAAAATTATACATAAAAATCCAAACTTTAACACAGGAAACAAAACCCAGAAAAGATTCCCCTGATTCTTGAAAAGCACCTAGAAAAATGATATAATATGCACATAGGAATTGGTAAAGCCAAAAGGTTTTGTTATGTCTTTAGAGGACTTTCTTAAAAAATATTATCGGCAGTTGCATTTTAACTCTATGGAACCAGAGGTTATGGCGCGTCTGCAAGAACTTATCAAGAAAGGTAATCTTACAGACAAAATGCAATTGTGGGTTTCTAAATATATGCATCGTAATGCGGCCGGCAAATACGAACTGAACGCATTACCAGATACAACATCCACAAACGATTTACCAGATGATGTCGCGAGAGATTTATTCCAGGCATGCCACCAGGCATTTGTTGGAATGGCGGGTGCCCGTGCAACATTTGCAGATTCTAATCCTCAGGCACGCGATTTCTTGGACAAATATTTCGGCCAAGGAAAAATGTTCAATGTTTCCAAGGCGACAGACGCCTGTAGAAACGGTATCATTGCCATAACAAATTTAATCAAAACAGACCATTATGTTAAACGTTGGTTATTGACACAAACATATACCAACGAAAAAGGCGAACAAAAAAAACTGTTTGATAACGAAGAAAAACTGAACGATTTTCTTGCCAAATGCGACCGCGAAGAATATAACACCAAAGGTAATGTTCAAGATAAAGTAAAGAAAGTTGCTGAAGCATTTGAAAGAGCAACCTATCAAGATTTATCAAACACCAGATTGGCCGCTATCACCGGCATAACAGACCATATCAGTAATGTAACAGATTCTGGTGCATTTGCTCTGGACCAAACCAGCATTAATGCTCAATTACAGGCATTCAGGAATAACATAAACGAAGACCAAGGTATTCTGCAGGTTCTTTATAAAAATAAAAACATTCGTTCACAATTTGCCAAACACGACAATGGTACAATAACCAGCATCATAGAAGGCAAAGCAATAGACGAAATTAATTATCAGAAAAAAGATTCTCCAGATTATATTGACCCAAAAGTAAATGATGTATTAACACCATTACAACAACTTGAAAAATGGGCGGGCGATACATATAGCGACACCTTGAAAAAATACGAAGAATTGCGCGGTGGGCATTTATTCTTTAAGGCAGAATCACAAGATATCTGCAAAGCAATAGATAAAGTCAGCGATAAAGCAAAAAATCCTGAAGATAAAATAACACCTGCAAACGGGTTGTTAAAATTACTTGAAAAATCCGAAGATGTTAAAAAGAAATTGGGGGCAAACCCGGTTGCAAGACAACATTTTGAATGGTTCGTTGAAACAATGAACGATGTAAAAGATAAAATTCCAAAAGCAATTGATGGTTGTTGGAAAAACGCAGAACAAATGAAGTGCGTTATTGAACAAATTATATTAAAGGCAACTGACCCTCAAAATTCTGACCCACATGCGATGGAAAAAGCAAAAACCGCGATGGAAATCATGACCGTTATGAAATACGGTATGTTGACCAGCAAAGTTATGGACGCCATGCGCCGAGAAGAATTCAGTATGTTTTCCGATGGTAAATTGTCATGGAATAAAAACGAAGGAATTCAATTCGTTACCAAGGCATTTGATAAATCTGTAAAAGCGGCATTTTTAGGGGTTGGATACGGCGTAACATTTGTTCGCAACAAAATTATGATGAGTGGTATGGAATTCACAAACCAAAACAATCGAAATGGCGCGTTGGGAAACAGAATGAACCAAGAACACCAAAGAATAGCCAGCGAACGAAATCTGGCCACTAATGAATTGAACTCTGCATTGGCAAACCGAACAAACGTACAAAATAATTTAAACGCATTAAATCAAGCGGGGGTTAATGAACAAACTGTTAACGGTCAAGGCGGACTTAGGGAACAAAAAGAACAAATAGAACAAGTATTAAATCAACACGCACAAGCACGCGATAACGCTGCAACCCAAATGGAAGAAGCCGAAAGAAGACGTAACGAAGCACAAGGAATAATGGATACAAATCAACAGGCACATCAAAGAGGTCAAGAATTAGATGATATCTTGCACGACAGGGACATTGATGCAAACGTTCAAAATTTGCAGAACCAAATGCAAACAATCACAGACCAAATAAATGAAATAAACAATAAATTAAATGCAAACCCATTACTTGATGAACAAGGAAACCCTATTACCGACAACCGCGCGGCGGCCGCATATAAAAGACAACTATATGATACATTGGGGAATTTGTATAACCAAAACAGACAATTGACCGCACAAATAAATGCAGAAAATGCAAGACGTGGCGACCAAGCAAGACATAATCAAGCAACCGCGGAATTGGCCACTATTCAAGATCAGATAAACGCTTATAATAATGCACAAACTGCTTATAATGCTGCTGATGCTGACTACACTGCGGCCGAAAACGATTATAACAATGCCGACAATGCATACAATAATTATGCCCAGGCACACAATTATGGCGACATATCAGACAAAGTAAATCGTTTTAATGACGCGACAAGCAATTTAACAGAAATCAACGACACGATTGATAAAAAACAACGTCTTTTGCAAGAAATGACACCAGAACAACAAAACAAGGTTGTTCAATTAGAAAACTTTTGGAACCTTTTGCAAAGTGGTCGCGCAACCACATGGCGTTTATTTACAAGTCGTGCCCAGGCACAATTTAACCCAAACCAAGTTTATCAAAACTATGTCAACGACTATGGATTAGCGGCTTGATTTTTATGCTATTTTGTGATATAATATAAACCAATCTGACGGGGAAATTCCTCGTCTTTTTTATTTCCCATTTATTTAACAAAAAAAAGGATTTATTATGACAAGAATTTTACAAATTCGCAGGGGCACATCTGCACAAAACGATAATTTCACAGGATTGTCTGGCGAAATAACTTTTGATACAACAAATAAAACTGTGCGTGTGCATGATGGCGAAACATTGGGCGGTTTTACACTCGCAAAATTTAGTGATGTTGAAAATGTTGTGTTTGATATAAATGATGTTTCGCCTGTATTCTGGACAGAATTATTTGACACATACCAAAAAACATCTATCCAAAAATATGAAACCCAACCACAAACAATTTCATCTGAATCTGTATTCACAGATATAACGACCACTTTTGATACAATTCCGTGTGTTTGTAATGCCGTTTTGGTGTGCATAACCCCAGATTGTGGATACAGCATAAATGACGAAGTAACCGCATTTGGAATTGGTATTTTTGACACACCGAAAATCAACACTTATATCAAAAATAATTTGATGCACATTCGCATGTTCACAGCGGGACAACCATTTTGGGTATGCAACAAAGACACAGGCGAAAAAACCAATATAACCCCAGAAAACTGGAAATTAAAATTTATAGTTTGTTATTGAAACCTGTAAAATGATTTGCTATTCTTCGCATTGTAAAAAGAAATAATCATAAAAAAAGGATAACAAATGTCTTATGTACTCGCTTTGAATTGTGGGTCATCTTCCCTTAAATATCAGGTATTTGATGCAGATTCTTTGAAACCTGTTATCAGTGGTAATGTTGAAAAAATCGGTATTGCTGATTCTTTCGTAACACAAAAATATCCTGATGGAACAAAGCAAAAGAAAGAAACAGAAATGAAAGACCACAAAGAAGCATTAAATGTGGTTATGTTCATGTTACGCGAAGCATCTATTGACATGAATGAAATCGTTGCTGTTGGTCACCGTGTTGTTATGGGTGGTGATAAATTCGCATCTTCTGTTAAAATAACTGACGAAGTTATCAAAACATTGCAAGAATTGTCCCCATTGGCACCTCTGCACAACCCAAGCGGTATCTTAGGCATTGTCACAGCACAACAATTATTCCCAAATGCAACACACGTTGCTGTATTTGATACTGCGTTTCACCAAACAATGAAACCAGTTGCATATCGTTATCCTGTTCCAGAAGAATGGTACAAAGAATTGGGTGTTCGCAGATACGGTTTCCATGGAACATCTCATTTGTATGTTTCTAAACGCGCCGCAGCAATGTTGGGCAAACCAGCCAGCGAATGCAATTTAATCACAGCACACATTGGTTCGGGTGCGTCTATTACGGCAATACGTAACGGTGTTTCCGTAGATACATCTATGGGTATGACACCAACCGCAGGCTTGGTAATGGGCACACGTTCTGGTGATATTGACCCATCTATCCCATCTTATGTTGCATCACGCAAAGGTATTTCTATTGAATTGGTTCAAAACGAATTGAACAAAAAATCAGGTCTGATGGGTATTACAAAATGTTTCTCTGACAGACGCGACATAGAAGAAAACAAAGATGCAAACAATGACTGTATGCTGGCCATTGAAATGGAAGCACACAATGTTAAAAAATACATTGGTTCATATATGGCAGAATTGGGTCATGTAGATGCACTTGTATTCACCGCAGGCGTTGGTGAAAACGACGATTATTTGCGTGAAAAATTCTGTGAAGGTTTGGAAGAATTGGGTCTTAAATTGGACAAAGAAGCAAACAAAACTGCCCTGGCCCGCAAAGGTGTTGACGAAGCAGTTATCAGCACACCTGATTCCAAGGTTAAAATCTTTATGGTTGCTACAAACGAAGAATTGGTTATCGTAGAAGATACACTTGCAATTATGAACGGAACTTATAATCCAGACCATTTGAAAATGGCTTATTCATTTGCAGGTCAAAAAACAAGATAATCAACAGATTATAAAAAAAATAAAATCGGTGGGATTTCCCACCGGTTTTTTTATTGGCTAAAATCAAAAATATTTGCTAAGTTTATAATATGGACAAAGAATTATTTGATTTTTTGTATACAGATTTGCAATTTATCCACGGTGTTGGGCCGGTTTTGGCGTCTAAATTTAATGATTTTTTGGGCAACCGCAGGGTTCTTGATTTCTTGTTGCATATACCGTCTTATGTTCGCCCACGTGAAATTCTTGATTCTGTGGTTGGTGCGCAAAACGGTGATACAATTACAATTTCTTTGATGGTAAAATCTCACAAGAAAGGTGGCGCATTTCGTGGTCGCAGACGTCCAACACAAATATTATGCAACGACAGATTTGGTGCGCCGGTTGTTATTCAATTTTTCAATGTAAAATTTCTTGATTATTGGACTGAAAAATTACCAATTGGTCAATGGCGAATTGTCAGCGGTAAATTAGATGTAACAAATCGTGGTGCAACAATAAATCACCCTGAATTTATAGAATTACCTGAAAATGCGGAAAAGATTCCTACACATCAGGCTATTTATCCATCTGGTATGGGATTGACCCAGAAAACTTTTGCAAATGTTCGCGACCAGATATTTAATATTTTGCATGACAAAATCGCAAAAAACAGTTTCAGCGAAAATATGTTGGAATTTATGGACGCATTGGAACATGTGCATTATCCACAAACAAATGATGATTTGGCACCAAATGGAACTTATATTTCTAAATTGGCATATTGCGAATTATTGGCTCACCAGAGCGCGATTGCTATCAACCGCCGTAATCGTCAAGAAAAAAAGAATATTCGTCCTGTGCGTGCAAAAAAATACGATTTAATGGATAAATTTTACAGCATATTGCCATTTCAATTAACAAACGCGCAACAACGAACAATAGACGACATTTTCAATGATTTCCAAAAACCAACACCTATGATGCGTCTGGTCCAGGGTGATGTTGGTTCTGGTAAAACAATGGTTGCAATGGCGGCGGCTGTTAAAATGGCTGAAATGGGTGCACAATCTGTGTTATTGGCACCAACCGACACATTGGCACAACAGCATTTTGCAAAATTGTCTGTTATGTGTGAAAAACTGGGTATATATTGTGATGTTTTAACCGGTCGGGACAAAGGTGTTGCCAGACGCGAAAAATTGACTTCATTAAAATCTGGTCGCACAAAATTTGCCATTGGAACACACGCTCTATTTTCAGAAGATGTAGAATACAAAGATTTGGGTTTGGTTATCATTGACGAACAACACCGTTTTGGTGTTGCACAACGAACCGCCATGCGTGCAAAAGGAAACAATCCAGATATGTTGGCATTGTCTGCAACCCCTATTCCACGAACTTTGTCTATGACGGTTTATGGCGATATGGATGTTTCAATTATAAACGAAAAACCGGCGGGTCGAATTCCAATTAAAACAACAAAATTACCGATTGCACGTGCGAATACTTTGATAGAACGCATTGTACCCCAGGTTAAAAGCGGCGCAAAAATATTCTGGGTTTGTCCGTTGGTTGAACAATCTGAAATCAGCGATATGACCGCGGCCCAAGAAAGATTTGATGAATTGAAAAAATATTTTCCAGGCACGGGTTTATGCCATGGTCAAATGGATAAAAAAGAACGCGACAAAGTTATGTCTGAATTCGCAGACCCAAATTCTAAAATGCGTGTATTGGTTTCAACCACGGTGATAGAGGTTGGAATTGATGTCCCGTCTGCGACAATTATGGTTATTGAAAATGCGGAAAGATTTGGTCTGGCGGCATTGCACCAATTACGTGGTCGTGTTGGTCGTGGAAATTTACAATCATTTTGTGTATTGGTTTATGGCAACAATATTTCCCCAGACGGCATAAAAAGATTAGATGTGTTATGCGAAACCGAAGACGGATTTGTAATCGCAGAACAAGATTTAATGATGCGTGGTGTTGGCGAATTATTGGGAACTAAACAAAGTGGTTGGATTCAATATCATTTTGTAGATTATCGCGAACACAGGGATTTATTCAAATTGGCACAATCTGCCGCTATGAATAATAATAGCGAAAATGAATCTGTGTGGTCTGCCAAATTGCGCAAGATTTTTGATTGTTCAACAACTGTGGGTGCATAATGAAGAAAATATTTGCGATTTTATTTTCATGTCTGATTATGTTTTCCGCAAATTCGGCAACACTTATCAACGATACCGAAACAGAAAAACAAATAACAGAAATCATATTGCCAATTGCACGTGCGGCGAAAATTCCAGATACCAGATTAAAAATATACATTGTCCGGGATGACGATTTTAACGCCTTTGTCCGTGGTGGCGAAGATGTGTTTATATATACCGGTCTGTTGAAAAGAATCAAAGACCCAAACGCGTTGCGCGCGGTTGTTGCACACGAAATGGGACATACAATCGGCGGACACATGGTTCAAATGTCTGACAGAATGCAGGCCGAAATGATGCGCACAATGATAATCCAGGCATTGGGTGTTGGTTTAATGGTTGCTGGCGGAAATCCAACGGCGGGTGCTGGCATTATGGCGGGCGCAACGGGAATTGCGCAACAATCTATGTTATCTTTTTCAAGGGACGAAGAAAGAATTGCAGACGATATGGCAATTGATTTAATGGTGAAAGCGGGCTATGACCCAAATTCTTTGATAGATGTATTTACACAAATGCGCGATATTATGGGCGAATTTGAAAACCGTGTGAATCCAACACGAATAAACCACCCATTGACCAGTGAACGCATAAATAACGCAAAAACCAAGATTTCAAGATTGAAAAATATTCCAAAACAGAAAAACGCAAAATCTGAAAACCAGTCATACGAAACATTGCGCGCTAAATTGATAGGATACATAGACACCGACAAAAATGTTTTGATAAAATATCCGTATAAAGATAAAAGCGACGCGGGAATTTATGCACGTGCAATTGCAAATATGCGGTCTGGCAATTTGGACATTGCAAAAACGGGAACACAAACTTTAATTAAACGCAACCCGAACAACCCATATTATTATGAATTATTGGGCGATATAGAATACCAATATGGCCATTATGACGACAGCGTTTTGGCATACGAAAAATCTATTGAATTATCCAAAAACGCACCACAAATTGAAACCGCGTTGGCATTGGTGCTGAGTGAAAGAAAAAAACCGAACGATATTGAACGCGCGAACACATTGTGCAAGAAAGTGATTTTATCCGAACCGTCGCCATTATCATATTGGATATTGGCACGCGTGAACGACGGCGGAATATCAGATTGGGCAATGGCTGAATTTTACAAAATGAACGGCGACGATAAAAAAGCAAAAAAATATGCAAAATCTGCCCAGAAAAAATTACCTAAAACCGCACCTGAATATATAAAATCAGGCGATATATTAAAGAAATAAAAAAATAAACCTTGCATAATGTGAATAAAATACTATGATAAAGGTGTGTTGTAAAGGCACAGGAATCTCAAAAAACCTTAAGGAGAAAATCATGAAAAAATTATTATTAGCATTGTTCGCAGTTATGACATTGGCTGCATGTACAGGTTCATACAAATCTGGAAATTGTGAATACGATTTCTTGTTACACAAAGATATTTCTATTTCTAAAATTATTGGTAATGCAACTGGTGGTTGCTAATCTGATAAACAGAGATAAAAAAAACACCTGCAAAATTGCAGGTGTTTTTATTTGCCCGCACATCAAAAATATGATAAAATTGTGTGGTAACCAAAGGGAAAAATATGACCAACCAGAATCAAATAAAATTCTCTAGCGAACAATATAGGGACATTTTACAATACATCAAAAAATCTGATGAAATTAAAATTGTCAGAAGTCATCCTGGTACAAAATATAAATACAAATATGATTATAAAATATACAACAGCAAGACAAATCAGCTTTTGTTATCAGTAGAAAAAGATAGAGAAAAACGGATGGGTTATGATATAAAAAACTGTGACGGCGAAATCATATTTACCAAAGACAGAAAGGCTTCTAACATAGCGAGATCGACTATATACGCATATCACAAACAAGAAAATGACATAACATATAAATTATCTTTCTTGATGCGTGCATTTATGTCTTCATCGAATTTCATAAAATCAAAATAAAAACCGCCCAAACGGGCGGTTTATTTTTTAACCAACCAATTTTTGCCACAAGGTTTGTTTCTTTTGTCCTTTTTTAACTGGCTTTCTGTGACGTGGTGCAGTTGTTGTGATACGTTTAGCCTCGGTATGTTGGGCGTTTTTCTTTTTCGCATCTGTTGATGGTTCGTGTGCGTCCAACACTTCGTCTGTTTTCACATTTTCAATTGCAACGCGTTGAATTGAATATTGGTCAATGTTCATTAAACTGTCGTCGCCAACAATTACAATTTCTGTTTCGAATTCTTTTTCCATTGCTGCCAATTCAGCACGTTTTTGATTCAACAGATATATTGCAACATCACTTGGCACCGTCATAATGATTTTTTGTGCCGCTTTTGCCAATAATTTTTCCTGTAAATGACGGAACAAGATTATTGACGCAGTTTGGATAGATGGCACAACGCCCGCCCCCATACAATGTGGGCATACAACGTATGAAGATTCAATGAAAGATGAACGCAATCTTTGACGTGATAACATCAAAACACCAAATGCGTTGATTTTCGCAACCTGGGTTCTGGCACGGTCATGTTTCATAACTTCGCGCATTTTTTGTTCCAATTTGCGATTATTCTTTTCTTCTTCCATATCGATAAAGTCAATCGCAACGATACCCGCCAAATCACGCAATCTTAATTGCAATGCGATTTCTTCGGCCGCTTCCAAATTAGTATTCAATGCGGTTTGTTCAATATCTTTTTCTTTGATAGCACGTGAAGAATTCACGTCAATTGTCACCATGGCTTCTGTTTGGTTGATAACAATTGAACCGCCAGATGGCAATACTACGTATGGACCATGCAAACCTTCTAATTGTTTTTCAACACCCGCCTTGGTCATCAAAGGCAGTGCGGTATCTTTGTATTGAATCAATTGTTTGCGTGGTGCCTTGCCATACATTTGAATGAAATAAGATTTTGCTTCTGCAAATGCTTCATCACCCTGGACATACATAACATCATCTTTGTCAGATATAAAATCACGAACAACACGACGCAACAATGAATCTTCGGTGTGAATTGTAACCGGTGCCACAGATTCCAATGTTGTTTTACGAATATCGTTCCACAAAGATGTCAAATATTCGTAATCTTTTGCGATTTCTTCTGCATTTGCATCTTGGGCGGCTGTTCTTAAAACAACGGTCATACCCTTTGGTATTTTAAGGGCGTGTAAAACCTCACGCAATCTGGCACGTTCAGATTTATCTGAAATCTTTTTAGAAATACCGTATGAATTGCGTTTTCTGGAATTAGGCATCAAAACGGCAAAACGGCCCGCCAATGACAAATAAGTTGTCATAGATGCACCCTTTTGTCCGCGTTCTTCTTTTACGCCCTGGACCAACAAAATTTGCTTTGGTTTAATAACATCTTGAATCTTGAATTCACGTGCGCGTTTGATAAATTCAACATTATCTTCGCCGGCACTGCGGTCATCGTATTCGGCAACTTCGTCTTCTTCGTCGTTTGGATCGTCGTCGTCATCAACGATATTAGCATGTGCCAATTCAAGTAATTTCTTTTTCTGTTCGGCAGTAACCTGATAATAATCAGGGTGGATTTCAGAAAATGGCAAAAATCCATTTTTTCCATTTCCGTAATCTACAAATGCGGCCTGAAGTGATGGTTCAACGCGTATAACCTTTGCCAGATAGATATTACCCTTTATCTGAGGTTTAGTTGTTGTTTCTACGTCAAAATCAGACACACGATTGGTCAGGGCATCTACAACAACAACCCTGGTTTCTTCTGGATGAACACCATCCACATAAATCTTTTTTGACATTTAATAATCCTTTTGTGTTTGGGGTGTACAAAACAGATATAACCCGTTCCCATGGGGCGTCCCAGCCCATGCCAAGGATGCACGCAACGATAACAAACAGCGCGACTCGGATTAAAGTAAAAAGTGATAATACAAACACTATCTTTACCCCGTTTTATACAACATTGTAAAGAATAGCAAACTGTGGTCTAAATGGCAAGATGTTTATGAATCTAAATTATTATTTTTGTGATGTATTGGTAATTTTGGCATCTTATGTTTTGCTTCTTCGAGCCAACGTTTCATACGGGCACGCAACCATCTTTCATAGATAAAGAACAGTCCCCCCACCCCTATAAGTGGCAAAACATAGTATATTATTCTGTATGCCAATAATGCACCAAATACGCTTGCTTCATTGACATTACCCGAAGGCACTATCTTAGGCAGAGCAATTAAAAATATAGATTCGAAAACCCCAATACCACCAGGTGTCTGACTGAATACGCCAGCCACAGCGGCTATTACATATAATCCCATAAACATACCAAACGGTAAATCTGGAACGTATGGAATTAAACAGAAATAAAGAACCAATCCCGCACACAGAGCGTCCATTATTCCCAAAAAGGTTTGTACGGTTGCCGTTCCAATGGACGGAATATGGAATTTTATTTCACCAATGCGAATACTTTTATCGCAAAAAACAATTGCTATCGCATAATATGCCAATATCAATGACAAACACGCGATAAACAATCCAGTTATTCCAATAGAAACACTGTCTTGCAATATTTCATGTGGAACAAGAAAATACCCTATAACCGCAACCGCGGCATAGCCCAAGAAAAATGTAAGTCCTGAAAAAGTTATCATTTTAATAATATCTGCCCCAGGAACACGCCAGCGTGTGTATAAACGATATCTGATTGCACCGCCACTGACCGCCGCACTGCCCGCGTTATTGCTGATTGCAAACCCCAGCATTCCCGCCAACATCCATTTCCACCAGGAAACCTTTCTGCCGACGTATTCAAGTGCCAAATAATCATAAAGTGATAACGCGACATAACCGACAAAGCATGCAATACTGGCCATTACCAGATTAGCAAATGGTATGTGCCATAATGAACGCAATATGTCCATCAAAGAATAATTACGCAATTGCCAATACAACATACCGGCCGCCAATACAAAGAAAAACAGACCAGCATAGCCGATAAGCCTTTTGAAAAATCGTTTTGTTTTTACTGACATAACATTTATTCTCTTGCGTTTGGAATCATAGCACTTGCTACAAAAAAATCAAACTAAATAAATAAATTCCTATTTTTCCTGTAAAAATCCGCCAGATTGCATTTGCCACAATTTGTAATAAGTGCCCTTTTTACGTAATAAAGCGGAATGGGTTCCTTGTTCTACAACTTCACCTTCGTCCAGAACGATTATTCTGTCCATATTACGCAGGGTTGATAAACGGTGTGCAATTGCTATGGTTGTGCGTCCTTCTGATAATTTATCAAAAGATTTTTGGATTGCGATTTCTGTTTCACTGTCCAGCGCAGATGTCGCTTCGTCCAAAACCAAAATTGGTGCATCTTTCAAGAAAGCACGCGCAATCGCGACACGTTGTCTTTGACCGCCAGACAATTTAATACCCTTGTCCCCGACGATAGAATCATATTTCTTTTCTGTACCCATTATAAATTTATCCGCAGATGCAAATTTTGCCGCCTTTCTTATTTCTTCTTTTGTTGCACCGAATTTACCGTATGCGATATTTTCCGCCAAAGTTCTATTGAACATTGTTGGGTCTTGCGGAATAAATGAAATGTTTTCACGCAGGGAATCTTGGCGAACTTCATCTATTTTCTGGCCATCTATGATAATTTCGCCCTTTTGCGGTTCATAAAAACGCATCAGCAAATTCACCAATGTGGTTTTTCCGGCACCAGATGCACCAACAATACCGACCCTTTCCCCTGGTTTTATGGTTAAACTCAGATTTTTCAACACATATTTGTTTCTGTATTTGAAATAAATGTTCTTGAATTCAATCAAGCCCTTGTTCACAACCAAAGGTTTTGCGTTTTCCAAATCCATAATTTCCACAGGAACTACCAATTCACGATATGCCTTGTTCGCAGACGCTGTTTTATCTATGACATCTGGCAAAACATCAATAATGGCACCAACCATACCCATAACTGTATAGAATACAGACATTGTATAGATAACTTCTGATAACAAAATTTCACCGCGTTGGAACAAAATACAACAAAACAATATTGTTGCACCCATCATCAAATCCCACAATAACCCAGGAATCGCCCAGAATAAACGCGAAACATATCTTGAATACATAATCGCTTTGACTGATTTCATACGTGGTTCTTTCAATGCCTGTTTTTCTTTGTTTGCGCCGGCAAACAATTTAACAATGTTATAATTCACAAAACTGTCTATCAATTTACCATTCAAAGCACTTTTTGTACCAGATGCTTCTTCGCTGGCCTTTTTAACCTTGGTTCGCATAATCCATACGAAAGCCACACGGAAAACCAATGCGAATATAAATAACAAAGCAACATATCTATTGACCGTAAATAACATCCAACCATTGACAAACACAATCACTAAACGACAAAACGCATGCCAAATTTGGTCAAACGCATCAAAAGCATTTTCTATGTATCCAATTTGGGTATGAATAGAACCAGACATACGTTCTGTCCAGAAATGCATAGATTGTTTATGAACATATGTTGTTAAAATTTCTGATACTTGATTACGAAGTCCCGGTCCAATATGCGAAACCAATGTGCTGGCCACCAGATTATTGACCGTCATAAACATATTCAACCCAATAATCAAAATAATTGTTGGTAATGCATACATAACAAAATTTGTTCCCGGGGCAATTGGTTGTTCAAACAAAGCAGCCGTCCAACGTTCAATATATGGCCAAACCGCACCATTTGACGAAACAACCGCCAACGCAAACATCCAACAAATAATTAAAAATCTGTAATTTTTTATTGCGTATTTCAGATAAAATTTCAGCACAGATTTCGGCAACGAAATCTTATTTTCGTTTTCTTTGGTTTTAGATTTCATGATTATATTCCCCGTTTCACGACAAACAATGTTAGTCTATAAAAAAACCTTATTCAACAGATTTATTTTACAATATCATGGAATATTGTCGCAGGTAATGTTCCACCCGTAATCTTTGATGACATAGATGTATTATCGTCACGCCCGACCCAAACACCCATTACAAAATCAGCAGTTGCCCCAACAAACCACGCGTCCCTGTTATCATTGCTGGTTCCTGTTTTTCCACCAAAAACCTTTGGTGTGTATGCACGTTTACCAGTTCCCTTGGTCACAACTTCGTATAATAATTCTTTCATATATTCAACCGTTTGTGGTGATAACAATGTTATTTCATCTGACGGATTTCTTTCGTATAAAACGTTTCCTTTGGCATCTTTGATTTTTGTTATAGAATACGGTCTGACAGATTTCCCATCATTCCAAATCACAGAATAAATTGTTGTTAAATCTAACAAATTCATTTCAGACGCACCCAAAACGGTTGAATATTCACGTTTCAATTTGTTTCCAACCCCCAAACGAGCCGCCATTTTCAATACATTATCTATGCCATATTCTTTGGTCAATTTAAGCGGCACCGAATTCACACTTTTTGCAAAAGCGGTTGCCAGATTTATTCCACCATAATAATGTTCATTATAATTTTTCGGGTTATAATCACCAATTGAAAATGGTGAATCATTTACATAAGAATCTGGTGTCATACCATTTTCAAGTGCAACCAAATAAACAACTGGCTTAAATGCAGACCCTGGTTGACGTAATGCCAAAACGCGATTAAATTGGCTGACCTGGTAATCATCACCACCGACCATACTTTCAATCGCCCCGTCTTTTGCAATAGCCACAATGGCACCCTGATATTCACCAATATTGTCAGATAAAGTTGCGGCAACACGAGCCTGTAAATCTGTATCCATAGTTGTATAAACATACAAATCTTTGTCTAAATTACCGACTCTGGATTCAACTTCTTCTTTTACAAAATCAGTCCAATAACGATATATGTTTTTATCATTTTTATGTGATGCAGGTTTCAATTCTTTTGCCGCCTTTTGTGCAGTTTCAAGGGTTATATAATTTTGTTTAACCATTTCTTGCAAAACAACACGGGCACGTTTTATATTGCGTTCTGGATTTTTCAATGGGCTGTATGTGGTTGGTGCCTTTAACATAGCAGCAATTTGTGCAGATTCTGCAACCGTCATTTTGTTTGCACCATGTCCGAATAAAATATTAGATGCCGCGTCTATTCCACGTAATCCCCCAACCAAAGAAATTCTGTTTATGTACAAATCAAGAATTTGATTTTTATTAAATCTGTTTTCCAACCAATGCGACAAAATCAATTCTTGAATTTTACGAGATATTTTTTTATCGCGCGTCAAAAATATATTCTTGGCTGTTTGTTGTGTAATTGTAGAACCGCCCGCCGCAAAATGACCATGGAACAAATTCACCACAACCGCACGCAATGTTCCACGATAAGAAATCGCACCATGTTCATAGAAATTTTTATCTTCTATGGATAATATGGCCTGATATACATGTGGTGGTAAATTATCCACAGACACAGGATTTCCCATAATTCGTCCCATAGAACGAATTTCATTTCCATTTTTATCCAGAAATATAATCGCAGGTTCGCGTGTTTCATGTAATATAGAATCAAGGGATGGCATCTGTAAAAACACGAACAGCACATACAATCCCACACAGCCAACCACGGCCAGAAAAACATTTATGAAAAACATAATCACGCGACTTTTAAAAGACCGCTTTTCTTCTTCTCTCTCGTTTTTTTTATTTCTCATTACGCCCTGCCAATTGCTTTGTCAAAATCTTCTTCACTCCAAATTGTGATTCCCAAATTTTGTGCGGTTGTCAATTTAGAGCCCGCTTCACTGCCTGCGATAACAATATCTGTTTTTGCGGAGACACTGCCCTGAGGTTTTGCACCAAAAGATTCAAGAATCGCCTTTGCTTCGTCCCTTGAATATTTAGACAATGTTCCGGTTAAAACAACCTTTTTCCCGTTTAATACGCTGTCTTGGACAACAATTTTTTCTGGGTTTTTAACATTGATATATTGCAATAAATTATCCAATGCAGACATACTGTGGAAATCATTAAAGAAAGAAACAATTTCATGTGCCATTATTTCGCCAATACCGTCTATTTCTTTCAATCTTTCTTCACTTGCGTTGCGCACTTTATCCAAAGATAAAAATTCTTTTGCTAAAATCTTGGCAGTTACTTCGCCAACATCTGGGATACCAATGGCATAAATCACACGATATAAATCTACATTTTTCGCACGGTTTATAGAATTTTCCATATTAGACACAGATTTATCACCAAACCCGTCCAAAGAACGTATTTCGTCCCCGTGTTTTTCAATCAAAGTGAAAATATCAGATGGCTGTTTTATCCAACCTTTGTTCACAAATAATTCAATTTGTTTTTCACCCATGCCATCTATATCAAAAGCATGTCTTGAAACAAAATGTTCCAATTCGCCACGAATTTGTGCCGGACAGGTCAGCGAATTTACACATCTGCGTGCAACCGCACCACTTTCACGAACGACCGCACCACCACATACCGGACAAACATCAGGAAACACAAACGGATAAGTATTTTCGCCACGTTCTGCAACAGATACAATTTGTGGTATAACATCACCCGCCCTTTGCACTACGACTTTGTCCCCAACATGAACATCCAAACGTGCAATTTCATCTGCGTTGTGTAAAGTCGCACGGGACACAACCACCCCACCGATATTGATAGGTTCTAATTCTGCAACAGGTGTCAAAACCCCGGTTCTGCCAACCTGAATTGTAATAGAATTTAATTTTGTGATTCCACGCGCCGCAGGAAATTTATAAGCAATTTCCCAACGCGGACTGTTTGCACGGGCGCCCATTTTTTCCTGGACAGATACAGAATCAACCTTGATAACCAGACCATCTATATCAAATGGTATTTCGTCCCTTATCAACATAACATCATTATAAATATCTTGGACATCTTGGACAGATTTTGCGTGCCTGGCCCATGTGCGAGTTGTCTTGAACCCCCATTCTTCTAATTTATCAAAATATTCAGATTGGCTGGCCCATGTGCGTTCTGATAAATCACCGTATGTATAACCAAACGCAGACAATTTACGAGATGCCGTAACCGCAGGATTTAATTGACGCAGCGAGCCCGCCGCAGCATTTCTTGGGTTGGCAAATTTTTTATCACTTTTTTCATTTAACGCGATAAAATCACTGCGTGCCATATAAACTTCGCCACGAACCTCTATCACATCTGGAAATTCGCCAGACAGTTTTTTTGGAATATCTGGTATTGTCATCAAATTTGCAGTAATATCTTCACCGGCAATACCACTGCCCCGGGTCAGACCACGAACAAAAACACCATTTTCATATCGTGCGGAAAAAGATAAACCATCAACCTTTAATTCAACAAATAAATCTTTGCTTTCCAATTTATTGAACCAATCGGCCACTTCGCCTTCATTAAAAACATCAGATATAGACAACATTGGCACAGTATGTGGATAAGATGTAAATTTATCGCTGACCGCGGCACCAACATGTGCGGAATAACCGTCTTTTGCCAATTCTGGATATTCGTTTTCTATTTCAAGAATTTGATTTTTAGCATCATCGTATGTTGCGTCATCAACAATCGGTTCATCATTTTGATGATATGCAATATCCCACGCGTTCAGTTTTTTCAACAATTCAGCGTGTTGTGCACGAATAAAAAGGTCTGCTGTCTTTGCCATGTTTTGATTATAGAAAATACAAAATTTTAGTGCAAGAGTTTTTAATTTGCCCAATTAAAAAACCACCCATCTGGGTGGCTTTTTTTATCTTAAATAAAATGTAATTGTTGAAACAACACGAACCTTTTTGTTGATTGCCTGTCTTTCATTATCAGACCATGCATCAACCTGGTCACGGGCGGTGATACTGAATACACCCTGGTTTGCAGATTTAATTTTACCCAATTTTGCATCTGCATCTTTTGCGAATTGTTCACCCGCTTGTGTTGCGTTTTTAGTTGCTTCTTCTATCATTTTAATTTTAATGTCGTTAAGTCCGTTAAAGATATAGATAGGACCAGTATAATCTTCTGTTACCGTTACGCCTTGACGCACCAAATCACCCATTTTGCGTGATACTGCATCAACCAATTCAACAGAACCAGAACGAACCATCACACCGGTTTCAATAACATATCTGTCCGAAGAATCTTGACCTTTGCGTTCAATTTCGGAATAACCCGCATATTTATCACGCACCTGCAAACGCAAGTTTTGTATTTCTTCTTCCTTGAATCCATTTGAAATTAAAAATTCATGTGCTTTTTTGATATCAGCATCTATGTTATTTTGCACTTTTGCTAAATCACCACCAACACGGTTGAATTTAATAGACCAAACCGCAGTATCAGCAACAACATCCATTTCCGCCAAACCCTTGACTGTGACGGTTCTGGACGCAACAGCCTGATAAAAACCGTTTCCGATAAAGAATCCAGCCAACGCCATACCCAACGCTAATATACCAACCCAAATTGTTGGAACAGATTTAATTTTTTCAGTAAATTTCATAGATATTCCTCCCTTTTTTTATTTATGACTGAAAAGATTATACCCCCAAAAAAATATTATTCAAGACATAAAAAAACTTGAAAACCGAATTGAAATCATACACACTTCACACAATGAATATTTCTATAAGGTGTCTCACATGGATTTAAAAACAAAACTTCAAACTCTTAACATCCCACAAATACAACCTATAAAATCTGGTTTTAACAAAACGATTGAGGAATTTTGGAACGAGTTTGTTTTACCTATGTTACCTTCAAAAGAAATTATGGAAAGATGGTTGAATCTGTTACTCAGATATGTCCAAGATGATAATATAGTATTTGCTGTACGTTGTTTTAGAGACTGGGAAAAGAAAGACGGCAAAAACGATAACTATTCCCTTAGGGGTGGTTTTCTAAATACAACAGATAATAAATATTCATTGTTCTATACAGACAATTTTTTTGCTACATATTTTGAAAAAATGGCCTTAGATGGTTATGTCCCAGAATATGAAGATTTCAAATCAACAATGCTTTCTCGCGATTTTCCTGCACGACATGGCAGACACTGCAAAGAAGAAAAGGCAAAAGCAGCGTATTCTATAGATGGGAAAAAAGCAAAAGACCCTCAGTTTCAAATCAAAGGTTATAAAATCGCACACATTGTAGATACAGGGAAATATTTTGCTGCTGAAGATGAATTCTTTACTGGTATAAAAAGTATCTGTAATACATATTGTCCACGTGGCAAATACGATGATTGGCAACCAAATTCAGATGGCATTTATGTCCGTCATCTTGGGAAACTTCCTGACAAAGCGAAAAAATTATTTGCTGCTCATTTTTTAAGATTCGCATGTCCATTAAACTATGTTTTAACCCCACAAAAAAAGTATCATTCAACAAACATTCCTGTGCAACTGAACGATATTGCTGAACATACACCATTTCAAAGATTTGCCATGAAAAAATTTCTTGAAAAATACGGAGATATTTACAAAAAATATCTAGAAAACATCATGTTGCCTGATTTTATTCACGCAGAAGATACTGGAAACGAAATCATAGACATAAAATATGGTATAGAAGAAGCATTAAAAACAAACACAACAAAAAAGACAATGACAACAACACCAATAAAAAGCTCTAATCATACCCCAGGTCCAAAAGATTTTGTTATTTCCAAATGTCAGGAAAAAGGCTATATGATTTACACAAAAAATCATTATTCTTCATTAAAAGACCGTGCTGTGTTTTGGATAAACATTAAATTGAATGAATTTGATGATAATCTCACATTGATTTGTCATAATGAACACAAAGATGAAATTCATATTATAAATATTCCAGCGCACGATTTAACGACAGAACAAATTAAAAAAATTCGTATAAAAACAAACAAAGCAGGTTCTTTGTTTGACTTACAAATTGACCCTTATAATTTTACAGATAAATACAGTGGTGTTTCTTTTAAAAAATATGTAACAACATTTAAATTATAAAACAAAAAATCCCAGAATAATCTGGAATTTTTTTGTTATTATTTATTCAACCCTTTTATATTCTGAACACTTAATTCAGCAATAAGTTGTTGTGTCTTTCTGACATTACGGGATAACACACTTGCACGCATTTTCATTGCTTCTTCTTGAATTTTTTTCATATTTTCATGAAAAGTATTATTTTCAGCCCTTAATTTTATATTTTCTTTATCAAGTTTATCTGCCCATGCTGCCTTGGTTTCTAATTTATCTAAATCTGCGCGTTTCGTTTCTATGGTCTGTTCAAATTTAGGAAAATAATCACCGCCCGCAATTATCACAGCAGGATTAAATTCTTCTTCTAACATATTCAAAGTTTTTTGTTCCCAACCGACTTTCTTTGCAGCGACCTTTACATGGCGACAAATTGTTTCAATTTCGGTATAATTTGGGGTATAGGTTGCCATTTCTGCCTTGATATCTAATTTTGCCTGGGCAATTAAATCATTTATGTATTTGTTTTGTTTAGAATCATTTTCCATAATCAAATTGTAATAATCATAACTTGTTGCCAATTTATTTGCAACAGCAGCTCTGGCCACCATCAAATGTAAATTATCTCTTCTTTCTGATAAAACAGTCAGTTTCAATTCGCGTTCTGTCATTTCATTTACTTTATAATTTCTGAAATAAAACAGAACTGTTTTTTTAAGATTTTCATCTGTCAATTTAGGTAAATTTGCCAACAAAGAATAAATGTAATGCATGTGGTCATATGACAATTCACCTTGGTTTTTTTCATCTTTTTTGCCGGCATCTGATAATTTCAATGCCTTTCTGAGCATTTTTTCTGTTTCATTGTTATAATCTGCCTGTTCCGCAGGAACAACAGGTAATTGCAATTTTTCACCTGCAACGGTTCTGTGATAAATTCCAGAAATGTTATTGTTACCAATGAAGCCAATGCAAAAATATTTAATATATAATTCGTCCAATGTTAATATTTCATTGTTATTAGCCATAAGATACCCTTTTGTTATTTATGCTTGAATTATAGACAACACATTTATAGTGTCAATATATTTTTTATTGCACAAAAAACAAAAAATCCGTATATTAAAAACACAAAAAAACGCCCGTTTGGGCGTTTTTTTAATTTAATGTGGCGGACAAGGTCTCGGCGTAGCGCAGCGAAGACGGATGACCAGATTGTATATTCCCAACTGCGTTGGGTCCCTTTCCAAATCGCAACGGCTCGAAATTCGCTTTGCTCGTTCTCGCCTGCTTTTTTGTCGAACTTCCAGTTCTCATCTGACCCTTTAGCATAAAATTAAAGCCCGCTTTTCGCGGGCTTGAATTTTATGGGGCGGGTGACCAGATTCGAACTGGCGACATTCGGTACCACAAACCGACGCTCTAACCAACTGAGCTACACCCGCCATAACTTTTGTGTGGGATATCCCACTTGTTTTCTTTGGTGGAGCTGATCAGACTCGAACTGACGAGTGCGTTTGCATGTCATCAAGTGTCCCAACCCGTTCCACTTTATTTTGGTGGAGCTGATGAGACTCGAACTCACGACCCCTTGCATGCCATGCAAGTGCTCTACCAACTGAGCTACAACCCCATGCGGAAACTTATTCTATATTTCTTCTTGCAAAAAGTCAAATGTTTTTGCTAATCTCTTCTTATATAATCATATAAGGAGTTTTATTATGGATTATTCAAGCCTTAAATCTGAAGTTGAACAAAAAACAGCACAAACATTGGAAGTATTGCAAAACGAATTCGCTGGATTGCGTACTGGTCGTGCATCTGTGCATTTATTAGACGGTATCAAGGTACCTGTTTATGGTGCTGAAATGCCTTTGAACCAGGTTGCAACCGTATCTGCACCAGACACACAAACATTGTCTGTTACCGTTTGGGACGCAACAAATGCCCCTGCTGTAGAAAAAGCGATTCGTGATTCTGGTTTGGGTTTGAATCCAAATACTGCGGGTGGTGTTATCCGTTTGAATTTGCCACCACTTACCGAAGAACGTCGTCGTGAATTGACCAAAGTTGCCGGTAAATACGCCGAAGAAGCAAAAATTTCTATGCGTAATATCCGTCAAGACGCAATGGGAAAAATTAAACGTGCCGTCACAGATAAAGAAATTTCCGAAGACGACCAACGCAAATACGAAGAAGATATTCAGAAAGTTTTTGATGGTCGTGCCAGCGAAGTTGATGCCATGGCTAAACAGAAAGAAGCAGACATTATGTCTATCTAATTTCTTTACCACAGGAATAAAAAATGTTTAATTTTTTCAAGAAAAAATCTTCACAAGAATTTGTAAAAATTCCTCAACACATTGCTTTTATTTGCGATGGTAATCGCAGATGGGCTGAAAATCGTGGTTTGCCACCTTTGATGGGACATCGTGCTGGTATTTCTAATTTCGAAAATCTGGTTGATTGGTTTATCGCACGCGGTGTATCAACAATTACTTTCTATATATTTTCCACTGAAAATTGGAATCGTTCAAAAGAAGAAGTCGATTTTTTGATGGATTTATTTTATGAAGAATTGAATAAAAACATGAAACACGCTGTTGAAAAAAATCTGCGTTATCGTGTGGTGGGGTCTCGTGATAAATTACCAAAAAAATTGGCTAATTTGTGCGATAAATTGGAACAGGTTTCTGCTGAAAACACAAATGGAACGGTTGTATTCGCATTGAATTACGGCGGTCAAGATGAAATTATCCGTGCTGTAAATGAAGCCATCAAAAATGGCGAACCTGTTGATAAAGAAACATTTGAAACATTTATGGATACGGGCGATTTATTGCCGGTTGATTTAATGGTTCGCACAAGTAATGAAAACAGAATTTCTAATTTCTTGCTTTGGAAATTGGCTTATGCTGAATTATTGTTTGTGCCTGAACATTGGCCAGAATTGGTAAAATCAGAAAAATTATGGGAATATGTTTTGTCTGAATACCAAAAACGCGACCGCAGATTTGGTGGCGGTAAAAAGAAAAACTATTCGGGGAAATAAAAATGAAACTGAGTGAATTATCTAATACAAATTTACGTATTGTAAGTGCTGTTGTAATGCTGGCAATTGTCGGTGTTGCAATATTATTAGAAGGATACGGAATACCTTTCTTGCATATTAAACCTTTCCATGCAATTCGCGTTTTGGCGGTTATTGTTATGTTGTTGGGTATGTATGAAATGGTACAAAGTATCTTGAAAACAGAAACGAATAAGAAAGTTTTATATTATTCTTTCCTGGCATTGTTGTTTGTTGATACATTGGCTGTTTATCATGTGGCAACAAAACCATGGATTTTATTGTTGTTATTATCCATTATCGTTGGTGCAGATGTTGGCGCATGGGGTTTTGGCAAATTGTTTGGTGGCGACAAAATGTGGGAAAGATTATCCGAACACAAAACATGGTCTGGCCAAATTGGTGGAATTGTTTGCGGAACATTCTGTGGTGTAATGTATGGTTTATTGGGCGCAGATGTTTTCAGACCTGAATTATTGTGGATTGGTATGGGCGTTTCTCTGTTATCACAATATGGTGATTTAACCGCCAGTTATATCAAACGCAATCTTGGTATAAAAGATTTTGGAAATACTATACCGGGACATGGTGGAATATTGGACAGATTTGACGGTTGGATTTATGTTCTGCCTTTGATTTGGTTCATTATACAATAAACGCATTGGGGGGATATGATGCACACACTTATAACAATAGTTGCTCTTTTAATCGTTTTGGGGGTTGTTGTTTTCGTTCACGAAGCGGGTCATTTTATGGCTGCCAGATGGGCGGGTGTGCGTGTTGATGCGTTTTCTATCGGTTTTGGACCGGCGTTGGTAAAATGGAAAGATAAAAAAAATACAATCTGGAAAATATGTTGTTTGCCATTGGGTGGTTATGTTTCCATCTATGGTCAAGAAGACATGTTCAACCGTAAAAAATATACTGATTTACCAAAAGCAAAAAAAGTCGGTCATTATTTATCTGTGCCGGCATGGAAACAATTTATAATTATTGGTGCGGGTGTATTTATGAATTTCATGTTGGCATGGTTCATTTATTCTGCGAATTTTATGTTCCACCCACGCGTTGTTCAATTACCAGTTATCGGCCAGGTTGTTCGTGAAAGTGTTGCTTTCAAAGCGGGCATTCGCGTTGGCGATACAATTATGAAAATAGATAAATCAAGCATAGATAATTGGGGCGAATTGATTATTGCAAAAGAATTAGCAAACAAACATGACGCAGATGTTTTAATTGCCCGTCGCGACAGATTGATTCATGTTAAATTAGCACCAGCGGACAGATGGGGACTGATTGCAGACGGCAGTAAAACTGTATTACGCAAGAAAGGTTTCTTTGGTGCAATTTATTCTGGTCTGCGTGAAACATATCACCAATCAAAAAATTTATTGGTTGTCTTGAAACAAATTGTAACGGGCGAACGTTCTTCTAAACAATTGGGGTCTTTCATCACCATTGCCCAGGTTTCTGGTCATGCATTAGAAGCGGGCTTCTTTGTATTCTTGTCCATTATTGCATTGTTGTCTGTGAATTTGGGTGTGATAAATTTATTACCATTGCCGGTATTAGATGGTGGCTATTTATTGATATTGATTATAGAGGCTATCACCCGTCGTAAATTAAATGGCAAAGCGATGGAATATGTAATATTGTTGGGTTGGATTTTAATCATGTTGTTATTTGTATTCACAATGTGGAACGATATAGCACGTGTATTTCATATTGGATAAAGAAAGGATATGTTATGGATAATGTATATGTTGCAAAAAATTATGATTCTATCCGTGTGGCTATTGAAAACGCACAAAGAATTGCAGGTGTATTGAAAAGTAAAAAGATAACATTGAATTATAATGGGGTTATGTTGGAAATATCTGAAAATACAAATATGCAACATGCAATAACTAAATACTTATCCATACTTGATAAAATTTATCGTGAACAAAAGGTAAAATAAAAAAATGAAAGTTGTTGATTTTGTTGCGGGATACACAATCAAAGAAGCAATCGCAAAGGCACAGAGAGAATCTGCAAAGATACAAGAACCTGTGCATGCAACTGTGAATGATATTGTTTTAATCATTGACAACAAAACAGATATAGAAAAGATATACCAAGGATACATTGAAAAATTAAAATTCAAAAACGAAATAGAAACCATAAAAAGACAAAAATGAAAAACAAATTATTACCATTTTTATCAACTTTTATTATCGCATCAAATGTTCATGCTGCAACCATTTCACGCATTGATGTTGATGGGAATCAACGTATGGACGCGGAATCTGTGCGTATTTTAAGTGATGTTAAAATTGGTGATAATGTAAATTCTGAAACTGTAAACAGTATCACAAAAACACTGCAATCCAGCGGTTATTTTGAAAAAGTCGATGTTAAATTAAATGGTAATATATTAAAAATAAACGTGTCTGAATCCCCTATTGTAAATATGGTAACAATAGAAGGAAATGATGAAATTGACACCGAAGATTTAAAGAAAGAAATTAAAACCACAGAACGTTCTTCATACGATATTTCTGAAATTGGTGCAGATGTTCAACGCATGTTGACATTGTACCAGCGCAAGGGTTTCTTTGGAACAAAAATTAAACCAAAGAAAATAAATCTTGAAAATAATCGTGTCAATGTTGTCTATGAAATCAGCGAAGGTCACCCAACATATATTCGTGATATAGATTTTGAAAACAATAAAAAATTCCGTTCTCGTCAATTACGCAGTGAAATTTTATCACGCGAACACGCTTGGTGGCGTTTTATGACACAATTTGATGTATATGACGAAGACCGTATTCAATATGACCAACAAATGTTGCACCAATTTTATATGCGAAACGGTTTTCTTGATTTCCGTATAACTGATGTGAACAGCCATTTTTCATCTGACCGTGAATATTTTTCTGTAAAATATACTGTGGACGAAGGAAAACAGTACAAGGTTGGCAATATAAAAATTGAAAATCCATTTGAAGATGTTCGTGACAAAGATTTATATGACGCTTTGACCATTTCCAAGAAAGATGTTTATAACGTTGATGAAATAGACGCGTCTGTAAATGCCCTGCGTGGTGTTATTGCAGATTCTGGATATGCGTTTATCAGTGTCGAACCAATTCCAACAAAACATGATAATTCTTTGACTGTTGATATTGTATTCAAAGCACAAAAGACAAATCGTATCTACATAAATTCTATCAATTTATTGGGAAATGTTCGCACATTTGATAATGTTATTGAACACCATTTACCAATGCGCGAAGGCGACCCATTTTCATTACAGACAATTGAAACAGGTCGTCAAAAATTGATGCGCACACGTTATTTCAAAGATGTCCAAATGGTCCCTACCCGTTTGGCAGATGCAAATATGATGAATCTGGACGTCCGTGTTGAAGAACAACCAACCGGCGAATTATCTGGTGGTGTTGGATATTCTACTATCAATGGTTTTGTTATAGACGCCGGTATTACCGAAAATAATTTTATGGGTCGTGGCCAGGTTGTTCAAATCAAGGGGTCAATCGCAGAATATCAACGTCAGGCATTATTCAGTTTCACAGAACCATTTTTGTTCAACCGTGAATTATCTGGTGGATTTGATGTATCTTATACCCAATACAAATATTCTAAATTGGGTGGCTATGGATATGACCGTGATTCATTTATGGTTGCAGGCAGATTGGGTTGGCGTTTGACAGACCATTGGACACAAACAATGCGATTATCCGCAACATTTGACCAAAACTATGATATCCAATTGGGTGGTTGGCACAAATCAAATCTTTATTCGTTGGGAACAAATTTAAGATATTATAATCTGAATTCTAATTTCCAACAAAACACACATACTGGTATCGTCGGTGATTTGGGTGTTACATATACTGGTTTTGGCGGAACAAATACATTTATGCGATACAACGCAGACGTTACCGCAATGGTTAAATTCTTAGAAGACAGATGGCAATTACGTACATCATGGGATTTTGGGTATATCCAATCATTGGAAAGCGACAATTATGTTCCACGTGTTTATCGTTATTTCTTGGGCGGTGAATCTCTGCGTGGGTTTGAAGTTGCTGGTATTGGTTCTCGCAACTGGCGTTTTCCAACATATTCACTTGGTGGATTATGGAAAGCAAACGGTTCAACCCAGTTGAATTTCCCTATCTTTATCCCAGATGAATATCAGGTCAAAGGTTTCGTATTCGCAGATTATGGTATTTTGGGTAAACCACCACGCAAAGAATTTATATACCCTAACCCAAGAACCGATTATACTCGCGATAACATAATTGACCAAGATTGGCGCACATCTGTTGGTTTTGGTATTTATTGGAACACACCAATGGGGCCAATGAATTTCTCGTGGGGTTGGCCATTGAAAGTAAATAAATATGACCAAGAACAACGTTTCTTGCTGTCATTTGAAACACAATTTTAAGACACTTATTTTGTCTTGACGTGGGGGTTGAATTTTTCTTATAATTTCAGAAAGGAGAAATAAGATATGAAAAAAATTATGCTTGTTTTGGCTTTGTTGACTGTTGGTTTTGGTATTGCCGGTTGTGGCCAGGTTTATGATCGCGAACCGGTCAGTATTGGTTACGACAACAACGAATTGAAATTAAGTCCTTGTGCCTGCATATTGGTATATCATGCATAAGTATTCTTGTTTAATGGGGGGAATTTTTGGAGTATCCAAACGATTTTAACACACCTGCATTTCCAGCAGGAAAAAGCGTTGCTTTTTCTCGCAGGGTTTCTATTTGGATTTCCATATTGTTTTTCTTGATAATTGCATCATGCGGTATGATTTTGTTATTACTGCATTTACGCACAAATTATCCATTTTTGATTTCTGTTGATTTATTTACAAACGATTGGAATGTTATCGCGTATCCGGGTAAAGATAACAAAGAAACTTTACCAAGATACCAGGTTATCCAGGAAAAATTAGTCAGCAGTTATGTTATAAATTGGTTTACAATAGATAAAAACCAAAAAATAAATGATTCCAGATGGCAAGAATGTTCCGAAGACGATTGCTATGATGCAGAACAATATAACCCAGAAAACACAGAATGCGTTATGTATTGTTCATCTGATTCTGTTTTATTCAAAACTTTTACAGAAAAAGTTGTTCCTGAATATAATGCTCTGATAAAAGACAGAAATGAAATGTGGACGGTTGGGAATATGATGATTACTGCAACATCTATATCTGAAACGACCAGTTCATGGCAGGTTTATGCAACAATACATTCGTCCAATGTTGGTAATTTCAATGTGTTGGCTTTTGTAGAAATTGACCGTAACCCAAATATGTATCCTGCGAATCTTGGATATTTTGTAAAAGATTTTAACGCATACCGCATAACAAACGAGATTATAAACGAATGAGAAAATTGGTTCCATTTTTGAAAGGTTTTTGTTTGCTCGCAATAACTTTTGCGGTGGTTGTGTTTACCGCATTGACATATCGTGCATCAGAAAGAATTTCTATCAAATCATACATATTCCAAACGAATAATTCTGCGGGATTACGCGTTGGTGCATTGCAGGATATAAATGATATTTCCGCAATAGATTTGCGTAATAAATTGATAAAAAAATATGTTTCTGAATATTTCAGGGTTGTTCCTGGGGATTCCAGCACACTTGACAGACCTATTTTAAGAAGTTTATCTTATGATTATGCATATAACCAATGGTTAAATGGCGAAGCAAAAAATATTGAAAAAATGGCTATAAATAAACAGTTTCGCACTGTTCGTGTTATGGACGACGGGATAAAGGCAATTGATAAACCTGCTGATTATGATTATTATGGGTCTGAAATGGCGAAACCTATATTTTATGAAATTCATTACTTTACAGAAACGTGGAAAGATTCTAATATAATGATGATAGAACCAGAAACAGACCAGGGTTATTTGTATATAGAGGCACTATTCAAACCTGGTATAGATAAAGATATAGATGTAAAAAAATACCTGGAAGATGGTAAAAATCCTGTCGGTCTGTTTATGTTCAAAGTAACAAATATTGGAAGCAAGGGTATAAGATGATAAAAAAGATTTTATTTTTGTTGTCTTTGTGTGTAATGGCAAATATGCCAATGCCTGCTTTTTGTGATGACGATATGTCATTTGATGATTTTTCAATAATGGACGATTCTGGTGCTGATGTAGATGTTAATCAACAAATCACATTGAATTCTGGTTCAACGGGCGTCAATGTTAAACAATTTGATTTGGCGGGTGCTATGTTGGGTATGACATATGATGAAATAAATAATTTATTCTTTAATTCATCTTCTTTATATGCACCGGTAAAAAATAACAGTGTTGTTTATACAATAAACAAAGAATGGAAATATAATCTGGATTACGAATGCCGTCAAAACAATATATTTATTCCAGACCAACTTGAAAAATGTATTTATTCAATGGCACGTAATCGTGGTTTGTTATATGTTTCTGAAATTCATTTGGAACGTTCTTTTACGGGTGAAACATTGGATATTTATTTCACATCTAATGCAACAGATAACCAAGTATGGAAGATAGTTTATAAAAATGATGTTGATAAAATGGAAGGTGACGCTGAAAAATTTGAGAATCAACGTGAAAAGAAAATATTGGCATTTTGGTCTGGCGTTTTGGATAAATTCGGTGAACCAAATGCAGGCGAAGATAAATGGGCATCATCTGAAAATGCTTATGAACCAATGATGCAGGCATATTATGGTGAATTGGTTTTAACCGATAACGGTTTAATGACAACTGATTCTTCGGAAAATGTCCAATCTGCACGTGAAAATTTTCAGGCAAAACCTTATGCGTTCTAAATTTACCACTTATAAAAAGGGTTTATTTTCAGAATTTATTGCGCGTATGTATTTACGTATGCATGGTTATCACATATTAGAAAAAAGATACATAACCGGTAAAAACACAAATCGTGCCGAAATAGATATTATCGCACGACACAGAGATACCATTGTTTTTGTAGAGGTTAAAAACCATAAAACTATTGAATCTGCATGGAATTCTATTCCACCGGTTCAGGCATCTCGGTTGCGTCGTGCGGCTGAAACATATCTTGTAAAAAAACATTTTTCTGGTAATGCAAGATTTGATGTGATTGTTATTCATGGTCATAAAATATATTGGGCAAAAAATGCTATTTAATTTTTTATGACTGCGCTTTTTATCAATGTAACATCTTCCTTGATTCCGTCTATTTTTAATTGTAATTGTCCGATACCAGATTCCAATATCGTTGTTCTGTTTTCAAGTGCTGTTATTCGTTGTTCTTGGTGTTCTAATTCATTCAGCGAAGAATCTTGTCTAGCAACCCAATAAATTCCACCAGATATGAAAGCAATCAAAAACCAACTGTCCCGAATAACATCTATAAAATTTGATATTTTTTGTTGTTTTGGCATTATTCTATAAATGATTTTGAATCATTTCCTTTCTTTATATAATTTTCTATCATTTGAACCAATGCCCGTTGCCCTGCCCACCAGCGCAAATCATTATCGCTGATATTTTGACCAAAGATTTTGTTATTTATTAGATTCTGTAAATGTTTTAATACCTGTTTGCCAGACGGACTTGCAAATGTTCGGGCATATTGTTTTTCAATATCGTTCATAGATTATCCCTTTAGATAGACATTTCTTCTTTTGCCATTTGTGCGATTGGCGCAACATATTTTAATTCTGCGTCTGAATGCAGGGATATTTTATCTATCAATCCACGACGCGATAAAATCTGTAATCCACGTTCACACAAAGGTCGTATCAATTCATGTAATAAACGACCGTATGTAGCACCCAAAATACGAACCATATCTGAATTGCGTGCCAATATTTCTGTTGCAGTCATTTCTTTATCTGATAACAAACCCAATCTATCTGCTAGTAAAGTATGTCTGATTCTATCTCTTAAATCACGTAACACAATTTGAGAAACATCAAAATCAGCACCACTGGACAACGGTGTTAAACCAGATGACCCAACTGCCTTTGGTATGATTGCGCCAGGTGTTAAATTTATGTTTGATAAATTTATAACGCCATCATCATCTGCCTGCCAGATACCACTGACCGCGATAGTTGCATTTTTCAATATCAATTCTACAACTTTGTTTGCTGTTTTTATATCTGGTAATGCACGCATAACTGGACCACGTCCATATATTTCACCGCTGATAACAGACCAACGGAAAATTATATAAGGGTTCGTTTCAAATGTTCCACGCGCAACAATGTTGTTTTCAATATCACCACCTATATCAAGAAATGCTGTGAATTCTGTCCCGACAAGTGCTTGAACCAATTTGATTGGTGCTTGCGGATTTGTTTTCAATGTGTCTTTCAATGAATTTGGTAAAACGACACCTGGATATTTTTCAACGACATCACATAACGGCATAGATGTTGTATGAAAAACAGCATTTGGCAAAACCGCTATATCTTTCATTGGTATTGCAGTGAAAGAAAATGCAGAATCTGCACCAATTGGATTTTCCGCCATAAACAAACACGCTGTCCCCAATACAATTAAATCTGTATAGCATTGGTGAATAGTTGTATAAAAATTAGAATCATTAAGATGTGCGCGTAACACATTTGTTGCAATTTCTGCATCTGGTGATAAATCGCTTTCACGAACCAAATTTATCCATAATGATTCAGGTGGTGTCAACAACGAATACATTGACGCAGACAAATTATCTACCGCATCCGCAGCCGTTGAATCAAACAAAGTTGCAATATCTGAATCATCTTTTGGTATAGTGTATCGCATTGCGGTTTTCCAACGTTCAAGCCACACTTCCCTTTCTTGTGTTGCACGTTTATATAACTGCATAATATTTTTTTGCATGATAAAATCCTTTTTATATTGTGAAATTTGTATTTGCCCTGATGATGGTATTGCGACCATTCACAGGTCTGACAGGCCCTGGCACCATTGCCAAACATCCTGCAACCGCGTCCAGACCGTCATCATGTTCCGTTGAACCCATTGGGGTAAAAGCCAACATTTCAGACAACAACATTGTTTGTTTAATTTTGTTGTGCATATATAATCGACCCGACGCCAATAATGGTTCTATGGCATTCAAAATTCTTGTTTCTTTTTTTATATGATTGGATATTTGTATAATATTTATTTGTATATTCTTTGTATTTGCGATGCGTCGTATAATTTCAGGCAACGCATTTCCAATACCATTTGTTTCTATTCCCAATCGATTTACATTGTGTTTTTTCATAAATTCTAGAACCAATTCACATTGTGTGGTCAATGGGTGCAAATCTTCGTCATCAACAGACATATATTTTATATCATGAACAAAAGCCGTCCTGTTTTTATCGTCACGATAGATTAAAGCACACACACTGCCGTCTGAATTGGCACGACCAGACGATGGGTCCCAATATAAACTGGCCCCTGTGATAATATGTTCACCGATTCGACAATTAAATTTATCAAAATCGTCGTCATAAAACTGCACAGCCCCCGGTTCCAGATGAATTTTTTCTTCATCTACATATTCCAACATCATTTGAGCAGAAAAATGTCTGGGGCCAACAATATTTTCCAATTCACGAATTTTTTCAATTGGAAACATCTCTGGCCAGGCTGGATTTCCGCCATCATCAACAATTGGAATCTTTAATTGTTTATACCCAACCAAAAAAGGTATTGAATTATTAAAATTTTCGTTTATTCTAAGAGACATGGACTTTACTCCGAAATCTTTACCTAGTAATTTAGAAGCAGAACAAGCGGTTCTGGCGGCTATTTTGATGGACAATCGTGTCTTGGAAAAGATACCTTTCTTGACCGCCGAACATTTTTCACATCCTGCCCACCAAGAAATTTTCAGACAGGCATATCGTTCATATTCCAACACATTTACATTTGATGTTATTACTGCAAAATCATATTTTGAACAGCAAGGAACCCTTGAAAGTGTTGGTGGTGTTGATTATTTGAATCAATTAGCTGCTGCGGGTACAACCGTCGTAAATGTTGAACATTATGCGCGTTTAATATTTGATACTGCACGTCGTCGTGATTTAATTGGTTTTTCTCGCCAGGTTATGGATGATGCGTATATTGAAGATCCTGAAAACCCAGTAAGTGCCCAAATTGAAAAAGCAGAACAACAATTATTCAATTTATCCAGGGTTGGTGAAACAGAACGTTCTTTCTGTTCATTGGAAGACGCATTGAAAGTTGCTATCCAAGACGCAGAAATCGCATACAAGGCAGACGGTAAATTATCTGGTTTAACAACTGGTCTTGACGATTTGGATAAATCTTTGGGTGGTTTGCATGCGTCAGATTTAATTATTATCGCTGGTCGTCCTGGTATGGGTAAAACAACTGTTGCAATGAATATCGCTTTCAATGCAGCAAATTCGATTCTGAACAACCGTGCAAACGACAAATTCAAGGGTGCTGTGGTATTCTTCTCTCTTGAAATGTCCAGCAACCAATTGGCTTCTCGTGTTTTGTCGTCCCAGGCAAAAATCCAATCAACACACATGCGTGACGGAACTTTGACAGACGAAGAAATTATGAAAATGTCTCAATATTCTGCCGCTTTGTCCAAGGTGCCTTTGGTCATAGACGATAATGCAGATATGTCTGTTCCAATGATGCGCACACGTTTGCGTCGTATCGCACATAAATTTGGCGGTGTCGCATTGGTTGTAATCGACTATGTCCAGTTGATGACTTCACCGGGCGGAAAACACAATGATAACCGTGTACAAGAATTGTCTGAAATCACACGTGGTCTTAAAATCTTAGCCAAAGATATGAATGTCCCTGTGATTGCCCTGTCCCAATTATCACGTAGTGTTGAACAAAGAATAGATAAACACCCTGTGTTGTCAGATTTGCGTGAATCTGGTTCTATTGAACAAGATGCGGATATTGTTATCTTTACATACCGTCAAAGTTATTACGATATGATAAAAGACCAAAAACAAGCCAAGAAAGAAGGCAAACAATACGACCAACAACAGAGCAATTCTACCAGCAACCCAAATCAAGCCGAATTGATTATTGCGAAAAACCGTCATGGCCGTACAGAAAACATCCATGTTGCGTTCTTTGCAGAATATTCATTGTTTGATAATTTATTACAAATTCAACAACCATCAGATGTTCAAATAGATCCACGTTATGAACAAAATTCTGAACCAGAACAATCTGATTATTCTGGTGTGCCAGACGATATGCTGTAATCCTTTTATTATTTACTTGCTAAATTCAGAAAAATTGACTAATATTTTGTCAAGATATTCCAAAAAGGGGTAATACCATGGCACAAGAAGAAATCATTTTTCCAAATAATATTCGCAATATTCGTGCAGCGAAAGGCATGAAAATGACCGAATTGGCGAAACGCGCTGGTCTGTCTTTGTCCGCTGTATCCAAAATTGAAAAAGGTGTTCGTCGTTTGAACGAAAAACAACTTTTGAATGTTTGCAAATTATTAGGTTGCAAATTGTCTGATATATTTATTCATGAATCAGATGATGTTGCAGGTCAATGGCAAAATGAAATTAAACGTCGTTTAACAGACAACGAAGGCAGCGGATTAAAACTGTTTGGGTCTGGATTACGCAAAATCCGTCAACGTGCCGAAAAAACTATTGCCCAGGCTGCCAAGGCATCAAATATGACCCTGTCTGTTTACCATAAAATCGAAGTTGGTCAACGCGAAGTTTATGAAAACGAAGTTGAAACATTGGCAAAAACATTTGGTTATACATCTGAACAATTATTCGCAGAAATCGCAAATCTTTACAAATCTGGTGAATTGACAAAACAAATCAACAAAGTAAAAGAACGCGTAAAATCTGTTCTTGAACCAAGAAATCCATCTTCTGAATTTGATACACATGGTGGTTTATACGGTGCACAATTGTATGATAACGCACGTAAAAAATTGGTTCCTGTCTTTGGCACACCAGAAGGCAAAGCAATCAAATTACAAAAATCTGATGAAACAATGATTGTTGCCCCATCTGATTTAGAAGGTATCAATGGTATTTATGCTGTTGTTCCAAATTCTAAACGTCTTGGCGGTTTTATCCCAGAATCTTCACATATCTTTGTTGATATCAATGCAAAGGTTAGTGCCGGTGATTTGGCCGTTTGTATAGATTCTGATTTCTCTAAAATGTCTGATTCAGATTCTGCAACTGCACAAATTGTCATTGTTAAAAAAGATTCACATGGTTCTTTATATGGTCATGTTTCTAATCCTGATGAAAAAATCACAGGTAAAACAATGCACAAAGTTATCATGGTGGTTATGCAATAAACATCTTTATTCGTAGGGGGGAACAAGATGCAACAGCAAGCACACATTATCGCACAGCGTTTATTAAACCTTTATCGTCAGGCACATGTTATTGTCGGTGGTTGGTCTGCTGTAAATCGTGTTTTGGTTTCTGAATCTAATGACGCCCAGGTTATCAAAGAATTATTAAATCTGCCAACTGGTCAAAAATTGGTTGAACATATCAATAATCTGAAAAGTGGCAAAACCCCTATGAACACCATAGACAATGATTTATTACCGTATGGTGGCACAATGTCGGGTCAGGAAATAAATGTTTCTATATCCAAAGAAGAAATAGAACAATTAAAACAAATGTTGGAACATTTTGAACCGACATTGGACGGATTAAACGAAATCAAAAATTTACCATTTGTGAAAAATTTCGGAAACGATTGGATAGAAGATATAAAATCTTCATTGGCTGGCGATAATGTCGCATTGGCACAATGGGATAATGTTGTTCGTACAAACCGTGCATATCAAATGTGGGACGAAGCACAACAGTTGGTATCCGAAACTTTGACAGAACGTAACCGTGCCCAGATTCAGGCAGACATGCCAGAATTTGAAACATATCTGCCTATGTTCGGTGATGCGGGTAACGAATTACTGTCTAAATTGCGTACATTTATGTCATCTATGTCCTAATCTGTTTGATATATCGTGTTTTTTGTATGCGGGGTTCCGATATAAATCATTGTCCCATGTGGCGATAATATAAAATCAAGTTCCCTCAATCTTTCCCTTAAATTATTTCTTTTCTGGGCGGTGTTACATGTATTCGGCACCTCTACGTCATCACAAATAATCAAATCAGAACGCATACCGGTAATATTTCCAGAAACGCCCTGACAAATGACAGACGGTTCACGAATACCAATTGGTCTTTTAATAGTAATCTTATGTGTTCCCCACTCTTTTTTTACATCTGGTAAAATATCTTCGCAGAACGGATGGTTTTCCAAAATGTTTTTTATATGTGCCACCATACGAGATGCCAAATTTGTTTCTGCGGATAAAATCAAAATTCTTGTTTGTGGATTATGATATAAAACACACGCGGCAAAAATTCCAACAACCGTAGATTTTCCAGAATGACGAAATGCATTTAACAAACCACGATGTGGTTCATTATTAAAAATTTCTATTAAAAATTGCATAATTTGTTTGTGATGTTGTGGTGTTGAAAAACCCAAAATTTTATTCCAAGCATCTAAAAAATCAAATGCTTCCGTAATCGTCACGGGTTTCATAAGGTGCCACTTCTGTCACAGAACCGTAATCGTTTATCAATTTTGGTAATGCACCATCTAAAACATTTAACAAATTATTATAAAGCCCCAACACCGCACCCCCAGACATTTTATCTTCGATAGTTTCCATTACATAATTCATCTGGTGTAAAACAGTATCATGGATATTTTCCCACTGTGATAAATCTATATTCACACCATTAAAATCTTGTAACGCAGCCAGCAAAAAATTGAAATCATTGTTCAATGATTCTGGGTCTATTTTCATTGTTGGTTGATAATCTATGATTCTGTTTAAAGATATTTGTCTGAAAATATCTATCCGCGATTCATTTTCTGGAATATTGTTTAATATAACAATTCCACCATTGAAATCTTCGTTTGGATTTATATCATATTCATCTGAATTCAATACGACATTATCCACAGCAACATGAATATCCGCATCTTGAAAGAACGGGAAATCAAAAACAAATTCATTTGTCTGACCGTCCCCAATATATGATATTTTATACATATTGTTCCCCCTATCCTGCTATGTCATCTATCTTTGACAACCAATTTGTAATCAGATTTGGTTTTTTAACCTTTTGTTTTTTAATTTTTTCAAGATTTGCTTTGCGTTTTTCATCATAAGGTTTCGCAGTTTCTTCACGTAATCTTTTCAGAACCGCATTTTCTGAAAAACCATTTCCAGAATTACCACTGGCACCATATTTGGCATTTTGTGTAGCCAAAATTTTTTTAATTAAATTTGTCTTTGTCTGTTCATCTTCTGCAATTTGTGCCAATATTTTTTGACGTTGCGAAGACGCTTCTTTTTTTGCGTCTTTGTATTCTAAAATTTTGGTCACATCTGAAACTAATTGTCCCATAAAAAACTCCTTTTTCCTGTTATACTTGATACCAACCATCAACCGTCACAGACAATATTGTCGCAGGTAATTGTTCATTACTTGAAACCGTCCACAAAGGTTGCATTGTGTCCCGTTGGGTTCCTAATAAATTCATAGACAAATCACCGCTGTATCCAACATGTCCATTTTCATAAACATTATTTGGAATGTCGCAACGATATCCATTTATAAAAACTGATTTTGTATCTTTCACACGCAGAGATATTTTTCTGGCTCTGATTTTTCGTGGGGTATGCCCATTTACAATCATTGGTAACGCAGATATAGTATATGAAAAACCATAATTGTCCGCATCAGCCAGACAATCTTCATCAAATTTTTCAAGATATAAATCGCCGTCACGGTTTACCGTTACATAGGTTTCATTGTCTAATACACCAACATATTGAATTTCACCATCTGTTTTATAATTTGCCCATGCAGAAATATCTGTGTTTATGTATTTGTTTAATACCGCCATATTTCCTGCATTCATAACAACAAACAATTGGTGTGTGTGTTGATTATACGCAACGCTGATTGGTTGTTTCATCAAATGTTTTGACGCAACACATAAATCAGTCGCATTATAATTTTCACCCAAATCATCTAAATCAAGTTCGCGAATATCTGTCCCCGATTCAGATATAAATACGGTTGCACCTTCTATTTGTTGCGGTGGCAAAACCAATGTTGAAACACTGCCCACAGATGTGTGTTGTTTTATATCAACATTACTTGGGGTCAATGGCGAATTAGATATTGCCCATTCACCAACAGATGTTAAAATCTGTAATTTATCACTGCTGACAATATTACATATCTGGTGATGTTGTGCAGATAATAATGTTAAAAATATTGCTTCATCATCAAGACCCGTCCCAACATCAAAATTTGTATAATCACCAACCTTTGACATCCAAATATTGTTTGGTGCAGACGCAGTACAACCAAAAACCAATCTGTTTTGATGGAAACAAATACATGCTGGCCAACCACGTTTTTCATTAAATTCTTCTTCGTACCATTCTGTTATTGGTGTGGTAACTATTGAAAAATCTTTGTTAGTGTATAATTCTGCAACCCGATTACTTTCAATACTTGTTAAAATCCATTGTTTGTTATTTATTAAAAACCTTTGTCCAACGAATTGTTTATCCCAAAAATCTACATTTGATGTAAATAACGCGTGGTTATTATCTAGTTGGCTGGCCGACATAGTGAAAAAAACACCTTCGGTATCGTCAAATCTTTTGAAAGGTATATTCATGCTCATATCAGAATTCATATAGAAATTGAAATATGACATGGTAAAACCGTTTTCATCTTTTGTTAAAATACGCGGTTGATAATCAGGATGCACAAAAAATATACTGTTGAAACGTTGCACATATTGAATTTTATCTAAATCGTTTTCATTCCATGGTGATAAAACATTTTCAATTTTCACATCATTTTGATAAATATCCATGCTACCACGATATATTACCAATAAATATTTTTCGTTTTCACTGATTTGAAACGGAACCAATATTGATTTATAAGGAACCGTTGCAATTTGTCTCAGACCTTTTCTGCGTTTTAATCCACCAGATTGCAAAACATCTATATTTTCTAATTTTGCAACCGCATTATTATTATTCAACGCATAAAAATCAGAAGAAATTTCACCACGTGAAAACACATTTTGAGTTTTAAGAAAATTACTCATGATAAAACTCCCTTGGTTAAAATCTGGTATTTATCAAAGAAAAATCAGACATTTCTGATTGCACGGACATAGAACTGTCTATGAATTTAGCCGTTTGGAAATCTCTTTCATACAAAGCAGACATCATATTAAAAACATTCATATCTCCAACCAATGGAATACAAAATTCTATTGCCAATTTTGTAGCCAACAGAGATGCAAAATAATCTGGAAATTTTTCTGGTTCTGTTTTCACGACTGCTATAATATTTGTTGTGTCTGATGGAGAAATAATTTTATTACCTGCAATTTTTCCATCACATTTAATTATGCGTAAAACATTTCCAGGAACAACAAATTCACCATCTGTGTTTTTATTCAATGTTATGCATTCTGTTGCAAAACGCCATGGAAACGCAGTCAATAAAGTATCCGCAGTTGCATCAAATAAATTTCTGGCTAATTGTGCGGACGCAGAATTTTCACGCAAAGATTGAATTGGCTTTTCCCCGATTTTAAGTAAAGCCATTGAACATAAATCTATTTTACTAAACATTTTACACCTACCTAAACAAAAAACGAGCCGTTTTCACGGCCCGTTTTATATTTTAATTTAAGACAAAGCAGAAACGCTTACCACACCTTCTGCAACAGACAATGTTTTAATTGCTGTGCCGTTTGATGCGTTGATTAAAATAATATCCCCTGTCTTCATCAAAGTTGCAACTGGGGAAAAATAACCGGATGTAGAAATAGCGGTCATTGTTTCATTTGCCTTATAATGCCAAAGGGTAAATCCATTTGCGTATGCAATCACTGATAAATTTTTATTTTGAAAAGCCATTTTGTTTTCCTTTTTTTCTTTTTAGTTAAAATTTATTGAGCGTCATCATCACATTTAATGCGAACGATACCTTCTGCATCTATCAGAACTGCGCCTTGGGACATACTGTTGCTGATGAAATGCGCTGCACGTTCACCATTCCATGTAATATCTGTTTTAACTTCCTGGCCACAGGCATGACCGATACTGGACGCGTGATAAATAAAGCAATCGCGTTCATCTGAATTAGCCAAAGGCAATGCATTACACAAAACCCAATTGATTCCTAACCATCTTCTTGATTCGCAACCATCAACCAAAGGTGTTGCGCCACCAACATAATCAGCAGAAACAAATTCATCTAATGCCAACAATTCGTTCCATTGATGAACACCAACAACCGCAAATCTGCGACCATCATCTGGCACATCATTTGTGTTTAATATTTCAAGTGCAGACATAATCAAAGATTTTGTTAAACCTGTGGAATAATCACCAACAGATTGTGTTGCGCTGCTCATAGCATTGATAATCAATTCATCTGTCTTGCGACCCAATGCATACGCACCGGCAGATGCAACAACACGACGTTCGTCAATGTTTGTTTTCAATTCATCTAATGAATCGACCCAATCACCTGCATAATAATCTTGCAATACACATTCAACAGGTGTGTGATCCAAATTCATCACAGGAACAATTCCATGACGAGATTTAGTGCTTGCGATACCTTTGCCAACTTTCTGGAAAGTTGTAGATGCACCGACTACACCTGATTTACTGCGAATTGTTGAACGTAATTTTGTGCCCATTTGTTGATAAGCCAAATGAACATCTGCTTCAAATTGTTTTACAAAAACATTATCTACGGAAATAGACATAATAAAATCCTTTTTTTATTAAACAAGAAAACTCCTATGACGGAGTGGCTACTAAAATTTTGATTTATGGTTATGCATATAAATGCGCCATATAACAAAATGAAATTCAGGGTCCTTGAAAAAACGGATTATCCAATAAAAAATTCAGTCAGACATAAAAAATCTGACTGAAAAATTTATCTCAAAAAAAATCCCCAAAACCATACGATTTCGGGGAAAAATAAAAATTACGCATAAAATATGCGCAACAAATTATTTCTTTTTAACTACTTTTTTAGCAGCTGGTTTTTTTGCAGGTGCTTTTTTAGCAACTACTTTTTTAGCAGCTGGTTTTTTAGCAGCAACTTTTTTTGCAGGTGCTTTTTTAGCAACTACTTTTTTAGCAGCTGGTTTTTTAGCAGGTGCTTTTTTAGCAACTACTTTTTTTGCAACTGTTTTTTTTGCTGCAACTTTTTTTGCAGGTGCTTTTTTAGCAACTACTTTTTTAGCAGCTGGTTTTTTAACTGCAACTTTTTTTGCAGGTGCTTTTTTAGCAGCTGGTTTTGCAGCTGGTTTAACAGCAGCTTTTGCACAACCGCATTTCTTTTTCAACCCGAACATATTTCTCTCCTTTTAAGATTTTTGGATAGAACAAATTTATTTTGTTCTTGTTTTATATTTTATATGAAACAAATAAAATAGTAAAGACAAAAATCAAAAAATAAAATTATGAATACAATTTTTTAAAACCATTTTCTATTTTTCTTACATATTCACTATCATGGTCACGCCAATATTTTGGATCTTGCATCATCTTTCTTAAATCGTCATCAGATAAATTTTCATTTACACTTTCATCTGTTAAAACTTCTGGTTCCATTGATTGCATCATCTTGTATATGCCTTGGATTCCCTGGGGTGTAGAGCATAATTCATCAAACGCATCTTTTGGTAAAAACTTTTCACCGAATGCATTTATTTCTTTCATAGCATCTTTCATTTTTTGTTCTGAACCAAAAAAATTTTTCAATTCATTCATTGCATTTGTTTCAATTTGTAATTGAAATAAATTTGATAATGTTGGTTGTAAAAATTCTTCTGCAATATTATAAATTTGTTCAACTTGTTTTGCAGTTAAACCAATTTGATGAAATTTTTCACGAACCGATTCGTCATCAAACAAATTATTTTTTGGATAATCATCTGCATTATCTGGCACACCGATAGCATGATTAAATTTTTGTTTTGCATCATCATCACTGTTTTCATTTGGCACAGAAATCATACTGCCAATTTTCTTTTCTAATTCACAATAAGATTTAACCAACGCATCTGTGTTTAATTCACCATTTTCATTTAGAAATTTTTCTGGAATTTGTTCCATTGTTTTTTCCTTTTGTTGAAGATTCTTGTTTCAGAAAATAAATACCACCCAATGTAAATATTGTTTGCAACATTGTGAATAAATCTTGGTCACCGACCAGATATGCACCAATTGCAGACACAATACCAACACTTGAAATCACATAAGTTTTACGGTTTTCCAAATAACCACCATTTATAATTTTCTTCATATAACAACCTTTTTTTATTTAGATATAGAACAGAATATCTTCATATTCTTCTATGTATCCACGCGCACGCGCCCAATCAGGCATTACATCTGTGTGATGAAATTTTGTTGCGCCATAAACATAATCAGGTAAATTTCCATGGCGCATATCATTTACGACACGCAAACACATTTGAAATTTTTTAGTATTTGCATTTACAGATAAAAATTTATTTCTTTCTGAATTTTTATCCAAACACGAAAATAAATTTTTATCATTTGCGATTTCATCAAAAGATTTTTGATATTTTATATGCACGTTATAGATTAAAGACGACAACATCTCTACTTTGCGCAATGATGTCGCCAATGTTTCAGCATACACAACGCGTGCCAATTTATATAATACCGCACGTGTATTATCTGGGTTTGTAATTAAAGATAATTGCATGATATACCTGTTTGGTTAAAAAAAAGACGCACCCAAAATTGAGTGCGTCTTAAAAACAAAAAACAAAACAAAGGGGTGTCTTGTTATGTTCTATATAATATCACAAATCGCAATTAAAGTCAAGATGAATTAAATACTAATCTCGTCACCATAGGTTAAAAGATATTGTTCACCACATCTTAAAACCAATGCACCATCTTCGTTTAACCCTATCATTTCTGCTGGTTTCCCATGATAAGTTATAATTTTATTTAATGCGAAAGCAAGATTCATCCAACGTTCACGAACAACAGAAAAATTTGTATTTCTCCATTTTTCAATTTTCTTTATCAATGTATTTAACACATCTTTTACATCAACATCTTTGTTATAATTATTTACTTTTGTTGTTGGATAATCTTTCAATCTTGGACAAGTTTTAATATTTATACCAATACCGACAAT
>CADBLE010000006.1:145554-176030 GCA_902795435.1 uncultured Pseudomonadota bacterium
CCACTGATTTTTTTACCATCTATCAAAACATCATTTGGCCATTTGATTTTAGGTTCCATACCGAAAGAAATCAAAGTTTCTGCAACCGCAATACCAATTGCATACGCCAATTTAGGATCACGTTCTGGAATCTTGAAAATAAAACTGGCATAAACATTACCGGCATTTGAAACCCATGTTCTGCGATAGCGACCACGCCCTGCGGTTTGAGATTCAGCAACAATAACAGTTTTATTTACGGCTTCACCGCGTGCAATTAAATCATGCGCATAATCTTGCGTGCTGGGTATTTTATCAAAAGAAATCAGTTTATAGTTTTCCAATTCTATAAGTTCCCTTTGTATTCAATATAAAATCATGACCATAGATTTTTCTTAAATTATAAATTGCGTTTTCCACCGTATGTGTTGTTATATCAGGATTCATTCCAATCAGAGATTTTAATTCCGCCATATTTACATCTGGGTTTTTATACAGCATAACTATAATTTTGTGTTGTAATTGTGGCAAAACGACATATCGCCCGAAAATTTTTTCAATAATATCAGAATTATTAGCGCGCATAATCAAATAATTTTTCAAATCAGTACCAGAAATGGGTGTTGTTATATCCGAATCATCAAAAACGACATCTGCGTTATTTGGCGAATCGGTTAAAACAGCACCCAAATCCGAAAAAATTTGATTCCAATAAATATCTTCTGAATAAATCTTGATATTATCTAACATAACATTACGATAGCCGATAAACTGGCATAACGCAACTGTTTATTAAATAACCGCCAGATTACATTTCATGTCCAGAAGACGGTATAAATTTAGTGAAATCATTCAAAGAAGCACCCGTTGATGCCAATATTTTAGAAATACTGTTGGTAGAAGGCCACCTTGGTTGTCCTTCTTTTGACCAACGTTTGCTTCTGTTAAAGGTTGTTGGATCTAAACCACTACATTTGGCAAGCCCAGAACAAGACATGTGATGTTCCATTGCAAATTTTTCTATCGCACTCCATACATCTTCATGTGTCATAATGTTTTCTCCTATTGTATATTGGTTTTCCAATTCAATATTCTAATAATAGTTGAAAAAAGGTAATTATTCAATTATGAATAAATTGTTTCTATTCCTAGACAAAAACATAGACTAAAAATTTTTTTGACAAAATACTTGACAAATTCATTTTTATGTATTACATTTCGATTCGTCAAAAGGAAATAAACCGATTGACCAGATGCCAAGCATCTGACGGGCCCAGGGTTTTCAGACTCCCTCCTACATTCTCTCTCCTCTGGACTTTGGGCCCAAACATCAGTTTAGGATGCCCATTTCTTTTTCTCCTTTCCTTCCTTTCAGGGCATCCGGAAAGACACCGGCCCGCGCCGGTGTTTTTTTTGGAAGAAAAAGAGAAATCATTCTCTTTTTATTGATACACCCGAAAACGCACCAATTAATGAAAGACTTTTTTCTCTAAGCCTTTGATTATTACTGTGCATAATAACTAAAGACTCTGTGGACTAGGTTCTCCCCCGTGTGGGGAGTGGTTGCGTCAGCAACCGAGGGGGGTTGGATAAACCAGTCAACAGATAGGCTCTGTCTATGTCGTTTGTGGGGCCAACCCTCCCCTCCACTTCGTGGCCCTCCCCTCCGGTGGAGGGGAACCTAGTATCTGTAATAAAAAAACACCCCGCCGAAACGGGGTGCAAAGGAAAAGGGAGAGATGCCCTTTATCGGGACGGACACAACCCCGCCCCAATCTCGTTTAACAACATTACCCGTTATTGCCGGTTGTTGTTTGTTCTGGTTTGCTGAAACGCCAACCCTTAAATGTTTTACCTTTCTTGGTTTGTGCCTTAACTGGTGTACGAACGTCAGAACCGTATGTAGCGGTGCCTTCGTTGTTTTGACCAGCGGTCGCAGGGTCAACATCGTTCCAATTAATGTTGATAACGTTCGCTTCACACATGGCTGGACTTGATTGAACCGAACCGAAGACCGCAGCACGGAACGCGAGGGTGTCCGAGGTGGCACGCCACAGGTAGTTCGCACAGTTCTCAGCGCAAGAGTCCGCACAAAAGTCAGCGTCGTCGAAGTCGCTGCCGAACACCCAAGGGGTGGACAAGGCAATGGCACTGCCACTAACTGGCGTATAACTATCCAACTGGCAATAGCAATATTGACCGCTACTATCCGGCAAGGTGGATGTGAAATTAGAATCTATTACATTATATATATACGGATTTCCTCCCCATGTGCCAGACGCACCTGCACGGGTTGAACATCTGCCGTGGCCCTTGATTATGCCTTTTGTGCCGTAATCTACTGCAAATGCCATTGGGTCATTTGCTATAATTGTATTGGACATATTTTTGCTATAATTTTCTGAACCTGTACTTCTGTTTGATGTATAACCGTTGCCCCTTTCGCTGACCCCAATCAAACTGGTTAAATTTGGGGCGGTTACTGCTGCTTTCACATGCCAACCGTTTTCACATGCCGTTGGTTCGCATGTATCGGTACCGTTTCCGTAATAATCATTACCACTGATTGCTGTTGCGTGCGCGATTGCTGTTATTGAATCACCAACATTATTCATATCACATGCACGATAACATTGGGTGTTTGATGACGAACCGTCTGCGGAACTGCCAAAACCAGATGGGCATGTTTGTATACCCTGGGCCGAACTTTGATTATATTGAACCGTTGTACCACCCGCACAGAAAGAACCCGCCGGACATGTTGTTATTGTTTCGCTGTCCGCTGGTAAATATTGCCCCGCATTTAACAAATAATTTATTGTTTCATATTCTGCGGTTGCGTTTACGGTACCTTCATAAACACCGTCCATATTTGTTGATGTTGCGGCATTATCGTATGTTTTATTTTCCTGCATCAAACCGTTTGACGGAAATGTTTCCGCAAATGCAGGTGCTATCACACCCATTGCAAGCGCAGATGTTAAAAAGATTTTTTGTTTCATTTTTTTCTTTCCCTTATTTTATAAATAAAAAAACAGACAAATAACGTCATCAACGTTATTTGTCTGTTTTCATATTTGTGCGAATTTCATTCGCACAACAATCACGCAACAAAACTATCTGTGTGTGTGTGTGTGTGTGTGTGTGTGTGTGTGTGTAGAAAACTGCGGCTTTCACGACTTTGCTTCCTTTTTTGTGTTCAGTGAACTGCGGTTTCGCTCGGCTTTCGCCTGCGCGGCAATCGTAACGATTACACTGTGTTTTACTTGTGTAATCTACTGCTTGTCACGACTTTCACTATTTTTATTCCCCCTATCTCGATACAAACATTATACCAAAAATCGGGTCTTGAAAAAAGCGGAAAAACTATTTTTTTAATACGCTGAATATTTCCCAATGGGCAGAGCCAACAAATTGGTCTATTGGAAATATAGTTTCAATTTTATATCCGCCCGTCTGCAATATTGCACAATCTTTGACAAAAGTTTCCGGGTTACATGATATGTATATGATTTTTTTCACATTTGATTTTGATAATTCTTTGCTCTGCTTTTGCGCGCCGGCACGTGGCGGATCCATTATAACAACATCATATTGTTCCAGATTTTTCGCAGATAACGGTTTCTTGAACAAATCGCGTTTTACACCATTACCGACAATATCAAATCCCGTTGCATGTGTTGAAAATGTAAAATTGCCCAATCCGCAAAATAAATCTGCGACATGTTTTGCATTACCAACATTTTCAACAACTAAATCACGTAATATTTGTTCTGTTTCAATGGTCGGTTGCAAAAACGCGTGTGGCGGATAATTTACAATTTTATCGTTAAATCTGATTTCAGGTTCCGCATATTTTCTGATTATTTTATCGTTCCATGTAAATCTGATAATTTGAGACGGCAATTTTTCCACACTCTGTCTGAATTCTGCACTGAAACAAGGAACCTTGCTGTCCACTGCGACATCTATGCCGTTTTCACATTTTGTTATCAACACAGACCCCGCCCCCGTCCATTTTAATTTTGCAATAAACGGTATAACCGCATTTATTTCATCATATAAATTCGGACAAGATTTTATATCAACAATATCCTTGCTCTGTTTTTTATAAAAACCAAAATGTCCATCTACAAACGCAAAATCAGCACGTCTGCGCGTTCCAACATTTCCCCAAACAGGTTCATTTGTAAAATCTATTTTCGGCAGAACCTTGATTTTTTCATCTCTGTAATCTTCATTACTGAAATCAAATCTGCAACCGCCACAAATATTGAAAAACGGACAAGACATTATTGTTTTTTTACCTCTTGTTTTTGATAATAACACAAAAACAACCTTGATTCCAACTGAAATTCAATTTATCATATAGGCATGGTAAAAAATTCAGATAAAAAAATTGCTTTAATCGCCGGTGCATTATCTTTGCCGTTTTTCACACGTGATGCGTTGCGTAAAAACGGTTGGGATGTATTTGTTATCGGAATAAAAAACTTTTGTGACCCTACCCTTAAACCTGATATGATTATACGCATTGGCGGTGCCGGCCCTGCGGCACGCGAATGTAAAAAACGCGGTATTCATAAATTGGTTTTCGTCGGTGCATTGGGACATATAAATTTATCTGATATCAGACCTGATTTATGGTCGCTGTCTGTTTTATTAAGTGTATTAAAACATCAACGGGGGTATGATTCTATGGCTGTCGCATTTAACAAGGCATTGGAAAAACGCGGATATGAAATCGTCGCTGCACAAGATTTAGCACCTGAATTGGCTTTCACAAAAACTGGTGTCCAAACACGCGTTAAACCATCTAAGAATGATGAAAAAGATATTGAACGTGCGATTCAGGTTTCCCACGTCATCGGAACCGAAGATATCGGTGCATCTGTGGTCGTTGATAAACAAGTTGTCGCCGTAGAAGCGGCCGAAGGAACCGCCCGTATGTTGGACCGCGTTGTAGAAATGCGCAAAAACAAAAGAAAATCTGGTGGCGTTTTTGCAAAAATGACTAAGCCAGGTCAAGATTTAAGAATAGATATACCTGCAATTGGTGTTGATACGGTTCGTGCGGTTAAAAACGCAAAATTGCATGGAATTATCGTAAATGCAAAAACTTGCTTTGTAATTGACAAACCGGCCGTTTTAGACGCCGCGAACAAGGCAAAGATTTTTATCAAAGCAATTTAACATAAAAACAAAAAAACCGTCATACGACGGTTTTTTAATTGTTTATATTGGTATTTTATTTGATGTCTTTCACAGTTACCTTAAACACAACATCTTTTCCCGCTAATTGTGGATAATAATCCAATGGGAAAGTAATTTTGACATCACGTGATTCACCAACCTTGGCACCGACCAATTGTTCTTCAAAACCCGGAACGAAAGAGCCACTGCCTAATTTTAATGGATAATCAGATGCGGTTCCACCCTGGAATTGTTCTTCGCCCAAAAAACCAGCAAAATCAATAATAACTGTATCACCATTTTTAGCGATTTTTTCGCAAGCACCCAAAACTGCACACATTGCAAATACCCCCATAATTTTTTTCATGAATAAATTCCTTTTTTTTAATCGTGTTGATTATATACACATCTGAAACCGTATTCGCGCATTGTTACGCCTTCGGCTTCAACCCTGTATTCAAAGAAAGATGTTGGACGCATAACCTGACTTGATGGGCGGTCATACACAACAACGATAGATTCTGCATTTCTGCCACAAACCTGTTTCATTTCGTAATCTGCAACCTTGGCCAATACGGTGCGTGCATCTGCATCAACATCTGTGCCGTTTGCATTTTGCATTAAACGCAGGCGCATTTCACGTAAATCGGAATCACCCAACAATATTTCAACGCGAACCATTGTTCCTTTGTATTCCTGCCATCTGGTTTCTTTACGGGCAGTATTCCAATGGTTTGCAATCGCTTCGCGTTCAGCCATACTTCTTGGTCGATACGAATCGACATCTGAAAATTCGTTTTGTTCGGTTATGTATTCACTTGTTTCTTCGGTGAAAACTTCACCAGCACCAGAATAATAACCACTGTTATCATTTGCACAGCCAACAATGGCCAAACAAACACCCAAAATATAAAAAATAGATTTTTTCATTTTCCCTTTCTCTTTTTTTTTATTTTATCAAATAAAGTCTTTTGATTCAAGCCACGATTTATGATAAAATAGAATTATGTCTAATGTAGTTCTTGATTCTTTATTAAAGCCATTGGAAGAATTTTTTACACCTTCCTTTGTTGAAGAAATCGCCATAAATCACGCCGGCGAAGTTTGGCTGCGTCTGAATGGTGCGCGTGTTCCATGGGTTTCTTATGCGGCTGACAAATTATCAAAACAATATCTGGTTGATTTAATTCATACCGTTGCGAATATCTATGAAAAACCGTTTGACCCCGTTCATGGAATACCGGTTGTGTATGCAACACTGCCTGGTAATCATCGTTTTTCTGCAATCGCCGGACCAAATGTTCAATATGATGAACGTGATGTAACGGGCGGTGTCGCATTGAATATTCGTGGTGGCGGTGTTCATGAAACAAATTTCAAGAACTATCATTTGGAACGTGGCAAACAATTGTTAAAGGTTAAACCACGTGACAATGTCCGCCCAGACGACCCATACGAACGTTTAATGTCTGCAATAAATGACGGCAGTCCGATTTTGATAAGCGGTGCTACATCAACTGGTAAAACAACTTTCTTGAATCACATGCTGACTTTGATTGACCAAAACAGCCGTGTTATCACCGTAGAAGACGCGCGTGAAATTCGTGTTCCTCAAAAAAATCGTGTTCATTTCTTGCTGTCCAGAACCGAACAATCCAATGATTTTAATTATGCCAGATTACTCGATTTGGTTGTCCGTATGACACCTGATGTTATTATCGGTGGTGAAATTTCAACCGACAATGCGTCTGTGTTATGGGAAATGTTGGGAACGGGTCACGACCATTTCTATACAACAATTCATGCAGAAAGCGCAGAGGCCGCTTACGCTGCATTCGCAGACCGAATTTTACACACTCAACCTGCGTATGATAGAACAGATTTAATCGCAGAAATGAAAAAGAAAATTCGTGTTGTCCAATTATCAAGGGACGGTTCATTACGTGCCGTTACCGAAGTCGTTTAATAAAAAAAAGGAAAAACTATGTCACAAACAACAATCGCAAAAGCACACAAAATAGCCAGAGATTTGCATTCTGATTTATTGAGCACTGGTGCAATTGACGCACAAGACAATGTTATAAAAGCACAAATGTTTATTGATATCATAGAACACGCAGAATCAGAATTAAACAAATTGATACCAGAGGTAGAAAACGAAGCCGGTGTAACAATTGACCGAAACGGTGCAAACATTGTGTATAATTACATTTCTATATTTACTGAAATGAAAGAAACAATGTCTGTTCACCCAGAAATGGCAAGAATTCCGCAAGAACAAGAACAGGCGACCAACCCAGCACCTGCAAAAACACCTGCACCATATCAATCTGGAATTAAAAAAATATTTGATAAAATAAAATCTAAATTCGCATTGACCAAAGATAAAACAGAAACCAGATAAAATAAATAACAAACAAATAAAAAAACGCCCATTCGGGCGTTTTTATTTACATAAAATTCTGTGGATTCACGTCAATTTTAACACGAACATTGACGGGCTGTTTAACCTTTGACAGCCAATATTTCACAACGGGTTGCAAATATGTTTTAATATCCCCAGAAACCAAAAAACGCATACGATACCAATTTCTGATTTGATATATTTGCGCTGCAATTGGTCCCATGATTTTTCCATTTTCAAATGTTGGGGTCGCATTTGCCAATTGTTCACAATATTTTTTAAGAACAGATTCTTTGTCTGCCTCTATAATAACAGCAATTAAATTTCCATGTGGTGGCATTTTTGCCATCTTTCTTGATTCCATGTCAGACAACATAAATTCATCTCGGTTTCCCTTCACTATCGCCTGGATAACTGGATGTTCTGGTTGATATGTTTGTAAAAACACACGACCCGGGAATTCACCACGACCGGCACGACCGGCAACCTGGAATAATTGTTGAAATGTATGTTCCCCCGCCCTGAAATCTGTTCCGAACAAACCCATATCTGCATCAACAACACCAACCAATGTCAGATTTGGAAAATGGTGCCCCTTGGCCAATATTTGTGTTCCAATGATGATATCTATTTCACCATCTTCAATTTTTTTGACCAATCTTTCCAACGCTTCGCGGGACATAATTGTATCGCTGGACACCAGCGCAGTTTTTGCATTTGGGAATTTAATTGAAACTTCTTCTTGAATTTTTTCAAGCCCAATTCCACGCATAGAAACTTCGTTTCCACATTGCGGACAAATATTTGGTAAATTTTGAGTTTTTCCACAAATATGACAAACCAATTTACCAATTCTTTTATGATAATTCAGCCCAACCGAACAATCTGGACATTGTGCAACCCAACCACATTTTTTACATTGAACAATTGGTGCAAAACCACGACGATTTATAAATAACATAACCTGTTTATGTTGTGCCAAAGTGCTTTCAATTTCTGCACATAACCGCGGTGATAAATTTCCAGAAATTTCTTTTTCATAACTTTCGTTTAATTTATAAGGTTCTGCCTTTTCCTGTTTCAAATCTATTGTTTCAATCTTTGGCAACGTCGCCCCACCAAAACGAGAATTCAATCTCAATCTTTTATATTTACCCAGCGCAACATTATGTAATGTTTCAAGAGACGGGGTCGCAGATGCCAAAACAATCGGAAACCCAGAAATCTTTGCACGCAGAACCGCCATATCACGCGACTGCGTGTTCCAACAACCATTCTGATAGAACCGTTTGCAACACCACGCCAAATATTTCTGCGACGCGCCGCGGTTAAATTACTGTGCCAAACCACAGGTGGTGCACCAAATCTTTTTTCAAACCTGCTGATAAATTGTGCAGTCAAAGCAATTTCAGGCATCATCAACAACACAGATTTACCGTCCATATATGCACGCAATGCAGAATCAAAATAAACCTGGGTCTTGCCAGAACCCGTTATTCCGTCCAACACATGAACAGAAAAATCACCTGATTTTATTGCGGCTGCAATTGTATCCGCAGCCGATTGTTGTTCAGAATTTAACACAACATTTTTCATATCAACATAATCATAATGAAAATCATCAACTGTTTTTTCACGTTGTGTTGTTGGAATCAGAATTCCGTTTTTTATCATTGTTTTGACAACAGCACCACTGACCTTTGCAATATTTTGGATATCATTCACAGACATTGCGTCATTATCATTTGAATGAAATGCATCACATACATTTTGACGTGCATCTGTCATCTTGCAAGACGCATCAAAATTATATTCGTATAATTGTTCAACCTTTGGCGGATTGAAAGCGTCCATTACATTTATAATCAAACGCAAAACAGCACCCGGTGCCATCAATGTCCATTCAGACATTTTGTATATCCATTTAATGTCTGCTTCTGACATTTTACCAAGATGGCAAACCTCTATAATAGATTTTATTTTGGAATCATCTAAATTACTGTCGCCCGGTCCAACAATAACACCGATATATTGACGGTTCATAACGGTACATCTGACAAAATTGCCGACATCAGCATCTTCAACCAGACGATAATCATATCCTGTGTTGATAACATTTGGAATTAAAACTTTTACAATATCACCGTTCTTGAACATAATCATAAAATACTTGTTTTTTTTTCATTTTTCAATAATCATTTATTGTATAGAAAGGTTATTTATAAAAATGTGGAAATATCTATTCGAAATTGGTGACATATTGTCATCTTTGATACCTGTAAAAAAATGGCGTGATTATATGCGTATTCATGTCTTGTTTGATTACAGACGCAAATTTAACGCATTAAAATCCAGGTATAAAAACATACATTTTTACAATATGCGCTTGACCAAGGGCGGTGGCAGTATCGTTTTCATCATAAACAACAAAACCACATTTAAAGTGCGCAAATATAATTTTGAAGCAACCAATTTTGAACGTTTTGACCGTGAAAAAATGATTACAGACGCAATGAAACCATTACGCAAACAAACAAAAATAGATTTTCCAAAAATAGAATTTATAACAATTGGTGAATACACATTTTATAAAACAAATTTTATACCTGGAAAATTACTGATAAATATTCCATCACGTAAAATTATTAGAAATCTTGATAAAATCAGCGAACAATTGGCCGATTTTATCTATAAAAAATCATTATTAGACCCGACCGAATTGAAAGAAATGCGCGGTAAAAAACAAAATGGTTTTTCTTGGATTCACAGCGACATGTGTTCTAATATTTTGGTCAACCCAAAAACAATGGACATAACTGGAATTATAGATTGGGAATGGTCCAGATATGATTCAACAGAAAAAGAATTTTGGGGTCTGGTCCGTGTCCGTAAAAAAATGCAGAAAATCGGTATAAACAAAACAACCGAATTGGCCTATAAAAAGATTTTATCCAAAAACAAATAAAAACTTGACAATTTTTATTTTTGTATTATATTTGTGTCATAAAATATAAACCAACAAGGGAGATATCCATTATGGCACAACCAAAAAAACTGGTTAAACAGCACAACATACAATGCACTTTGGCAGAACAAGAATTCGCTAACTATATTGATTATATCGCAGAATCAATCATTACTAAATATGGCAAATCTTATCAACGTGTTGCTGATATTAAAGATAATTGGCGCAAAACATTGGAATATTCCGCTGAATGCGAAGATTTTTTAATTGCAAAATCTAAACATTTTTTACGTTTATTTCCAACAACAAATCATGATTACCAAAGTCCTGTATTTTTCAGAAATATTATCGGTTTGATAAGCGATTATTTATCTGTATATTTTGCAAGAAAAGGCATCAAAAACCGCAACATTTGCACTGCTGATATACGCAATAAATTATATTCAGATAATCCACATGTAAATCTTGAAATGAACCGCTATATCAGACAAAACGAACGCACATGGGGATTACAACAAAAACACAAACGCGAAAGAATCAAGGCTAGAAATAACCCTAAAAAAACATACACAGAACCAGAAATACATGTTTGCGAATCAAAATTTGGAACTGTGCAATATTCAAAAGATGTAAATTTAAGAATCGCGATTCTGCGTGCAGAATTGGGTCTTACAAAATAATCAGGATATTTTATCTATAATATTTTCCAAATCTTGTTTTGTTGGAAAATGTAATATCTCTGTATCGGCAGCGTACTGGCCACGAAACCAAGTACGCTGTCTTTTTGCATATTGGTTTGTTTTATTTATCCAATTTGTGATTGCTTCATCTTTTGATATTTCGCCACGTAACATTTGGCATAATTGAGATGCACCAATCGCCCTGTCTTCGTTCAAATTATTATCCAATATGTATTGCGCTTCTTTTAACGCATCACCAGATACCATCTGACCAACACGTTTGGCAATTTTTTCATTTAACAATTCACGATTTGGTGAAATTAAAACCTTGAAAGCATCTGGTATAATTGCACCCTTTCTTGGTAATTTTTGCCATTCAATGATTGGGGTTCCTGTTTCAAGGAACACTTCCAATGCACGTGCGGTGCGTTGTGGGTCTGTTTTAACAAAATCTTCTGGTAATAATTCATAAACGCTGTCTGGACAATTTTTAACCATATCCCGTGCTTTTATTCTGTTTTCTTCGCTGATTTCAGGAATTGCAGAAATACCATTTATCAAAACATTTATGTAATAACCACTGCCCCCGACAAAGATAGGAAATTTTCCCTGTGCCACAACTTCGTCCATCGCACGTTTTGCCAATGATAAATAATCAGCAACGCTGATATGTTCCGACAACGGTAATATAGAAAACAATTTATATGGGACACCGTCTATTTCATCAAAAGAACCGTCTGTTTTTCCTTCAAATGGTGATGCAGACACGGTTTCTATGTTTTTATAAATCTGGACACTGTCGCAATTTATTATCGCACCATTTACCCGCTTTGCAATTTCATGTGCAAAATCAGATTTTCCAGACGCGGTCGGACCCGTAATAATCAAAGCATTTACTTTCATAACATTTATTATAGATGCAAAGTGCAAAAAATCAAATTGGAATTTACATTGCGAACGTGGTAAAATAAAAACAGCAAAGAAACAAAAGGAAAAAACAAAATGAAAAAAATTCGTGTTGCTATAAATGGTTTTGGCCGTATTGGTCGTTTGGTATTACGTGCTGCAATTGAATCTGGTCGCAAAGACATAGAATTCGTTGCAATAAACGATTTAATGCCTATTGAACAAAATGCACATTTATTGAAATTTGATTCTGTACATGGAATATATCCTGGCCGTGTTGATATAGATGGAGATTACATAAAAATAGGAAATCAAAAAATCAAATGTTTGTCTGAACGCGACCCATCTAAATTACCATGGAAAAAATTGAAAATAGATATTGTTATGGAATGCACAGGTATATTTACCGCCGCAGACAAAGCATGCGTTCATATTGACGCGGGGGCAAAACGCGTTTTGGTTTCTGCACCATCTGCGGGGGCAGATAAAACAATTGTATTTGGTGTAAATGAAAACAAATTGACTAAAAAAGACATTATTATTTCTAATGCATCATGTACAACAAATTGTTTGGCACCTGTATTAAATGTGCTGGATAAAAAATTTGGTATTGTTGATGGTTGGATGACAACCGTTCATGCCTATACTGGCGACCAACAATTATTAGATAAAAACCACAAAGATTTCAGACGTGCACGTGCTGCGAATTTATCCATGATTCCAACCAGCACCGGTGCCGCAAAAGCAATCGGATTGGTATTACCAAAATTGGCGGGCAAATTAGACGGCATTGCAATACGCGTTCCAACACCTGATGTTTCTGTTGTGGAATTGGTATTAAATATGAAAAAGAAAGTGTCCGCAGAATCTGTGAACAAAGCAATCCAGATGGCACAATCAAACATATTGGGATATAACACAGAACCATTGGTATCAATTGATTTCACACACGATTCACACAGTTCTATATTTGATGCGACACAAACACGTGTTGTTGATGATACTGTTTTACATATCACATCTTGGTATGACAATGAATGGGGATTTTCTAATCGTATGTGCGATACAGCCGTTGAAATTGGAAAATTGTTGTAAAAATAAAAAAACTGCCAAATGGCAGTTTTTTTATTTTAATCTTCTGTAGATTTAATTAAATTACCATTTTCATCATGGATTTCTACGATTTCAGCATCTTCACCATGCCATTTGATAATCATGTGTAATTTACCATTTTCATGATACAATTTGCTTTCGCCAATTGCATTTCCGTTTTTAATATTTGCATAAACTTTCAAATTGCCGTTTTCATAGTATTCTTTTTCAATACCATTTTCTTGACCCATTTTGATGGTCATTTCACGCCAAATATTACCATTTTCATATTTCTGGATAACCAAACCGCTGATTGCATTACCGTCTAAATCTTTACAAAAAACTTTTTCAGGACTTGTTTCTTCAAGACCTGTGCAGACAGCATTTTCGCCAACAATATAATTTTCATGTTTACCACATGAACTTAATAAAATAGCTGGTATAACAAACAGTAAAATTTTTTTCATTTCTTTATCCCCTTTTTTCTATATGTATTTATGCTATCTGTTGAAAGATAAAAAGTCAATTTATTTTTATAAAACAACAGACCCCTGAAAAAATCCAGGGGTCTGATTTTGCAAATAATAAATATTATTTTTTGCGTGGGAATTTAACTGCTGCTTGTGCTGCGGCCAAACGTGCGATAGGCACACGGAATGGAGAGCAAGAAACAGAATTAAATCCAACTTCGTGGAAGAATTCAACAGATTCAGGATCGCCACCGTGTTCACCACAAACACCCAAATGAATTGCTTCACCCTTTGTGCTGCGTGCTTTTGCGACAGCGTCTTTAATCAATAATCCCACACCCAATCTATCAACAGATGCAAATGGGTCTGCAACATATACGCCACGTGCACGGTATTCATCTAAGATTTTACCAGTATCGTCACGGCTCATACCCAATGTTGTCTGTGTCAAATCGTTTGTTCCAAATTCAAAGAATTCACAACTTTCTGCGATTTCATTTGCCAACAATGCAGCACGTGGCAATTCAATCATAGAACCAACTTTGTATTCAACACTGTCACCTGTTTCCGCAAACAATGCAGATGCAGTTGCATCAATTACAGATTTAACAATGTCAACTTCTTTCTTGGAACCAACCAATGGAACTTCGATTTCTGGGAATACACGAACACCTGCTTTCTTGCATTCAATTGCAGCAGACAAGATAGCGCGTGTTTGCATTTCACAGATTTCTGGGTAAGTAATTGCCAAACGGCAACCACGATGTCCCAACATAGGATTTTGTTCTTTTAATGCTTCACTTCTTGCTTTTACGAATTCAACAGATTTACCGATATGTTTTGCAAGTTCTGCCATATCTGCTTCTGTATGAGGCAAGAATTCATGTAGAGGTGGGTCAATCAAACGAATTGTTACTGGCAGACCGTCCATAATTTTGAACAATTCAACAAAGTCCGCTTTCTGATATGGTAACAATTTATCCAATGCTGCACGACGACCGGCTTCATCATCAGCCAAAATCATTTCACGCATATCTTGGATACGGCTTGGGTCAAAGAACATGTGTTCTGTACGTGCCAAACCAATACCTTCTGCACCGAAATCACGTGCTTGTTTTGCGTCTTTTGGTGTTTCAGCATTTGCTTTAACTGTTAAACATTTGATTTCATCAACCCATTTCATCAATGTGCCGAAATTACCAGTCAATTCAACAGATACTGTTGGAACTGCGCCTTCGATAATTTGACCTTTGGCACCATCAATAGAAACCCAATCACCTTCGTGGATAACCGCTCCAGATGTTGTTTTCATTGTTTTGGTTTCGTAATCAATTTTGATATCAGGTGAACCAGATACGCATGGTGTTCCCATACCACGTGCAACCACCGCAGCGTGAGATGTCATACCACCGCGTGCTGTAATAACACCCTGGGCAGCATTCATACCCGCAATATCTTCTGGGGAAGTTTCAACGCGGATAAGCATAACTTTTTTACCTTCTTTCTTCCAGCTTTCAGCATCTTCTGCATTAAATACAGCCTGACCAACAGCAGCACCTGGGGATGCAGGCAAACCTGTTGCGATAACTTTCTTTTCTGCCTTTGGATCCAACATTGGGTGCAACAAATGATTTAATTGGTCTGCACCAACACGCAAGATTGCTTCTTCTTTGGTCAACAAACCTTCTTCAACCATTTCTACCGCCATACGGACAGCAGCAGCAGCGGTTCTTTTACCGTTACGGCATTGTAACATCCACAATTTTTTATGTTCAATTGTGAATTCCATATCTTGCATATCTTTATAGTGTTGTTCCAATTTATCACGAACATCAACCAATTGAGCATAAACTTCTGGCATTGCTTCTTCTAAAGATACACGACCAGATTCATCTTTTGCCATTGGCTGTGGGGTACGAATACCAGCAACCACGTCTTCACCCTGGGCGTTAATCAAATATTCACCATAGAATTTGTTTTCACCAGTTGCAGGGTCACGAGAGAAACATACACCAGTTGCAGAATCGTCACCAGAATTACCAAATACCATCGCCTGAACATTTACAGCGGTACCCCAATCACCTGGGATATTGTTCAATTTACGATATGTGATAGCCTTTTTGGACATCCAAGAACCGAACACGGCACCGATACCCAATTTCAATTGTTCCCATGGATCTTGTGGGAAAACTTTACCGATTTTAACACCGATTTCTTTGAATTTTTCAACCAATTCTTTCAAATCGTCGGCTGTCAATTCTGTATCAACTTTATAGCCCTTGTCTTCTTTCATACGTTCCAATGTGTGTTCGAACAAATCAATATCTGCACCCAACACAACGTCTGAAAACATCATGATGAAACGACGATAAGAATCGTAAGCAAATCTTTCATTATTAGCAGATTTTGCCAATGCTTTAACAGTTTCGTCATTCAAACCCAAATTCAATACAGTATCCATCATACCTGGCATAGAAACACGAGCACCAGAACGAACAGATACCAACAATGGATTTTCTGTATCAGCAAATTTCTTTCCCATAATAGATTCAATATGAGAGATACCTGCTTTTACTTGGTCCATCAAATCTGTTGGATATGTTTGACCATTTTCATAGTAATATGTGCAAACTTCAGTTGTGACTGTAAATCCAGCAGGCACTGGCAATCCAACCAAATTCATTTCTGCAAGATTGGCACCCTTTCCACCCAGCAGATTTCTCATATCTGCACGGCCTTCTGCGGCACCATTTCCAAATGTATAAACCCATTTATTAGACATGGTTTCTCCTTTGTAAGTTTTTTCATTAAACCGGGCGTATTTTGGACAAAAATATACACAAAAGCAAGCAGAAAATATTTATTTTTCATTTTTTATAAGAATATAAACCTAGCCATACATATATTGACAAATCATAATAAAAATACTAATATTCCTGTGTTTATAGATAAAGGTTAAATATGCAACATAAATTATCGAAAGCATTAAGAAAACAGGTTTTGGAAAATATGTTTGTCCAAAACTATAAACGTATGTGGCCATATATAAAGCCATTTTGGTTTCGTGCATTGATGGTATTGTTATTGACGATTCCAATTGGTTCCATGGACGCAATTATTGCATGGGCGATTAAACCTTATACAGATGCAGTTATGTTGAAAGAAAATCTGGCGGCTGGTTGGTATATTCCATTGGTAATTGTCGCTTTCACCTGTGTTCAGGGTGTTTTAACATACATATTAAATTATCTGAACACATGGGTTGGTGCAAACATCACTAATTTATTAAAGGCAGATTTATTTAAGAAATTACTGACTTTTGAAACAGAATATTTTAATTCCAGAAATTCTGGTGATATTTTGGTTAAATTCAGCTCAAATGCAGATACTGCATGTGCCGGTTTGTTAAGCAATGTTAAAAATTTCGCACGTAAATTCTTTACTGCGGTATCACTTATCTGTGTATTATTCTATAATTCATGGCAATTGGCTTTGGTATGCGTTGCGATATTGGTTTTCGCATTATTACCAATGACATCTTTGCGTAAACGCGTAAGACCTGTATTAAATAAATCTATGGTTGCAGGTGCCAGTTTGACCACAAAATACAACGAAACATATTCTGGTAATAAAACAATAATTTCATATAACCTTGAAGAATATCAAGACCAAAGATATTTAAATGTATTACATGAAACTTTCAGTTTGAGTATGAAATTATTCAAAAGAACCAGATGGTTGACCCCTGTAATGCATATCATTTTATCTATTGGTATTGCACTGGCATTATGGTTTGGTTCTCATTTGATATTGACAGACCAATTAACACCTGGTGGATTCGTATCATTTTTAACTGCTTTGATTTTGTTATACAACCCAATGAAAACAATCGGAAACAACTATAATTCAATATTGGTTTCTTTCTGGGCGATTGAACAAGTGTTTGAAGTTCTTGACGCTGAACCAAAAATCAAAGATTCTGCAAACGCAATTCAAATGCCAAAACACCATAAACAAATTCGTTTTGACAATGTTTCGTTTGAATATGTATCAGATGTGCCGGTATTGAAAGACATAAATCTTACTGTAAACCAGGGTGAAACAATTGCTATTGTTGGTAATTCTGGTGGTGGAAAAACAACATTGGTAAATTTGTTACCTCGTTTCTATGATGTAACAGACGGTCAAATAACAGTTGATGGTACAGATATCCGTAACTTCACATTGAAATCTTTGCGTCAAAATATCGGTGTTGTATTCCAAGACAACTTTTTATTTGATGGCACAATTCGTGAAAACATTATGTTGGGTAACGAAAACGCGACAAAAGAACAATTGGATAAAGCCGTTAAAATGGCATATCTTGATGATTTCTTAAGTACAATGAAAGACGGTCTGGACACACAAATCGGCGAACGCGGTGTATTGTTGTCTGGCGGTCAAAAACAACGTGTTGCAATCGCACGTGCTTTCTTGAAAAATGCACCGATATTGGTTCTGGACGAAGCAACATCTGCATTGGATAATAAATCAGAAGCCGTCGTTCAAAAAGCTATTGAAAATCTGATGCAAGAAAAAACAGTATTCGTTATTGCACACCGTTTATCAACAATTCGCAATGCGTCAAAAATTATCGTTGTAAATGATGGTCAAATCGTAGAATCAGGCACACATGATGAATTGCTGAAAATCAAAAATGGTGCTTATAAAATGCTTTACGATATGCAATTCAAAAAGAACGAAGAAAATAAAAAAGAAAGCGAATAAAAAAAGCCCGTTCAAAAACGGGCTTTTTTATTTAAGAAATCTTGTGTTTTATTTCACGGATACGCGCCAATATTTCATGTAAATCTTCATCAGTTGCAACCGGTGCCTGACTTTTATTTTGTATTTCATCAGCCAACACAATACACAAAGTTGCCAATAATGAATTTTCCTGTAATGGACCCATTTTATCCAAAATCTTACGCGCGCGGGCATCAACCATACGCCCCAATTCAATCAGGCGCCCTTCCTGGCCATCTTCACAACCCATCGGGTAATTTCTATTTACAATAGGTATTGAAACAACGCTCATTTCTTTAATTTCTCTAATATTGAAACAGATTTTTCAATTAAATCTTTGGCTTTTTCATTTTTTTCACGCAAATTTTTAACCTGTTTGGTCAAAATTGCTACTTCCAGGTCGGTTTGCTTGCTCGCACTGGTTGCATCTGCACGCAAATGAATCACAGAAGCCTCTAATGAATCCAATTCTTGAAAAATTTGTTGTTTTATATTTGCCATATTTTTATATTACGACATTTTTTATATGCGTTCAAGGTTAAAATGTGATATAATATCCCTATCAAATGGGGGGAAAGGTTTTATGAAAACGAAAATTATCTATATTTCTGGAACTGAAGTTTTTGACATTGCTGATATCCGTGCTGCTTTTGAAGAAGTTAGACTGGCATTAAATTTAGACAAAAATACTGTTTTATTTGGTGTGCCGGTTGATAATGATGACGCGGGTTTAACAACAAATATTGAACCAAAACAAACCGTAGAAACAAAACCAATTGAAACAATTGAAGAACCAACAATTATTCCAGAAGAAATTCAACCAACCCCTATCATATCCGAAATAGAACCATCAGAAGAACCAATTACACCAAAAAAACGTGGTCGCCCACGCAAAGAAATTATTGAAACTGTTATTGAAGAACCAGAAGAAACCATTGTTGAAGAACAAATAGAAGAAGAACCAGAAGAATTAGCAGAAGAAATTGAGGAAGAAAAAATTATTCCTATTTTATCGGTATTATCTTCTGATGACGAATCAAATGAAGACGAAGTTATTGAAGAAAATGAAGAAATAACAGACGAAACAGAACCTGTTGAAGAACCAGTTGAAGAAACCCCAGAAGAAATTATAGAAGAAAAAACAGAAGAAGAAATAATTGATGACATCATCAGTGAAAATATTTCTAATGTTCCTGATACATTTGAAGAAGAAACAGAACCAGACCTTGAAAAATTATTATCTGGGATAAAACCATTGGGTGAAGATACTTCTGCCAAGGCACCAATTGCCAAAGAAGAAACAAACGAACCTGAAAATGTTGATGCAACATTGGAACAATTGGCAACAGAATATGTAAAAAACCAAGATAAAATTGCATCTGAATCAAAAACAGCATCTCGCAGTAAAATCAGCACATTACGCAGTATTTTACCATTCAAACCAAAAACACAAAAAGATTCTAGTTCCGGCGATTTGTTCAGTTGGGGTGGAATCGCTGCCAATGATGAAGATTTTTCTGTACCTGGATTTTTCACAAAAAAGTCAAAATAAATGGATAAAATAACTTTATTAAATTTATTGAAAAATTCTGGAATTGAAAATGTAAAAATAGACAAAAATTTTGTTTATTTTACAGATCCTAATTGTATATTTCCTGCCTTTGACCAAATTTTCCACTACGCATGGATTGTCGCAATGGTTTTGGTGATTTTCATATTATTTGGTTGGGCGGTATTATACATAAAAAACGGAGTAACAATGTCTTCGTTTTTCAAGAATATAAAAACTTTATTTTTGGTACTGATAACTTTGTCTGTTGTTAAACCTGCGATGAATTTTATTTATGGCAAAGATTTGTTTGCATCACAATGTGCCACACAAAAAGTTTCTTTAACGGCTGTAAATGAATTATTAGAACAAAGAAATAAAAAATTTTCTAGGTCAGATAAAGCAATGTTATATGAAACTTTTGATGTTGTTGATACAGGGGTTGTTTTTATCGATTTACCAGAAGAAGATTAGTGATTTATTTTATTTAATAAATGCATATTACGTGCAGAATATACAACATCACCCGAAACTAATAAATGGTCGTATAAACCGATATTTAATTTTTCCAGCGCACTTTCTATTTCCATTGTCATTTCTATATCTTGACTTGAAAAAGAAACATAAGGTGTTGGATGATTATGTAACAACACAATATAACGCGCATTTAAATCTAGTGCTTTTTTAACAATTTCGCGAACATATACCGCTGCCCAATCTATTGTTCCAGAACTGTGCAGAGAATCTTCTATCAATTTATATTGAGAATCAAGATACAACACATGAAATTCTTCTATTGCTTTACCACCAACAACCAATTTGCAATAATTTTCAAGTTTCGCATAATTATAAAATATTGGTGCAGAATCTAATTCAGATTTATATTCCAATTCAGTTATTTTATGAACCAATTTTAACAGTGTAATTGTGTTTTCTTTTATACCTTTGTTCTGGGCCAAAGATTCCACAGAATCAGTCATCAATTTATGAATACTGCCATATTTCTTGAATAATTGACGTGATAACATTTTTACATCACATCTTGGTATTGAATATGTCAATAACAATTCAAGCAATTCATATTCAGCCAACTGGCCAGCAAGAAATTTTTCACGTAATCTGGCTCTGTGACCTTTCTGTAAAGAACTTGCTTCTTCTGGTTTAATCATGAGTCATTTTTTCTGTGAATATAATCACACCATCTTCTGTGATACCCAATGTGTGTTCCCATTGTGCAGATAAACCACCATCAACCGTTCTGGCTGTCCAACCGTCTGGGTCTATTTTGCATTCTGGACTGCCCGTATTTATCATTGGTTCAATTGTAAATACAAGTCCCGGAACCATTTTTACTTTGTCCCACATTTTGTCATAGAAATGATATATTTGTGGGTCATCATGCATAACTTTCCCAATACCATGTCCAACGAAATCACGCGAAATAGAAAATCCATGTGGTTTAACAACTGCTTCTATTGTTTTGCCAATTTCAGATAATGGCACACCTGGGGCACAAATAGATATTGCCGCATTCAAAGCGTCTTGACATGTTTGCACCAATTCACGTGCCTTGTTAGAAACATTTCCAATCATAAACATACGTGACGCATCACCATGAAAACCATGATATTCAGCGGTCAAATCAACATTCACAATATCCCCATCTTTCAAAATAACATCATCACTTGGAATTCCATGCACAATAACATCATTGACAGATGTGCAAATATTTTTTGGATACCCCATATATCCTAAATCAGAAGAACGCGCACCATTTTCTTTCAAGAATTGTGCAACCAATCTGTCTATTTCACCAGTAGAAATTCCCGCCACAATATAAGGGGTTATAAAATCAAAACATCTGGCAACTAAATCACCAGAAACACGTAATCTTTTGAAATCTTTTGGTGCATATACTGATGCTAACATTTTTATTTCCTCGTTTTCATATAAAGTTTACCCGCATGCAAAGCCAATTTTAATGAAAAATCACGAATTAAAATTTCTGGTTGCATACCTTTTGTTCTGCATAATTTTTCTAAATCATTTAATTTAGATAAAACCGTAACAATTTCTTCTGCCGGCCAAATTTTGATTGCTTTGTTAAATTTATCTGCAACCTTCCAAAACAGTTTTGGAACCTGGCCATCAACAACCGCAGTCAACAATCTGTTAAAATGCAAATACAACATACGAACCAACATATTTGCGTCTGCACCCGCATAAATCAATCTGTCCAATGCAATCATAGTCTGGTTTGTATGACCCGCTGTCAAAGAATACATATAATCATCAGCACTGGACGCAGATGTATCTGGCAAACATTTTTCAACATCTTCTAATTCAACAATATGTTTATCAGAAACATACAATGCAATCTTTTGCAAAAATCCACGTGTTATACCACGGTCACTGCCGAAATGAGATGTCATATACGCCATCGCATCTGGTGTGATTTGGATAATACCTGCGTCCGCAGATAATTCTTTGTGAACCAATGCTTCTATCATTTTGGCATCATCTGTATAACATGGAACACATGCGATATTTTTTCCGTCTTCAAATAATTTACGCAGAGAACCCACACGCAAATCACCCGCCGTCACAATAACGGTTGCACACAGAGAACCAGAATTTACCAAATCAGAAATAATTTTAGTATCACTATCACCCGCATCAGAAATAATCACAGCCTTGTTTCCACCGAACATAGACGGACTGCAACTTTCTGCGAAAATAGCATCTTGTTTTTCACGTAATTCGTCAGAATCAACCGCTAATAAATTATCTTTTTCAACGCTTAAAAATTCAAGTGCCTTGTCGCACAATTCATCAACCAACCCCGCATCAGGTCCATACAGCAACAATGCGTTTATTTTTGATATACCCTGTTTAATATCTGCTTCTTTCCACTTCATATTATTTCTTTTGGGTTTCTGTGATTACACGCATACTGATTTTATCTGACAAAACCTGAATTGTATTTGATACAGCGTTATTATAAGACGCATTTGATGCAACCAAATATCTTACGAAAGTATAACTTTCAGACGCAGATTCATTTCCACTTGCGATTTCTTTATCACCCTGTTTCAGAACATAAGAAGCACTTAATCTAACCTCTTGCCAAGTGGCATCACCCGTTCTTTCAAGTGCCTTGTACTGTGTATGTGGTTCTTTCAAAGTTACAACCAAAGTATATTTTGCATTTTCATTATGCGCACCACCAAAACTCGCATTCAAAGAATTACGCAATTCAATTCCATTTATCCCTGAAATTGGTGCAACAAAAACATCTGTATCTTTACCAGAAAACACCGGTTTGAAACTGCATGATGCAAGAAATAAAAGCAAAACAATTTTTTTCATGACTTTTTCCTGTTGAACTTTATTGATATATTAGTTAAACTTTTGATAAATCGCAAGGGGGGAATGTGAATATTTTTTTAATATTTTTGTCCATTCTGTTTATGGCAGGATATTATGTTATATCCAGTCCGTCCCAGCGCATAATCCAACAAGAAACCGAATATGCTATAAAAAGGTCTGATTTGCGTTCGGTCGCAGAATGCGTTGCATCTGCACAAAATGCGTATATGTATGGCGAACAATTCATGGATGTCTGCATTGAAAGATACGGTGTAATCAGCCAATATATCTGTATGGATAAAAAATATAATATCGTATCGTGCGAATCGGAAAAAGCACCTGATTTCAATTTCATCATCACGACCAGCGAACCTATACCTGAAAAAGAATACAATAATATGTTGGAAATTTTAGAACAATATTATCCAGACGCTGGAACATTTGGAATATTTGTTTCACCTGATTTAATGTCTGCGGGTTCTATCAGCAAACGTATGATTCCGCAAAAGGTTATAGAAACCGCAAAACTGAAAACGGGTCAAATAATGTATATCATGCAATATACTATTCCTGTGGCAACAATAGATTACCCGGTTGTCGATGGTTCTAATATACAATGTCCAGACGGCACAATGAAAACATATCGTTTCGGTCGTTGGCAATGTATTGAATATAACTATAAAATATCTTGCACAGGCGACACAATTTGGGACCCTGATTTAATGGAATGTGTTGCAGACGAAACCCGCAAACCATTATGTGCAAACAATCAAAATGCGGTTATGGTTGATAACATTTGGGAATGCATTGACCCTTATTCTGATAAAACATGTCCTGCGGGTATGGTGGCGCGATTAAATTATGGTGCTTTGGAATGGGAATGTGTATCTGACCCGAACGCAAACAAAGTCGTAAAAAAATGTGATAACATTGCCAAGGCACCATCTGCACGTGGTGGAATTGGCGCAACATTGCGTGTTCGTTCTGTGTCATGCACCGATTGTGAAACCGCCGTTGTAGATGAAGAAACATGCGAAACATATTGTATCCCAGACGCAAATAAATTAAATGATGTAAAATGTTATGACGGTGTGTTATCTGAATGCAGCGGTCCAAACCGTGCAATTTATTTTGGTTTTTCACCGCGTTCCAGAATAGACGGAATACCGGCATTATCAAACACAGAAATTATATTGGACCGCACGCACAGTCAAAACAGAATGTTTAATTGTATGGATTGTGGCGACGGTGAAATAGATAAAAAGAATTCAATATCACCATATACTGCGATTTGTAAATAATAATACGAAACAAAAAAACTGGTCTTAAAAATAAGACCAGTTTTTTTTAGTTTAACCATAGAAATAAAATTCTTTTCATAAGAATTTTTATTTAAACCATAATACAAACTTGCATCATGGTATTGATTGACAATACATCAACCAATCTCTTTTATGATGTATTTAGTGCAATTCAGATTGATCTACACAATCAAACATATTGTATTGCTGTAATATTTCCTTTTTGCTAAGGACTGTATTACCACCTGTCATAGAAACATCTAATACACCCTTGTCTCCATGGAATTGTGTTGGAAATGTTACGGTTGAATGAGTGACGACATTTCCGCCAAATTCAAGGGTCTTTTTTATGATTTTATATGTATCTGTATCTTGGATAAAACCCACAAACGCACAATCTTGACCATATGGCAAACCGGACAAATAAAATGTAACTTTTTCATGTTTGTAATTGGAATCCAATCCGACATCTTGTGCAGTTACTGTTTTATCATAAAAACCACCATCCCCTGTGATAGTTTTTACTGTCCCCGTATATTTATAAACGACGGCCTGATTTGCACAAGAAGCCATAAATAAAGCACAAGCTAACAAGAATAAATTTTTCATATATACACCTTTGTAAATTATTTTGGGGGATTTTTACATCCCCCAAAAACCATCAAATCAAAACATTAAAACATTTTGAATTTATAGTTTGCACCAGCACGGATAGAGAACTGAGTTTTATCCCCAGAAGCAATACCAGCACCAGCATTAACAGACCAACTGTCAGACAATCCCATTGCTGCACCGAAAGCGACAGCAGATTGGTTATTATAATAACCGTAACCACCACCGACAGAAACTTCGCCTTTGCCAACGTTAGCTACAGAAACCGCAGACAAAGCAGTTGCAGCAGCAACACCGCCAGATACATTCTTTTCAAGTGTATCTACTTTCTTGTTAGTGTAAGCATTAGCTTGTTTCAGAGTCCATGCATCACCAGCGTTAGCAAATGCTCTTGCTGAATCCAATGCAGATTCTGTATATGATTTTGCAGCATTTAATGTCGCAGTGTCAGCAGCAGCAAATTCTCCACGAATAGCAGTATCTGCGTTTTCACGTGCTGTTTTTTCATTTGCAATTGCTGTGCTCAAACCATTTTCAGCTTCTGTTGCACGTGCTGTTTCATTTGCAATCGCTTGTGCGTTTGCAGATACACCGCTTTCTGCTGTTGTCAAACGATCGTCCAAAGCACCTTCAACTCCTGTTGCACGTGCTGTTTCATTTGCAATTGCTTCTGCGTTTGCAGATACACCGCTTTCTGCTGTTGTCAAACGACCGTCCAAAGCACCTTCTGCTGTTTCTGCACGTGTTGTTTCAATTGCAACTGCATCTGAAATTGTTGTTTCAATTGGTGAATTATATAAATTTTTAGCAGCAGTTTCTAAATCTTTGTCTGCATTAAAATCACCTTGACGTTCTGCTTTTGCTGTTTGTGCTTGGCTTAACAAACCTGTTGCGGTTGTATATGTGCCATAATTTGCTGTCAATGCAGATATTTTATTTCCATCTGCTTCATAAACAGTATTAGCATTACCAAAAGCAGTTGCTTCAGCAGCAGCATAACCATCAACTGTTGTTTTCGCATTAGAAATAGCAGCTTGATCAGCAGTATATTTTGCAACCATATCATCACGAGCCGCTTCTTGAGCTGTTCCGGCATCAGGTGTAACAACTAAATTATTAGCATCAACCCATTCAGTACCTGTTGCATTCAAATGATAAACAGCACCAGTATCAGGATCTGTATAAGAATACATATCGCCTGTCAAAACAGGTGCAGTTGAATCACTTGCTACATCAACAGATTCAACGGTTGCATAGTCAGACAAAGAAACTGTTTCTGTGAAAGTTTGTGCAGCTTCACCCAAAGTAACAGTTTCACCTTTACCATTTACATATTGGTAATTATCACGAGAAATTGTTTCTCCTGCAGCAATTGTTTGGTTCGATATAACGCTTGTACCATCAGCACCAGATGTGCCATTAAAATCTGCAGCTTCTAATTCTGTTCCTCCAACAGACAAATCAGAAGGATTACCGTCTTTATCTGTATATGTGAAATAACTTAAAACAGGGTCTACGTTTTGTGCTACTGTAACAGTAGAATTGTCTGATTTTGTATATGTATATTGATAAGAAGAACCAGACAAAGGAGTTGCTACATTTGCAGTAGAACTATCCCCCAGCAAATAATCACCAGCAAAAGTAACATCAGTTTCAGCATGTGCACCAACTGTTGTAACAATTGCCAACAAAGATGTTAAAATTAAATGTTTTTTCATTTTGTTTCCTTTTTTATTTTTAATATTAAAAACTGTAACCCTTGTGAATTAAATCAAATGGATTACTGGGTATATGGTAAAAAAACCAAGGTTAAAAGTCAACCATTTTTTTTACAAAATAAAAAATATAATTTTTGCCCTAAAAACAATGAAAAAAACCAAAATAAACCATTTCTAAAAAGGCTTGTTAATGAACAGGTAAAAAACCTTGGTTTAATTTAGACCACTTGACATTATGAAAAAAATACTTATATCTCGTAAAAACAATGGGACCTCGTAATTTGGCGTGGCCCTTTTTTTTCATTTTTTAACTTAAAAAGGTATTTACTATGATTTATGGATATTGTCGCGTTTCTACTGCACATCAAAACGAAGAAAACCAACATTTTGTTATTGACAATTTTGTCAAAAACAACAATATGACTATTGATATTTGGATTGAAGAAAAAATTTCTAGCAACAAAAAATTACAAGACAGAAAACTTGGAAAATTATTAAATAAACTTCAATCTGGCGATATTTTAATAACTACTGAAATATCACGACTCGGACGCAGTTTATTAGAAGTTATGGGTATATTACAAACCTGCCTTGAAAAAAACTGTCAAATTTGGACATTAAAAGAAAACTTTCGTCTTGGATCAGATATTCAATCAAAAGTTTTAGCATTTGCATTTGGTTTATCTGCTGAATTATCAAAATCTCTACTGCAAGAGCGCGTTCGGGAAAGTCTGGCCAGATTAAAGGCCAATGGAAAAAAACTAGGCAGACCAATTGGTGCAAAATCAAAAATTCTGAAATTAAGCAAAAACAAAAAACGTATACAAATTCTGATAAACCAAGGTATCAGCAAAAATGAAATTGCACGAATTATGAACGTAAATAAAACTACACTTTATAATTATTTGCGCAACAATTCTAATTCTTTACATCTGTAAGATTTGTAAATCATATAATAACAGAAATCAAATCAATATATACCACGATTATACATAACCCATTCGTTTTGTCTGCGGTTAATTAACCCGTTTGATATTTCTCCTTGCGAACGGTTCCATGCTTTCCATGCTGATTCTAAATTTGGATATACAGAACTGTGAAAATTCGGATTGTTTACATATTTAACAACGGTTGAATTTGCGAAATTTTTTGAGCCGATATTATAAGCCAAAGAAGTCAGAGCATCAAATTGATTCTGTGATAACGGTACTGTTATATTATCACGTACGGCACGTTCTGCATTTGCAATGTCGGCACGTAATAATTCGGTGGCTTTGGCTTCAGAAATTCCGTTTCTAAAATCTTCGTTCGGTTTGATTAAATGACCATAACCGATAGTTGCCCCACTTGGCAAAGGTTTATTCACATCCACAGGTTTTCCTGTTTTATCATCATATATAACATGTCGGTTTCCAATTTTAACACAGCCCTCTAACCTTTTAAGCATATTTATGCCATTATCACTCATGTTCATAATATTTCTCCTTTTATTAAAATAAAAATCCGCCAAACGGATGGCGGAAATAAAAAAACAGGTATTCCAAGTACAAGTTAAGCATAATAATGTAAAATACGTTCTAAAAATTCACTAATCCAAGACATTATGATTGGGGCTAAAGCAGTCCAAAATGCATATTTATAATTTTTTATGTTCCAGCAGGAATCGGACCAGTAGATTTTAGATTTTGATATTCTGGACTTTTGCCACTAAAACCAATTGTAAATATCTTTGTCATATTAATACAAAAATAGCCCATTAAGCATTAAATAGCAATGATTTATCTTATGTGTAAAAAATGTTCAATGGCAAACAGGTAACAACCACATAGCTTCTGTTGTAAAAGCAAGTAATTGTGGTGCTATAAACAAATTATTTTTAAAACCGAACACAATATAAATTGAATTATAAAAAATACTGGCACACCCAATAATGGAATAAAAAATACCTTTTCCCTATAAATAGGTGCAAGAACATAACCAATCCACATCAATAGTCCAAGTACTATAAATATGCAAAAAATATCATTATTTGCCATCCAAACCTGTTGTTGATTCCCATTCATATAGGAATATGTGTTTATCCAAATGCTTTCATATTTTGCAATCCTACTAAAGTAAGCTAAATCACACAAAAAGGTATATAAAGTGCCGAATAAAAATCCGGCAATTATATACATAAAAAGGTACATTTTTTGTTTCATGGTTAATATTCTACATCAACAACCAAATCATGTCCATTATTTTCAAACCATTTAGTAAAATCATTCATAGAAGATGTCAAATCTATACATCCAGCAGAACCAGGTGTCGCACCGCCATGAATAGAAAAACCATCTCTTCCAAAAGTATTTGTTTCTTTGGATGGTTCTAACCATACTCGCGAATTACCCCAAGAATCTGTACCACCTCGCCATGTTCCAAATCCAATAGCAGAACGTTGTCTATCCCCCCAACTGATATCTTTATAGAATTGCAGTTCGCTTTGTCTTGCGATATATGTTCCAGCAGGAATCGGACCTGTAGATTTTAGATTTTGATATTCTGGACTTTGGTAACCAGGTTTTCCAGATACTGCATTCCACGAAGCAACAACTTTGCCGTCTTGAAATATAGTTAGATTTTTTCCGTCAAATTTAGCATATTGACCTGGTTTTATATCAATCGGTTTATCAAAAGTAGGTATTTTTTCTAACGAGGGGGCTTTGTCGTTTTTAGGCGTTTCTGGTTTTGGTCCTTTGTATACTTTGCTGGAAATTGGTTTGCCATTGTCATCTAACTTTACTTCTTCAACCCAACAACGACAGTTTGGATGCACGGGAATTTCTGGGATATCATTTTTGTTTTCAAATATTTTACCATTATGTGATGCGCAATCATCGCAAATATATTCGTCATTTTCACTGTGCCAAACCCAAATTTTTTTTACATTGGTGTTCTCATCATCATAGTCATCAGCATCTGGAATATTTAATGTATAAACAAACAGTTTTTTATTTTCTATATTCCCCCAAGGCATAAGAACCATTGTGTATATTGTTTCTTCTATTTCAACAAATTGTGAACAATCAATCAATTTTCCTGTTTTGTTTTCTATTTCTTTTTCGGCTACTTGAATCGCATTTTCTATATCTTCATCAAATTTCTTTTGTGCATCCAGAAATTGTTCATAAGTCATATCGTATTTGGGTTCAATGTATTGACCTGTCGCATCTCGTTTTAATTCACCAGGAAACAGTTTTTCCAGATATTCATTTGCTTTTGCAAATTCGGCACTATCTTTGTTCCAATAGTTATTTGATTGTAATAAATCGCGTAAAAATTTTGGTATTTTCATATTTTATCCTTTTTTGTTAAATAAAAAAATCCGGACACGCCGGACATAAAAAAAAAGACGGATAAACCGTCCCTTAAATCAAAACATATTATATCACAAAACGCATAAAAAATCAATTT
>CADBLE010000007.1 GCA_902795435.1 uncultured Pseudomonadota bacterium
ACACAGATAGTTTCGTTGCGTGATTGTTGTGCGAATGAAATTCGCACAAGATTGAAAACAGACAAATAACGTTGATGACGTTATTTGTCTGTTTTTTTAATTTTATAAAATAAGGGAAAGAGAAAAATGAAAAATAAAATATTTTTAAGTTCTATGTTGATAATGTCGGTTGCACCGGCAATGGCGGAAAATTTTCCAACCGACGGTTTGATGCAGGAAAACAAAACATACGATAATGCCGCCACATCAACCAACATGGACGGCGTATATTCGGGAACCGTAAATGCAACCGCAGAATATGACACAATAGATTATATATTGTCCGCAGGACAATATTTACCAGCAGACAGCGAAACAAAAACAACATGTCCAGTGGGGTCTTTCTGTCCGGGTGGTTCAACCGTGCAATATAATCAAACAACGGCCCAGGGTATACAAACATGTCCAACGGGCTATGCGAGTTCCATTGCGGGGGCCAGCAGTGATACCGAATGTTATCGTCAATGCAGTGGTAATGTAACAATTGCGCACGCAACTGGTGTAACCGGAAACGATTATTATGGAAACGGGGTTGACACCTGTGAACCAACCGGATGCGTCAACGGTTATCATAAAAATGAAGCTGACGTAGTTGCAAAAACACCAATTGTTCCGTTTGATTATAACGATGCAGGATTAGGATATGAATATATTAATGCAAATGGTGTTTTTGGTGATGATGGTGATGGTATATCAGATTTATCGTTGACGGATAATAATACATGGGCGATGGTTGATGATGATGGAATTCTTTATGGTAAAGCAAGTTGCCAACCGGATAATGATGCTGCTTCGCTGTATCTTGAATCTAATGGTGGAAAAGTTTTAAATGGCAATATGTCTGTTCAGGAATTTATGGCTGGTTTTATACCTATTGTTGGTCAAGAAAAAGCAAATTGGGTACTAAGTTTATTTCAACAATATGCCAATGGACAATTAACACAGATAGATATGGCTGCAAAGCTGGCTTTAATGTTCAATACACATTACAATACTAATTATTCAACATCAGATAAAGGTAGGTATTGTTTTTGTCAAGTGGATGGCTACAAGCCAAATAATGACGTTAGACAAAATATAAACAATGCTCCATGGGTTTACAAGGAAATCATGTCTGATATATCAGGATGTGATAATAGGTGTGCAAGTTATTGTGCAGAACTTAGTATTACTCAGAATTTAAATTTGCGTGGTATGCTTGCTGCAATGATAGGGGCATTTGATAAAGTAAACGCATCATGTGAAGCGAACACAATTACAATTAATTGGTCTGATGTTGACCCAGAATATGCGGGTCAAAACAACGAAGGTACCGCAACATACGGAAGTGACGTTCGTACCCCAGTTAAGGCACAAACCATTAAGGGTAAGACATTCCGCGGTTGGCGTTTTAGTGCACCAACACAAACAACAACTGGTAATTAATTTTTATGTTTATAAAAAAAACGCCCAAACGGGCGTTTTTATTTTTCCCATAATTTTGATATGGATGCTTCTGCAACCAATGGAACGGACAGGGTTGTTATGTTTTCCATAACCTGTTTTATTTTTTGTGCGAATTGTTCAGATTCATCTGCGATACATTCAAACACGATTTCATCATGAACCTGTAATACCATTTTGATTTTGTCTGAATTTGGAACAATGATTTCATCATAAATTTTTACCATGACGCGACGCATAATGTCTGCCTCAAAACCCTGAATCGGTGCGTTTATGGCGGCACGGGTTGCGTATCCACGCATACGTGGGGTTTTTGCCTCTGGTATTTCTATGCGACGGTGCCATGGGGTATACACGCAATAATTATCAAAAACAAATTTTGTTATGTATTCAATGTATTCACGAATTTCAGGTAATCCCGCCATATAAGAATCTATGATTTTTTTTGCTTCTTCGCGGGTGATGTTTAATTGGTTTGCCAAACCGAACGCAGAAATTCCATATATGATAGAAAAGTTTATAGTTTTTGCCGCGCGTCTTAAATCTTTTGGGACTTCTTCATTTTCTGGAATATTAAATATCTTGCGTGCGGTTTGTGCGTGCACGTCCAGACCACGGTTAAATGTATCTTTGAACATAGAAACATTTGCAACATCTGCCAATAATCTTAATTGAATTTGTGAATAATCAACCGATATTAAATTATATCCGTCGCGTGCGCTGAAACATTTTCTGATTTCTTCGCCCAATTCTGTTTTTACCGGAATATTTTGCAGATTTGGATTACGGCTGGATAAACGACCGGTGTTGGTGCTGGTCTGTAAAAATGTTGTATGAATACGGCCGTCATCTGCAATTTGGTGAGGCAGGGCGTCCGCATATGTTGTTGCCAATTTAGATACAGAACGCCAATTTAATATTTTTTCAATTACAGGGTGTGTTTCCAATAATTCAGTCAATGTATCTGCATCGGTTGAACGCTTTTTTGATGATGGCAAATTCAATTCATCAAATAAAACGGTTGATAATTGTTTCGGACTGCCAATGTTAAATTCGTGTCCGACCAATTCATAAATTTCAGATTCTAACGCGGTCAATTGTTTATGAAAAACACTGGACAATTGGTTTAATTTTTCGCGGTCTGCATAAATTCCATTTCGTTCCATTATGCACAGGACAAGGCACAATGGTAAATCGCAACTTTCATACAATTCACGTAAATTGTGGTTTGCGTCCAATTGTGGTCTGAATAATTTATAAAGTGCCATTGTGACAACGGAATCTTCGCCTGAATATTTTGTAGCGGTTTCAATGGACAATGTTTCAAAATGTTTGTCTGAATCTTTTGTTTTCGCATCAAACAATTCATTGAAAGATATATTATTATGACCCAAATATCGCATTGCCAATTCGTCCAGCCCATGTCCGTGTATAGAACCATACAGCGCATAAGACAACAACATTGTATCATCAACAGGTTTGATTTTTATTATATCCCAACCCTCGTTTTGCAAAATGTGTAAATCGTATTTCAGATTATGTGCAATTTTAACTATGTTTGGGTTTGTGAATATTGGCCATAATTTTTCATAAACATCTGACATTTTCATTTGATTTTCAGCCAAAGAATCAGACCCAAATAAATCCATAGATTTTGTTATATGACGAATTGGAATATATGCACCATGTGTTTCATTATACGCCAATGAAATTCCAACTATTTTATCGCTGATTTGATTTAAGCCAGTTGTTTCGGTGTCAAATGCGATAACATCATTTACATTTTTCAAGAATTCATCTAATTGTTCTGGGGTTGAAATTGTTTTTATATCCATTTCACCAAAATTTGCAGTTTTTGGTGTGTTTTCTGGAATTTCAACAACAGGGCAGATAGATTTTTCATATTCTGTTATATTTGGTTCACAGGTTTGTGTGTTGCCTGGAAATAATTTTTCAATTTTTGCGATTAAAGATTTGCTTTCTATTTTATTTTTTACGAAATCAAGTGCGCTGGTTTTATCAAAGCAAAATGGTTGTATAATCAAACCGTCCAAATCAACATCACATTTCAGAGATACCAGTTTTTTAGAGATATATGCCAATTCGCGATTTTCAATCAGCAAATTTCTTGTTCTGTCGTTTTTTACATTGTCAATATTTGCATATAAATTATCAAGAGAACCAAATTCGTTGATAAGTTCAGATGCTTTTTTGGGGCCAATTCCACGAACGCCCGGAACATTATCCGCGCTGTCGCCCATCAGAGATTGGACATCTATGACCTGGTTCGGTTTTACGCCAAATTTTTCAAGAACTTCTTTTTCACGAATTTCTTTCTGTTTCATACCGTCATACAAAAATGTGCAATGAGATACCAATTGCATTAAATCTTTGTCGCCAGTAATTATTCGTGTGCCCCCGTCATTATTACAATTTGCCGTTGCAATTGTTGCGATAACATCATCTGCTTCCACCCCTGGAATACATAATACCGGCATACCCATTGCATGTGCGCCGATTCGTATCAATTCTATTTGGGCTAATAAATCAGCAGGTGGTTCGGTACGATTTGCCTTGTATTCAGGGTATATGTCTTGACGGAAAGAGATTCTTGATGCGTCAAATATACATACAAAAGAATCATTTTCTTTCGCTTCGGACAGCAGGGGTAATACCATATTAAAGAAACCATATATCGCCCCCACAGGCAATCCATCAGAACGAGTCAGGTTTCCATGAACCCCATAATATGCACGAAATACCAAAGAATTTCCGTCAATTAATGTCAGCAATTTTTATGCCTTTATGTTTAGAATATAAAGCGTGCTTTTAAGCGAACGTTGTATTCCAATAAATCTGGTTTTACAGATTCTACTTCATATACGTTTGCTGCGTATAATACGCGACCTTCGATATCAAATTTTACAGGAAGTAATGGAACATCAACTGTTACACCCATCATACCTTGATATGCGGCAACTGTGTCCATATCAATTGTTTTGTTGTCAATTTCGTGTTCTCCGCTAAACAATACACCGAAACCTGCACCGACATAAGGCATAATAAGTGTTGAAGGCATTTTGAAATATGCATTTACCATAGCTGTGTTTGCATGAATGTCAGATGATGTTAAATAATTATATTCACCTTCGATTCTGAATAATGGGATATCAACACCAGCAATAGCTCCCAAAACTAATGAAGAATCAGATTTATTGTTATGGTCTGCAAATAATGTGTGTCCGCCGGCACCCAACATACCACCTACATAAAAATCTGCGATTGCACCAGCATTTGCAGATGTAGTGATTGTAAGTGCTGAAACCAAAGAAATTAAAGAAATTGAATTTATTTTCATATTTTTCTCCTTTATATGATATTATAGTATAAAATAAAGGTCAGAATATGCAAGAAAATAAACCTGTTTTAGTGGTCGGTTTGGGCAATCCAGGCGACGAATATAAACTTACCCGTCATAATGTTGGTTTTATGGCAATAGATTTCTTGTGTGGCCCAGATTCCGTATGGAAGAAAGAAAAACAGGCGTTGACCACACGCAGTGCAGATAACAAAATTATTTATGCTAAACCACAGACATTTATGAATAACAGTGGCGATTCGGTTTCTGCAATTATGAAGTTTTATAAAATACCGCTTGAAAATCTGGTTGTGATTCATGACGACATGGATATCAAGGTCGGTGAAAAACGCGAAAAAGTAGGCGGGTCCAGTGCCGGTCATAATGGTATTAAATCTATAGATGCGCTGGTTGGAAACGATTACAGAAGAATTCGTATTGGCATTGGTCATCCACGTGATTTTAATTCGCCAATTCCACCGGTTGATTGGGTGTTGGGTAAATTTGATAAAGACCAATTAAAAGCAATAGAATCTGTTATAAAATCTATCAGTATTTTATAAATTATTAGTTATTTTAAAAAGAATAAGATACATTTAATTCGGCACTGGTATTATTTACATTATATGTAGAGCAGGTCCCGTCGTATCCCCATTTGTTGGTGGTATCATTAAATTTATATGTGCATATATTTCCCATTGTATCGGAATAGTAGAACATATTTACAGATGGTGGCAGAAGTTCTTGTTCAGAGCCATTGGTATATCTTGGCATATAATAATCGCCGTATGAATTTATCAACAGGAAAAATCCTGGACAATACAATGTGCCAGATTGAACTTCTAGCGTTTGTATATTGGCATTTTGGTCTGAATTTTCAATAACACAGAATAATTCAGAAGCCATTCCAGATACGCCATTGCAATAATATGGATCCAGACTAATATTGGCTCCTTCGCTTGAACTTCTATTTGCACATGATAATGTTGTTAAATATATAGCATAATGGTTTTCTGGAATACAGATTTTCTTGAATTTGTTATTGCTAGAGTATGGTGCTGCATATATATAACCGCCATCTGTACAACAATTGTTATCAGAATCTTTGTTTGCATTACCACCTTTGCAATAATTTCTAAGATTTTCAGATATAGTAATATATATAAGTTCATCAATGGTATCAGGTACTTGTTCACCATCTGGACCATAGATTTTATCGTCTTGTGCAGGCGTGTATATTTCAACACATTTGCCGTTTTTCAAAACAGTATTCATAGGACATGTATAAGCAGAACAACTGTTTCTTTGATTTGTTGTTCCGGTATTGTACGCCAACCAAGATAGCAAAGTTTCACCAGATGTAGGTGTGAAAATTCTGTTGCTTAATTTATAATCTGGTTTGTTTTCTTTTAATGTATAAACCAATGCCGTTTGTGCATCATATTCACATTGTCCCCAAATATATTCTGTTATTTCACAGGCAATATCATTTTCTTGACAATATTTTTTTGGTGTAGGATTTGTATCGGTATTATCAGTATTAGAATTTGCTGTATTATTTGCTGATATCACAGGTAATGTTTCCCATTTGTGTTGCAGGTCAAATTTAGAAAATACACCCTGTTGAACACAAGTTTTGATTTCATTCCAGCATGCTTGTTTTGTCAAAATTGCACGACGTGGTTGGTCTGTGTATTTTTCACACAGAGCAAAGTTTCCAGATGTTCCATTGCATTGTTGTATTATACAATCTTTGCCAACGGTGGTACATGTTTCAAGAATTTTATCAATAGTTGTATCTTGGGCAATTCCATCCATTCCTGTTTCCCAATAATCTTCACCACCACCTGTTTGTGCCATCAAATCAGAACAAGACGTTTGGACATCTGCACACAATGCATTGACGGTTGTATCTGCAATAACACCAAATGTTGATAATGCACGTGCATCAAAATCAGAAAGATTTTTTGTTTGATTTGTTTTACATTCTGCAACCAATGTTGTGCAACTCTGTCTGATTTCTTCTAATTTTGCGTTTTGTGCTAATTTAATTTTTCCCAAAGCATCATTCAAGAAATCTTTCCATACAACTGTCGCCATTGATTTACATTGTTCGGTTGCAGTTTCAAGATAAACTTTTTTAGAATTCAAGAACTTTACAAATTTTTCGTTTTGTTTCATACCGGACCATGTTTCATTACCAGTAGGTGTCGTCAATAATGTTGTCAAATTGTATAAATTTGTAGATAAAAATGCTTCCCCAGTGGCTGGGTTTATATATTGTCCCGTTGTATCCAAACATTTGTATAAATCTTTACCACAGACAGATTCGTCATTTAATTGTTCCAATATCTTCTTTTTACAGGTTAAAATATCATCTGAATTTTGTTGTTGGTATGTGTTTAATCTGGCCATATCAAGCAGGGCGCCACTTTCGTGGATTTTGCTGATTGCTTGGTTATATTGTGTTGTGTAAGATTTAGATACGGTATTACAATCTTGTTGGATTGCCAATTTATAGTTGCCTTGGACAATGTTTAATTCATCTTCGGAACAAACTTCTTTTGCCATTTCAATACATACAGGTGTAGCGGCGTTATACAATTCAATACCGTTTTTAGATGTGGTTGCAATACCTGATGTTGAATCAATGCTGTCCCATGCGGAATCCACATCTAAATCGAGAGATATAGCAGACATTTCATTGTTGAATTTTGAATCAGAAGAATTGTTCAGAGAATCTGTAATTTTAGATAATAATTTTTCTGATTCGGACCTGTCTTTTGTATTAAAACCAAGTTCGCCTTCGCTAGCTTTGTTTATGGCCGCAGCATCTTCTTTCTTCATAGAAACAGTCAATAAACGTTGGTTGAAATCTAACATTTTGTCTTCAACGTTAGACAACTGCTTTTTTATACTATCAAATTCATGTATTCGTGAAGAACAAGAACATCTGCGTAAATTTGTGTCTTTGTTTGCGCAAAATTCATCCATACAATCGTAAAATACAGTTTTACATTGGGAATAATTTTTAGATTTGATATTTGCAATTTTATCGTTGTTCAAAATTGCCTGGGTTCGTGTAGCACGTGAAACAGCGGTTTTATTTGTAGATGTGCGTGCACTGGTTGTTTTTTTTGCAGATTTTGATGTGTTTGCAACCCTGGAAGATGCAGCGTTTCTGGATACGGTAGAAATTTTTTTCTGGGTTGTTGGACGCTGTTTTACAACATGATTTTTTATAGCGGTTGTAGCAGCGGTGCGGTTTTTTACAGCATTTTGAGATGAACGTGTAATTGTTGTTGTGCGGGCATGTTCTTTGTCTTGTTGAGATTCTTTTGCGGATTGTTTAGATGTCGCGTTTGAACGTGACGAATTTTTTGCCGTTGAAACAGTTGTCGCAGTATCACGTTTTGATTGTGTTTTTTGTGTTTCTGCACTAAAAACGACCCCCGTCTGAAATACAGACAGAGCAAGGCATACAACAAAAAATCGTATTATCCTTTTCATTCCTCAAATAGATGTTAGCAAATTTATGATTTTGTGGGCAAGTGGAAAATTAAAAAAAATTACAAAAAATATACAAAAATTTTACTTTTTGATGGTGCGGACGGGGGGACTTGAACCCCCAAGGATTTCTCCACAGCATCCTTAGTGCTGCGCGTCTACCAATTTCGCCACGACCGCATATTTTTTTCATAAGATATTATAAAAGTATTTTTTTTTCAACCTTTTTTGTGATATAATAAGGAAGAAATTAAAGAAGGAAAAACCTATGAAAAAAACATCTTGTGCTTTATTTAACATAGTTGCTTTATCGCTAATACCGGCTGTGGCTGGGGCTGCGGGGACTTATTATAATGGTTTGGGATACCAAAAAAATACCAGCAGTTATTACGATAATTATTCCAATTCACGTGGTGGAAATTATGCCTCTATGTACAAAAATGGTTATCAACAAAAAACAACTACTTCACGTAAAGTGGTAAAGAAAACAACCAAGAAAACATCTGAAAATGCATCTGCAAAATCTGGTCTTGTCCTTGGTGGTGCTTTAAGTCATGAATTTGGTTCATGGGATTTTGAAATGAGAACTGCTGGTTCAAAATTGGCCTATGATAAATTATCTTGGAATGTTATTGGTGGTGAAGGCGCTTATTATTTTGGTGATTCAACACCTATGCAAATCAAATTTGGTGCCAGATATGGTAAACAATTTGGTGAAACATCTATGATTGACGATGATATTACCAAAGGTGGCTATCTGAACATGGAATGGACAGATGAAAATGGTAATGTTATCGCAAATCAAACGGGGCATGCGCTGTCTGTTGGTTCCAGCAAAGGTGGAACACAAATGGGCTTTAATGCTGCGTTTGGTTTAACAGATTTCTTTAAATGGGGTAAGGTAAAAATCACACCATCTGTTGGTTTTCGTTATTTGAAATATGAATTGTCAACAAAACAAAATTATGGTTTATCAATAGATATATTGGAATCAAGTTCGTCTTATCCATATATAACATGTATAAATGGTTATAATGGCGAATTACAATGTGATCCATTCTTGTTATTCTATTCGTCAAATGGTGCGGTAACAATTACAGGGCGTGTTGAAGAAGATACTGATGGTGATGGACAAAATGAAGTTTCTGAAATGATTCAAATTCCTTCTATTGCAGGGTTTAATGTTTCTGGTGTTGGAACCGGTGGTACATATTATTATGAGCAATCTGGAACCAGCCATAAATATGAAACAACATGGATGGGGCCTTATGTAGCATTTGATGCTGAATATGAAATAAATAAAGATAACTTTGTTTATGGTGGTGTTGAAATTGGTTTGCCATTATATCGTTCCGAAGGTGATCAACCATATCGTTATGATTGGCAACATCCAAAGAGTGTAGAAGACAAAGGTTCTTTCGGTGATGCATATCATATTGGTTTAAATGCAAATTGGTCAACAAATATTACTGATACAACTGCATTTACATTGGGTGTAACATACGATTATTATACAGTATCAAAAGCAACTGCGAAAACATATATGAATTCTGCACATTACACAGAATTATATGATGATTATACAGACGCTTTGGAAAACAATGTTTTGACCGAATATCAACGTGCAATTTTGGAAGACGAAGTTGCCAAGATAGAAGAATATAAAGCAGCAAATTGGGTTCTGGAAGATAAAGACGAAATCAAATCTATCTATAAAGCAATGGGAATCCGTGCTGGTATAAATGTTAAATTCTAGGGTGTTTGGTGGTGAAATCAGAATTTAAGTTTTTATCTGTTGTCGCGTTGGCTGGGGCAATTTGTGGTAACGCATTTGCGGTTGAATTAAAAGGAACCGTAAATGTTCGTGAATCCAGTGAAACCGCAGCCGAAGCGAAAACAAAGGCAATAAATTCTGCGCGCAGACAGATTTTAATTTCTGTTTTATCAAAATATTCAGATGCAAATGCTTTGACTGAATTGGTGAATAACACATCCAGCAACGATTTGTTAAATATTATTTCTTCGTCCAGTGTTTCAAACGAACAAATTTCGAACGATACTTATTCTGCAACGATTACTATGAATATAGATAATGATGCAGTGAAACAGTGGTTGGTTGAAAATAATGTGCAAAATTGGGTACCAAACAATGAATACAGCGAAAAATTTTCTTTGTTCATTGTTGTGCAAAATGGTATTTCTGATTGGGCTGAAATAAAAAGATTGGTTCGTGAATCAAATATGAATATTGAAACTGTTTCAATCCAGGGAAATCAAATTATTGCAAAAATGCCTATGAGTTACAGGTCTAAATTTACTGCAACTGTTCGTGAATACGGATGGCGGTATGCTGATAACAGCGGTGTTTTACAAATTTGGAAATAGGGACAAAAAATGAAAAAAATATTGTGCGTATTGATGGCTTTGATGCCAATGGTTTCTTTTGCAGAAGAATCACCGAAAGATACTAAATTTAATTTGAATGTCAGACGTGTTGGTTTGGATTGGTCAAAAACGTCTATCGCAAATGCAAAAGATTATAAAAATTCTTCAATCGCTGCATTAAAGGCAACAGACCAAGAAAATATCAAGGGTGTTTTTGATGTTGCACTTGAATACGGTTTTGAAAGATTTAAATGGGATAATTCTTTGTTTATGGAATATGGTAAACAGAAAATTAAACCTTTTGATGATAAATCTACGGTTGATGAAAGTGCGGATAAAATATTGTTGTCATCTGATTTAGCATACGCATGTTGGGATTTTAATTCTTTTAAATTGGGACCAATTGTGCGTGCGCAATATGAAACAGAATTCCAAGGCGACCCGCGTCGTAAAATTGTTCGTCCAAATGCCGGTTTTTCATTGTTTGACCATGATATTATAAAAAGTTTATATGTTGTGGGCGTTTACGAATATGATTTCACAGAATCTGATGCCAAAGTGAACAAATCCGCTGTTGAAGGTGGTTGGCGTGTTGAATATCAAATTCGTGAAGGTGTAAAATTCAGCACAAATGGATATTACAGAAAATATTTGTCTTTCTCGCAAGAATCTATAGATAACTATACATACGATTTGTTTGCAGAAGCCAGATTGGATACAAATGTTTGGGGTGATTTAACAATGGGCCCTTATGTAAAATATCGTCGTGCCCATGCAAAGGGAATATCTGATTATGGCGCAAACACTTCAATCGGTGTTTCGTTCAGTTATATTCATAATTTTGATTTGATGTATAAAAAATCAGAATAAAAATTAAAACATAAATTTGGTTTTTGCCATGATATAAAATTCGTCTTTTATATCATGGTTTTTTATGTAACCAATATACAAAGATTTATATTTTGCATTAAATTCAATAGCAGGTTGTGTTGCCAGATTTATTTTTGTTTTTTGGTAAATCATATTGCCGTTAAAATCACGACCAACAGGGGTGTTCAAGAACATGTTGCCATTGATAATTGTATCTGGAATTTCAATTCCAATATCAAATTCATCAAATGAAAAACCAAATTTTGCGTTTAATGTATATATGCTAGAAACAGAATCAATTAACGAATTTTCATCTGCAATTGGTGTTGAAAAACCGAGTCTTGTTTTTTGATATAATTTTACATTTCCAAAATTATATTCGTTTTTATATCCGACGAAATTTATTAAATTGTTACCTTTTGTTGATAATAATCCGTTTGATTCCAAAATATTGTTTTGTTTTATTCCAAATTCCAAACCATTTGTGAAAGAAAATGAATTGGTTTCATCTGTCTTGATTTTATCAACCAAACGTCCATAGTTTGTGATTTTAATATGGTCTGATAAATTAGTTGTAAATGTGCGTCCAAAATCATCAACAAATGCTAATTTTACATTTGCTTTTTTTACAGCGGATGCTGCAATACCGCCAATTTTGGCCGCGCGTAATGGTTGAATATTGGTTTCAGATAATACTATTTTAGGTTCACCAATAGGTTTAGTTGCTTTTTCCATATCTAATAAACCCCAGCCGAAAACAGAATCAATTCCCGGGGCACCAATATCTTTGGCGGTGGCAAATAATAATTGTGTTATTTGTGTTGCTGTCATATATGGAAACGCTTCTTTTATCGTGGCGATTGCACCAGAAACAACAGGAGTGGCAAAACTGGTTCCACTTAATTTATAATCAACCACATCTGTCTGAATCAGAGAACCAGGTGCGGCAATACAATAATTTTGTGTGATTCCGCATTGGTTGCTGAACCAAGAAAGAGAATTGGTGTTTGTATCAAAAGAAACAACATTTACAAAATGTCCCTGGATTTCAGGAAACGCAATAGGTATTGCAGACAAAACGCCACTTTCAGAATATGCTTCATTCCCAGCCGCCCAAACGAAAATGCTGTCATCTTCTATGGCGTGGTTTATGATTTGGTTTATGAAATTTTGGCTGGTTGTGTTGTAAATATATTCTTGTGCCTGGGCGTAAGTTTTTATTTGGTTGCCGTTGTAAATTGCTGTTGCAGAATTTTGGTTGTCTGATGCGACTATTTGCCAACTGTTATTATATATGTGTTGGTTAGATGTCACAGAATACACATTTGCAATATCGTCATAAGACATGAATTTATTGTTGTCAGTTGTGATTCTATGTTCAGAAATATTAGATTCAGATGCAATGTTTTGTGCTATATTTGATACGGCATAACCGTGATGTGAATAAAAATCATCCATAATTGCAATATTCACATTTTTTCCATTGAAACCGCGTGCATTTGCCCATGCAAAATTTATAGATTCGTATTGTGAATAGTTTTTAAGATATTGTGCGGTGTTTCTGATTTTGTTTAATGTTTTCGTATCTATATCATTTCCGTTTGTCAAAGAATTCATATAGTTGCTGGCTAATCTTTGATTGTTTACAACGTCTGACAAAGAATATTCGACATACGAAGAACGGGGAAAATTAGTTTGGTTTGTTATTTTTGCGGACGGTATTGAATCAGATGAATTTTGGTGCATCAAAGCAACCGTAATACCAACCAATGCACCGGCACCGAGCAGGGTAATTGCAGTATTGTTGTAATTTACGGTTTCGCATTCTTCTGGGTTAAATTGGCGATATTTTTTGTTTTTACAATTATTTGGTGCGGCAAAAGAATTAGACGCCAAAAAAATTGTCGTTAAAAATATACTAAAAATTCTTTTTGTCCAATTCATTTAATATGATAATAAACACAAAAACAATATTTGTCAATATTTTTATCATAAAAATAGGTTTGATATCGGTGTTTATGGTAAAAAACAACACAAAAAATAATAAATATTGACAAATAAAATATTTTGTATTATATTTTGTGCAAAATAAAGGATGTTTTTAATGGATTTTATTCCAGATCATAAAATTGCGCGAGACAGTGTGCATGATGAAGGCAGTGGGACTTTCGGCACTTATTCTATGGCATATACTGTATCAAACGAAGATTTGCGTAAAACAATGCAATTTATCCCAAAAAAATGTGATAATGCGTTGGTTGTTGCGGCATCTGGCGATCATCCTTTGTTTTGTTCTTTATACGGCGCAAAATCTGTTGACACTTTCGATGTCAGTTATAATGCAAAATGTTTTATGGATATCAAAGTTGAGGCAATAAAAAAATTGGGGTATATCGCATATCTTGAATTTTTGAAAAGTATTTATATGTTAAAAGTAAAACCTTTTTGCACGATTAAAGATGTAAAACATATGCCAGAAATTCTTGAAAAAATACCAAAAATTGAATCTGAATATATTTATGCATTGCAGGATAAGGTTTTGTTTTCGCGTGGGGCACATCCGATTTCAGCGGCATCTCGTCCAAGTATTTTGGAATATTATAGAATGCGAGCCAAGGTCAAAGAACCATATAATTTTATTATGACAGACGCGTGTAATGTATCTAAATATTTAACAAAATCTTATGATTTTATACATTTATCTAACATTTTTGATTATATTCCGGGTGGAAAACATGAAAAAATTATTGCTGGTTTGATGGACCATGTTAATATCGGTGGCCGTATAGTAACCCAATGTGTAAATGACGGTTATGACGAAGTATTTGGTTTTTATATGTATTTAATGTCTAAACGTTATGATAATTGGAAATTTGAAAAGAAATTTATAGAAACAAAAAGTGTTTTCCAAAATGGCGTTTGGGTTTTGGAACGAATCAGATAAAAAAATCAAAAAAAACTTGATTTTCCTTGAAAAATTGTTTAATATGTGCTCACGCGCTTGCGCGAAGAACACAGTTAGCGGATATAATTTCTGTCCAAAATTATGTTTTGGTTTTTTACATCTGCTGACGAGGATAATAACAGAAAAAAAGGATAAATCATGGCATTGCCTACATTTACTATGAAACAACTGATGGAAGCAGGCGTTCATTTTGGACACCACACACGTCGTTGGAACCCACTTATGACACCATACGTTTATGGCGTTAAAGATAAAATTCACATTATCAATTTGAATAAAACAGCACCTTTGTTGCACCGTTCTTTGGTTGCATTGGAAGCAATCGCAGCCGCTGGCGGTAAAATTTTGTTTGTTGCTACAAAACATCAAGCAAAAGAAATCGTTAAAGATGCAGCAGAAAAATGCGGCCAATATTATGTAAATAATCGTTGGTTGGGTGGTATGTTGACAAACTGGACAACAGTTTCTCAGAGTATCCGTCGCTTGAAAAAAATGGAAAGCGATATTGCTAATGCTGATAAATTGGGTTTAACCAAGAAAGAAGTTGGTGTTATGACAAAAGAAGTCGCTAAATTACGTGATATATTTGGCGGTATTTTGGAAATGCACGGTATTCCTCAGGCAATGATTGTTATTGATGTTCCACGTGAATTGAATGCAGTTCACGAAGCAAGAAATTTGGACATCCCAACAATTGCTATCTGTGATACAAATGCTAACCCAGAATTAGTAGATTACCCAGTTCCAGGTAATGATGACGCATCTCGCGCAACACAATTGTATTGTGATTTGTTTGTTGATGCTATCTTGTCTGGTATTGAAAAAAGATTGGGTGGTGCTGCTGGTAAAAAAGCAGAATCTGATAACGCAGAAGCTGCTGCTGAAGAAATCGAACACGATTTGAAAGTTAAAGAAGCAAAACAAAAATCTAAAACTTCCGAAGCTCGTGAAGTTCGTCGCAGCAAATTAGCAAAATAACAATTATAAAAGAAAGGGAAAAACAATGGCAGAAGTAACAGCAAAATTGATTCAAGAACTGCGTGAAAAAACATCCGCAGGTATGATGGATTGCAAAAAAGCTTTGGTTGAAAACAACGGTGATATAGAAGCCGCTGCCGATTGGTTACGCCAAAAAGGTATCGTCAAAGCTGCATCTAAAGCAGGTCGTGTTGCTGCATCCGGTTTGGTTACAGTTGTCAAATGCGACAATATGGGTTGCGTTGTTGAATTGAACGCAGAAACAGATTTCGTTGCTAAAAATGATAAATTCCAAACATTGGTTGCAAATGTTGCAAAGAAAGCTGCTGAATTGCAGGGTGATTTCGAAGCAACTTTGAACGCTGTAAAAGATGATATTGCTGCAACAATTTCTACTATCGGTGAAAATATGAGTTTGCGCCGTATTGCAAAGGTTAATGGTGATCATATCTTTACATATGTTCATAATGCCTTGGTTCCAGGTATGGGACAAATCGGTGTTGTCGTTGCTATCAATGGTGATGACGCTCGCATTGATGAAATCGGTAATAAAATTGCAATGCACATTGCTGCTAATAAACCAGAATTTATGACAATTGCAGATGTTGATCCAAATGCAGTTGCACGTGAAAAGAAAGTTTTCATTGAATCTGGCGCAACAGCAGGCAAACCTGAAAACATTGTTGAAAAAATGGTAGAAGGTCGTATCCAGAAATGGTATGCCGAATCCGTTTTGGAAGAACAACCTTTCGTTATGGACCCTTCCAAGAAAGTCAAAGATGTTATCGCAGAACACGGTGGTAAATTGGCCGGTTATGCATTCTATGTCTTGGGCGAAGGTATCCAAAAACGTGAAGACAACCTGGCTGACGAAGTAGCAAAAATGTTAGCATAAGGTTTCAAAGCAGTTAAAAAACGTGCTTTGAAACGAAGCACGTTTTTTTAACCTTTATAAAATATAAAAAGGAAACATAAAATGAGTAAAGTAATTGGTAGACAAAATGCTACATTCTATGTTGACAGAGATGGTTCTATTAAACCGTTTGGCGTATTGTTGGTTGACAGTATGAACAGAATGAGAGCATTTTATAAAAAACAAAGACAAAAATATAACATTGTCAGATTACAATGGCAAAAAGACGGTTTGGTTAAATAATAAAAACTGCGGTGCTATTACTAGCATTTGCAGGACCGAGTTTTTTAATATACATAAATAAGCAATTTATGTTATAATTATGTCTGAATTGAAATAGAGGCTTTTGACATGGCAGAAAAATTATTTGATATGTTGCAAGAACGCGGATTTGTAAAGGATATGACTCATCCTGAACAAATAAAAGAATTGTTGAATAGTGATAAAAAAATCACTTTCTATTTGGGTATAGATCCAACCGCTGACAGTTTGCATATTGGACATTTCTTTGCTTTGCGTATGTTCAGACATCTTCAGAATGCTGGTCATCGTGGTATATTGGTAATTGGTGGTGCAACATCTATGATTGGTGATCCAACTGGTAAATCCGATATGCGTAAAATGTTGACAAGCGAACAGGTTGAACACAATCTTAATGAAGTCAAAGCTTTGGCAAGTCATTTTGTATTGCCAGGCACAGAAATCTTAAATAACGCAGATTGGATGAATAAATTCACATATGTAGATTTTATGCGTCTTGTATGCGTTCATTTTAATGTAAATACTATGTTAGCAAGTGAGGCATATTCACGTCGCCGTGAAAACGGTGGTTTGACTTTCTTAGAAATGGGATATATGCCTATGCAGGCTTTTGATTTTGTGCATTTGCATAATGAAAAAGGTTGCGTATTAGAAATTGGTGGTTCTGACCAATGGGGCAATATTGTTGCAGGTACAGAATTATTCAGAAAGATGAATATTGAATCTGGAAATGAAAAGTCAGAAATTTATGGTTTGACATCACCTTTGTTGATGACTGCTGATGGTAAAAAGATGGGTAAAACAGAAAAAGGAACCTTGTGGGTTGCCCGTGATAAAACAACTCCATTTGACTTTTACCAGTATTTTTACAACACAGCCGACGAAAACACAGAAATGTTATTGGCTTTGTTCACAGATATTCCAATGAACGAAATAAAATCTATGTGTGCGTCTGATATTATCGCGGCCAAGAAACGTATGGCATATGAAATCACAAAATTGATTCATGGCGAAGAATTAGCCCAACAGGCCGTAGATACTGCAAGTTCTTTGTTCAGCGGTGCTGCAAATTCTGAAAATGCACCAAGTTTTGATTTAGAAATGACAGAACCAATGGGAATTGTTGATTTCTTGGTTGCTGTGAAATTGTTTGATTCTAAATCAGAGGCACGCCGTATGGTAGAACAGGGCGGAATCCAGATAGACGGAACAAAAATAACAAGCAAAGATTACATTGTTGAACCAACAGATTCATTATTGGTACAACGTGGTAAAAAAACATTTTTGAAAGTAAATATCAAAAGATAAAATATTTGCATTTGAAAATGTTTTAGTATAGAATCCAAGACATGCGCCCATGGCTCAATTGGATAGAGCAACAGATTTCTAATCTGTGGGTTGCAGGTTCGAGTCCTGCTGGGCGCGCCAGAAAAAATACGACCGTTCAGGTCGTTTTTTTTTGTGCCCGCAGGACGAGAACCGGAAAAAGTTGCGTCAGCAACGAAGGTTCGACAAAGAGTAGATTTTGCAAACGAAGTAAAGCAAAATCGTTACGAATGCCGCGCAGGGGACCGAGCGAGTCTGCTGGGCGCGCCAGAAAAAAAACGACCAAAAAGGTCGTTTTATTATTTTTTTGCAATAATATATTGACAAAATATATTTTTTGTGTTATATTTTAGTGTGTAAAAAAGGATTGATATGCAAAATAATAAAAGTTTTGATATTGTTGGTACAACCATTTTGGTAGGTGGGTTGGGATTTTGTCTTTCACATATTGTGCGTGATAGCAAACAACAACAGATGCCAGAAAACCCAGAAATATCAACAACAATTACTTTGAATAAATTGAAATTGGAACGTGATTCTGTGAATGATGTTGCCAGAGAATACAAAGACAAAAGAAATTATTCTGTTGAACAGCAAGAAATGTATAAAAATTCATATAAAACATACGATGATATGGATTCTTTGTATTTATTATCCAGAAAATTGTATTTGACTATGAATCAAAATTATTCTGTGGCACAGCAAGATTTTGAAAAGAAAATTGCCAAAATTGGAAAAAGATTTTGCAAGAAAAATGGAAAATATGTTTTTACACAATCTGATGCAATGGGAAAACCAATACGTGTTGCATGGAAACCTGTGGATGTAACAGATTGGTTGATTATATTAGAAGAAAACAAAGACAAAATTCCAAACTATAAACAAATTCAATATGAAAATGCTGTTTTAGATAATATTGGTGGCGTATTATATGGTTTTTCTGAATTTTTGAAAAATGATTTCAAACAATATGTTAAAACCAGCAAATCTCAGAAAAACAAAGATAAAAAAACACTCGTTTTGTCGTTTGATGGAAAAATGAATACTGTTGATAATGTAAATCAAGACAAAATCTTAAATGTTTTGATAAACGACTATATGAATAAATTCATTGTTTTTGATCAAAACAAACAAATGTTAGACAAAGATTTATACGCAAACATAATGCAAATTGCATTGTCTGTTAAAAAACACAATGAAATTGAATCTGATGTCGTCACTTGTGATGAAGAATACACAAAAACATTAAATGTTTTAGACAGTATTAAAAACGAAATTACAGAATTAAGAAAGGTCAGATAGAAAGGTTAGAGTAATATACTTGACAAATAAAAATAATTGTCTATAATATAAATACAAGAAAACAAAAAAAGGGTAAAACAATGAAAGCAAATAAAGCATTGAAAATGAAAACAGCAACAAAAAATGCTCGCAGACAAAACATTAAAAATGTTTGCAAGAAAATTTTAACATGGCCGATTCGTGCAATCAAATGGTTGTGGAATTTATTGTGTCGTGTATGTCGTTCTGTTTGGAATTGGTTGAAAAATATTGATATCGTAGGAATGATAAATTTAACTCTGTTGGTCGCAATTATCGTATTGTTTTCATCTTTGATTGCTGATTTTGTTCGTTGCGACAGATGTGCAAGAAACGCTGTTAAAAACAATGTTGTTGTTGCGCAAAAATCTGGTGTTAAAACAGCGGTTACACAAAAAGACAACAGAAAAGTTGTTCAACGCAAAGTAAATACAACATTGCCTCTGCGTGCAGACCCAGAAACAGGAATCACACCAAAAATCAAAGTTGTCGGTGTAAAAAAACCTGTGGTTGTTGCTGTTGCTTCTTTGCCTGCAAAAGAATTGCCAAAGCAAAATTTATCTGGTGATGTTATTGTTGATGTTTATCCAGATTCCCCAGTTTTATCAAATGGTGTAAATGTAGATGGAAATTTATTCATACAAAATATGCGTAAATATACATTGCCATGTGATGCACAAATAAATGGTAATTTGTTTATTCGTAATGTTCATAAATTGAATTTCTGTGGTGCTTTCACAGTTCGTGGAAATATTTATGTAAATCGTGAATCTTCATTTGGCCCTATACCAAGCAACGCGCGAATCGGTGGCCAGGTGATGTTATAAAATCATGAAAATGATTTTGTTGCTCTGAAAATACTGGGGGTAAAATCCCAGTATTTTTTTATTTCAAGTCGTTTTTTTTATGATATAATTATAACGAATATCCAAAAAAGGAGAGAATAATGGAATTCTTCAATAAATTAGGCAAAGTGTTGGCAAAGAAAATGGATTTGACAATAATGTTTATTGCCGCATTCATTTTGTTTATCTATTTCACCGAAGGTGATTTGATTGCTGGTGTTTTGACTGCATTTTTTGCTTTGATTATGTATGTTTCTGCAACTTTGTTGTATCAAGAATATAAACAAATGTATTCTGGTAAAACGGTTGTTGCAAAACCAGTTGTAAAAAAAGCACCTGCGAAAAAGTCAGCAAAAAAATCAAAGAAATAATAAAAACAAAAAAAATTAAACACCCACCGTTTTTGTTGGGTGTTTTTTTTTATAAAAAAAAACACTTTCTTTATATTTATATTTTTGCTAAAACAAGATAAAGGAAAGGAAAAATTCACATGAAAGAAAAAATCTTTTTAACATCGGCGCTTGCAATGGGCTTTGTTGCGCCTGTGTTTGCAGAACCAAGTAATACGGGTGATTTTCCATACGAAAGAGTTCTTTATCATTATGAAACCGATTCATAATAATAAAGGACTTTCAATAAAAAGAGTCCAGAAAACTGAATAAAAAAGGGAGGTTTTAGAATAAATTCGTACCGAAACAATTAAATATCACAATTTCAGTATAGAAAAAATGCTGAACAATTGTCAAGGGGCGAATTAAAATTGAAGTTTAGACATATATCATTTTTAGCAATGATTTTATGTACTGCAAATGCGTTTGCGGACGTAGATTCTATGTCTGTTTCAAACGAATTCCCATCTGATAAATTGATGCTTGAAAATACAATATATAAAAATTCCGCTGTGTTTGAAAATTTAGGTGTATATGAAGGTGAAATAATCGCCACTGCAATATATGATTATGATTCATATCATTGTGATGCGGGCTATTATTTACCGAAAGATGCCAGTGAATGTGTAATCTGTGAAAAAGATTCTTTCTGTGGTGGTGGTGATTTTGCATATAATGAAACCGAAACCCAGGGTATAGAATCTTGCCCAGAAAACACAAATTCAATCGCAGGTGCAACAAGTGCGAATGAATGTGGAAAATTATTACACGTTGGCGAAGATGTTATGTATTTAACAACCGAACAACAAACACATCCTGCGTTTGCAATCCAGAAAGATGGCATAACATATTATGCAAAAATGTCGCCTGCTGAAAACGGTAAAAAACCTTTGAATAAGAATACTACCCGTTCAATGAAGGTTTTGTATAACAACATTGAATATTATGTACATGATAACACCGTCCCAGAAGAATAAGGGATATGAAAAAAATCTGGCTTTTAAGGGCCAGATTTTTTTTATTTACAAATAAAATGATTTTTATTCTGAAACTTTTGCAGGTGTTGGTTCAGATTGTGCAGGTATTGGTTCGCTGACGATTTCTGCACTTTCTAATTCATCACGCAATTCAGATTGTGTTGATGTTGCAACATTTGTTTTTGCAACAACCAATGAAAGCAGGGCACATAATATAAAGAATATTGTTGCCAACCATGCTGTCATCTTGGTCAATAAATTTCCCGCTGCGGAACCAGACAATATTCCACCAAACATAGATGCAGCGGCGGAACCAGACATGCCAGAACCTTCTGATTTCTGTAATAAAATTAAGCATGTCATTAAAACGGCTACGATTATAAGCAAGATAAGTAAGATAGAGAACATATTTTTATTTCCTTTGTTTAATTAGTTTTCTGAATTGTAATAACACGACCCTTAAATTGCAAGGATTTTTAACAATTTATCCGCGGCATCAATACTGGCTTCTTTTTTGGAAGAACCCGTTCCGGTTGCCGTCTGTCCCATTGCTTTCACAGTTGCGGTGAATACAGGATTATGTGAAAACCCCGTTGGTTCATGATATATGTATTCTGGTAATGTGCCTTTGTCATTTTTTTGGACATATTCTTGCAGGGCGGTTTTTGCATCTTTTGGTGCAACGATTTCTGCGCGTGCTAAATCGGTCCATATTTCACAAATAACTTGTTTTGCAACATCGAACCCAGATTCAAGAAATATTGCACCCAAGATTGCTTCCATTGCGTTGGCCAAAATATGATTTATTTTACCGCCAGTCATGTGGCCATGGTGCAAATGTTTTTCTATTTCAAGTTGTTTCGCAACCATTGCAAGTGTTTCGGTTGAAACCAATGTTGCATGTCTGCGTGCCAGACCGCCTTCGGCATCATTTGGATACATTTTATAAAGCAATTCTGCCACAGATAAACCCAAAACCCTGTCGCCAATAAATTCCAAGCGTTCATTGTTTTTTGCAGAATTTACACCGCTTTGAGTCAAAGCCAATTCCAGCAATTTTTTATCGCGAAATTCGTAATTTAATTTCATTATTGTTTCTTCCTTTTTCCGAATCTGTCCCAGCGCATTTTATTGCCCCAATTCCACACAGCCAACATATTGGAATAATAGTTATGTGAATACCATATAAACCAAACATTACCCAACACATTATCGCGTGGAACGTATGATACCGCGGATGTTCTGCTGTCTGCGGAATTGTCGCGGTTGTCACCCATGAAAAAGAAGTGTTTTTCAGGAACCTTGAATTCAGGTGTGTTATCCAATGGTGCATTATCAGCCATTTCTATGATTTTATGTTCAACACCGTTTGGTAAAATTTCTGTGTATTCGGTTGCTTCAAACACACCGCATTCATATTTATTCGCATTGCAAACATAATCAGGTTTATATTCAATTGTGTAATTAAATGGTGCAGGTTTATTGTCTATCCAGATTTTGTTTCCTTTGATAGACATATTTTCTTTGTAATAACCAACACTGCGCAGAGATTTTGGTAAATTTGCAATTATGTATGGTTTAGCATCTTTTCTTTCAACCAATTTGCCATTTATGTATAAACGACCATCTGTCATTTTGATAGTATCGCCCGGTTGTCCGATTAAACGTTTTACATATTCAATATTGTCGTTTGGTTTTCTGAATACAATTATATCACCGGTTTTTGGTTCATGGCTTGCAAAAAAGCGTCCGTCCCACATATTCCAAGAACCAAATGGGAAAGAAAATCTGGAATAACCGTATGACCATTTTTGCACAAATATATGGTCGCCAACATGTAATGACGGAATCATAGAACCCGATGGAATGTTAAAAGGTTCCAATAATAAACTGCGGAAAATAATAGCAATCAAACCACCATAAAATATTGTATCAAACCATTCGCGTGCAGCATTACGATTTTTAGCCGGCATTGTATAAATCCTTTTTTATTATCGTTGCTTATTTTAACCCTTGAAAACAAAGTGTGCAAGTTTTAATATGCGAATATGATAAATCTGAATTCAATTATTTTTAATGGAATGGACGCTACCAAGATAGATGTTCAAATCCAATTATCAAATGGGTTTGCAAAACCTGAATTTAATATAATCGGTCTGGCGGACAGGGCGGTCAAAGAATCTGCAGAAAGAATCAGAAACGCATTGTCTGCATTGAATTTGTCTTTGCCTGCAAAACGTTTGACGGTCAATTTATCACCAGCAGATATTGAAAAGACAGGTTCTCATTTTGATTTGCCAATTTTGTGCGGAATTTTATGCGCAATGGGAATATTGCCTGAAAACGAATTGGAAAAATATCTTATCATTGGTGAAATTGGTTTGGACGGTGCAGTTGTTCGCACGAATGGTGTCTTGGCGGCCAGTGTTTGGGCAAATAATAACGGGTTGGGTATAATTTGTCCGGCATCTCAGGGTTCCGAAGCGCGTTGGGCGGGTCAAACGAATATTCTGGCACCGGCACATGCGCTGGATTTGATAAATCATTTTCATGGAAAACAGATTTTGCCAATGCCAGCAATGATAAATGTTGAATCTGAAAACGATTCTAAGATTGGCGATTTATCAGAAGTTCATGGTCAAGAATCTGCCAAACGTGCATTGGAAATTGCTGCGGCGGGCGGACACGCAATGTTGATGGTTGGGCCACCGGGATCTGGTAAAACTATGTTGGCGTCCAGATTACCTACAATTATGCCTGAAATGACTGCGGGTGAGGTTTTGGAAACATCTATCGTTTATTCAATCGCGGGTAAATTAGAAGATAAATCTTTGATAAAACAAAGACCATTTCGCAGTGTTCATCACACCGCCAGTCCGGTTGCTTTGGCGGGTGGGGGCAGTGACGCAAAACCAGGCGAAATATCTTTGGCGCATAATGGGGTTTTATTTTTGGACGAATTGCCAGAATTTAATCGTGCAACACTTGAAATTTTGCGTCAGCCAATGGAATCAGGCAAAATTGTTATTTCACGTGCAAAAAGAAATTCTGTTTATCCGGCACATTTTCAATTGATAGCAGCAATGAATCCATGTCCATGTGGGCATTTGGGAAATGCGGCATTGTCTTGTTCCAAGGCACCACGTTGTGCCGAGGCATACCAAAATAAAATATCGGGCCCATTATTGGACCGAATCGATTTGCATGTTGATGTTGATGCGGTGAATCCATGGGAAATGACAAAATTATCTGAAAAACCATCTGAATCCAGTGCAACCGTCCGTGCGCGTGTGGTTGCGGCACGCGACCGCCAATTAAAGCGTCAGGGATACATGAACGCATTGTTGGACGGTGGCGATATGGATAAATATGTTGTGTTAAACGATGAATTGACCGCGTTCTTGAATAGCGCGGCGGAAAAAATGGGATTATCTGCGCGTGGTTATAATCGTATCAAACGAATTGCACGAACAATTGCAGATTTGCGTGGTGATGACAATATCATTATGTCTGATATCGCAGAAGCATTATCTTATCGTCCGATAAATCGTGGTAAATATGGCGTAAAACATTAAAAAAAACCACCGACAAAGGTGGTTTTTTTAGACAAGTGAAATAACCGCATGCCACGATTCTTTCGGTATGTATTATATCATAAAATAATGAAATAAAAAAGCCATTTTTCCCGAAAAAATACATTGAATAATAAAAAGATAATCGATTCGGTTTAATCATGATTTTTTATGTTGTAAAAAACACTTGTGTTGAATATACGATTTTTGATAAAATGGGAATGAAAGGAAAAAAGAGAAGAAAGGAAAAAACATGAATACGCTGAAAGGCGCAGTTTTCTACACACACACACACACACACACACACACACACAGATAGTTTCTTTGCGTGATTGTTGTGCGAATGAAATTCGCACAAGATTGAAAACAGACAAATAACGTTGATGACGTTATTTGTCTGTTTTTTTATTTAACAAAAAAAAGGAAGGAAGAAAATGTCACAAAAAATCTTTTTAACATCCGCCCTTGCAATGGGCGTGTTTGCGCCGGCATTTGCGGAAATGACGGATTCCAATACATTCCCAAATGCGTCTCAGGGTGAATATATGCAGGAAAACACCAGATATATTGGTGCCGCAACATCAACAAATATGGCCGGTGTGTATGAAGACGGTGCAACCGTAGATGCGGTCGCAGAATACGATATCATAGATTATATCGTAAATGCGGGACAATATTTGCCTGCGGATTCCGAAACCGTAATAACATGTCCGGCGGGCTCGTTTTGTCCGGGAATCAGCGGTAATGTAAATTATAATCAAAATTCTGACCAGGGTATACAAACATGTCCAAACGGCTATACAAATTCAGTTGCTGGATCATCTGCAAATACAGACTGTTACAGAACTTGTGCCACAACAGATATAACACATGCAACAGCAATAACAGGTAATGTCTATTTTAACGGTACCAATGGTGACGGTGTAAAAGCATGTACCCCAACAGCATGCGACAATGGATATCATCCAAAATCAGCCACACCAAATTTAACAACAGTAATCGGCACAAGTGAAGCAGGTACAGGATATACATCAAACGATAGTACGGGTTCTGAGTTCGGCACAAACGGTATGTCAAATTCAGTTATCTCAGGGGATTCAATGGCGTTCGCCGTGGACTATGGTAATAAAGGAATGATAAAAGGTCACGGAAGATGTAGTACACAAAGTGGAAGTCGTGGAAATATGTCGGGTGGCACATATCCTGATATAACAATACGTGCAGATTTAACAAATCAACCAGGACAATATTGCTATTGTCATTTGGATAGCTATACGCCAGTTAGTGGCAGTGCTATTGCCTTGTCGGGTCCTTGGGTGTTCTACTACGACTTCGGCCCCGCTGGCGCTTGCGCGGCTTACTGTGAGCGCGGCTGTGCGCGCAACCTGCTGTACGGCGACTCGGGCAACCTCGCGTTCCGTGCTGCGGTGTTTGGTGCAATAGAATCAAGTCCAGCCATGTGTGAAGCAAACACAATTACAATTAATTGGTCGAATGCAGATGCAAACGATATATCCGCAAACAATGCGGGTACCGCAACGTATGGCGAAGACGTCAGAACCCCAGTCAAGGCCGCAACCAAGAAAGGTCAAACATTCCGTGGCTGGAGATTCAGCGCACCGGAACAAACCAATTTGCCATAATCGGCAAAAACGAGATTGGGGCGGGGTTGTGTCCGTCCCGATAAAGGGGCATCTCTCCCTTTCCTTTGCACCCCGTTCCAACGGGGTGTTTTTTCCCCGTCTTCGTTTCACTTCGTCGCGACAGGCCGTCTCCGCTATGCTCCGTCGCGACAGGCCGTCTCCGTTCCACTTCGTTTTGTCATTGCGAATGAGTATTGTCGGCGACTGTGTTCGTCGCAATACGAATGTGGCAATCCAGGTTATAAAAGTTTCGGCAGAATGCCGATACAAATTGTAATAGGTGGTTCGGTTAAAACCGAACGCTTAAAGATATTCTGGATCCCCACGTCATAAAATCAACAACATGGGTTGTTGTATTTTATTCCTCGGGATGACAAATGGAATCGGCGGGGGGTATAAGAAATCTTTCCAATAGGTTGTTTTTTCAATAATTGCTATAATTTTTTATGTAAAAAAGAAAAGGAGAAAAAATGACTTTTATTAAATTTATATTTGCAATGGTGTTGTCTTTTTTGCCTGGAATTCTGGGGATTTTGGTCGCACCAATATCGGGTGGGGATAATGTTTGGTATAATACATTGAATAATTCTGTGTTCACACCGGCGGGCTGGGTTTTCAGTGCAACATGGACGGTGCTGTATTTCTTGGTCGGTTTGGCGTTGTTTTTAATTATGCAAAAACACGACAGAACGAATCGCCATGACAGAACCAGCGCATATACTTTATTCGGATTAAATATCGCGTTTAACGCGTTGTGGTCATTCGTATTTTTTGGTGCGCAAATGCCAGAATTGGCAATAATCACTTTGACTGCGTTGATTATAATCGCAATATTTATGGCACGTGCGTTTTACAGAATATCAAAACCTGCATTTTGGTTGGTTGTGCCGTATGTTTTATGGTTGATGTTTGCGTTTTATTTAAACGGTATGATTATTTATCTGAATTAAAAAACAGATTTAATATTTCAATTCCTTGAATTCAGGGTTACCAAGATTTAATGTCTTTAACCCTAGTTCTTGGATATAATCAGAATCTGGGTTAGGGCGCTGTAATAAATAAATGTGGTGTTGAATCTGGTTCAGATTTTTTTGTAAAACCGCCAATTCCCGACGGTCGTGATTTAATTTCCCAATATTGATAGCATAAGATTGTATGTTTTGATTTCCAATGAATATTTGGACAAAAAATACCAATGCCGCAAACATCATTGCAATGCCAATTTTTCCGCGGGTGCTGATTGTCCATGCGCTTTTTAGAAATATAAATAAATTTTTGATTTTTTCCTTCATGCGTTATATTATATCACAAATGTTTATGAATAATCAAATTTTTGCTGCACCCCTTGCAGGAATTACAGATAAACCGTTCAGACGAATTATAAGACAATTCGCCCCGGATGTTTCTTTGGTTACTGAAATGATATCTTGTCATTCGTTGGTTGGACAACATAAAAACTGTATCCGTAATTTTGATGAATATGGTGATGAAGGAAATATTGGTGCTCAAATTTTCGGTGCAGATGCAGATTTAATGGGGCAGGCCGCTAAAATCTTGCAAGATGCGGGCGCAAAATGGATAGATATAAATATGGGCTGTCCTGTGCCAAAGGTGGCAACCCGTGCTGGTGCTGGGGCGTTTTTAATGAAAGACCATGTGTTGGCTGGCAAAATAATAGAACAATGCGTTAAATCTGTAAATATACCTGTGTCAATTAAAACGAGACTTGGTTGGGACGAAGCACACAAAGATTGGCAAGATTTGGTTCATGTTGCACATGAATCGGGGGCGACTTTTGTTTCTCTGCATGGGCGCACCCGTGCCCAGGGATATACTGGGTCGGCGGTATTACCACAAAAGCCATCAAATATTGAATTGCCGATAATCGCAAATGGCGACATAAAAACATTGGCCGATATAGAACGTGTTGAAAAATTGGGCTATGACGGGGCTATGATTGGTCGTGGTCTGTTGGGACAACCATGGATTTTGGGTGTTATATGCGGAACATGTGAGATACCAAAAAATGTTGGTGAAATTGCAATGCAACATCTGGATTTAATCATAGATTATTATGGTGCAAAAGCGGGCATTCCAATGTTCAGAAAGCATGCTGCATGGTATTCGGCGGGTATGCAAAATTCCGCTCAATTCAGAATAAAAGTCAATCAAATTACAGATGAAAAAGAATTGAAAGATTTAATGAAAGAATTTTGGTCTCTTTGATTTGACAATGGGCATAAACTATCATAACATAACGGCAAAGCAAAGGATTTAGTTATGGAAGAAAAACAAGAAGTAATATCACCAATTATGGAAATGACTGCGGGCGAAATGTTGCGTAATGCACGCACCACAGGACGCAGAAAACGTGAAATTTCTACAATTGCAAAATTGCTGTGTATCAAAGAAGAATTTTTAGAAGCATTGGAATCTGGCAATTATCGTGTTATCCCAGAAGATGTTTATATTTTAGGTTTTGCACGCAGTTATGCTGTTGAATTGGGTTTGAACCCAGATGAAGTTATCCAAAAACTGAAAAAAGAATTGGGTATCGTTCCAGAAGAAAAAGATGACGAAGAAGAAAAAAGCGAACCTTGTGCAAAGGCACCTTGCAAAATCAACAAAGAAATGATGTTGAAATACGCAAAATCATCATACGAATATGTTAAAAAACATTGGGTTTGGTTTGCATCTGGATTATTGGGTGTAATTGTTGTTATTTTGTTATGTGTAATTTTATTTTCTGCGAAACCAACATCTGAATCAGAATCTGTCAATGATGCAACCGTTGCAGAAGAAAATGTTGTTCAAGTTGTAAAGAAAGAACCAGATTTCAGATATCCTGTTCATGAAAAATTTGATGCGAAAAACAAAAAAACTTGGGCTGATTCCCGCGTTGTATTACAGGCGGAAAAAGAATCTTGGATTCAAATAAAAGACGCACGTGGAAACACAGTATTTACACGCGTTTTGGTTCCAGGTGATGTTTATTACATGCCACTTAGCGATAATTACAAGGGAACATTTGGAAACGCGGGTGCAATAGATGTTTGGGTTGATGGTCAATTGTTAAAGAAAATTGGACCTGCAAACACCAGAAAAGAAGGTGTTTCTATGTCGCCTGATGCGTTGAAATCATTTGGCTTTGCAGAATAATTTATTATTACGCAAGCGCCTTGAAAACTTAACAAAAATAACTATCTAAAAAATATGTCTGGATTTATAAAGATTCGTGGTGCTCGCGAAAATAATCTTAAAAATATTGATTTAGACCTGCCAAAAAATAAATTGGTGGTGCTGACTGGTATGTCGGGGTCGGGCAAATCGTCGTTGGCGTTCAATACCATTTATGCCGAAGGTCAAAGAAGATATGTTGAATCTTTGTCCAGTTATGCGCGTCAATTCCTGGACATGCAGAAAAAACCAGATGTTGATTCCATAGAAGGTTTATCACCTGCAATTTCCATTGAACAAAAAACAACTTCTAAAAATCCGCGTTCAACCGTTGGAACCGTTACGGAAATTTATGATTATTTGCGTTTGTTGTGGGCGCGTATCGGGGTGCCTCATTCACCGGTGACTGGGTTGCCAATTAAATCACAAACTATTGCGGAAATGGTGGAAAGAACGCTGACATTACCAGAAGGAACAAAATTCTATATCATGGCACCTTATATTCGTGAACGAAAGGGTGAATACAAGAAAGAAATTGCTTTCCTGATTAAACAGGGTTATCAACGTGCAATAGTTGATGGTGAATTATATGATTTGTCATCTGTGCCACCTTTGGATAAAAATAAAAAGCACACAATTTATATTATCATTGACCGTGTCGCAATGAATTACAAAGATTTAAATGAAGATGATGCAGAAGAATTTCGTTCCCGTATTTATTCTTCATTTGAAGCATCTCTGCGTTTGATTTCTGGTTCTGTGATTTTGCGTCGTTTGGATACAAATGAAGATGTTTTATTTTCACAAGAATATGCGTGTCCAGTCAGTGGATTCACAGTTCCAAAGATAGAACCAAGATTATTTTCATTTAATGCACCAATGGGCGCGTGCAGTGGTTGTGATGGTTTGGGTGTTCAATTAAATATTTCGCCTGATTTGGTTGTGCCAGATCCAACAAAATCTATATTGGGTGGTGCAATCGCACCATGGTCGCGTGGCGGTATGTTAAGCCAATATGAACACATAATGGACGCGTTGCATAAAAAATACAAAATACCTTTGTCAAAGCCATGGCACACATTATCTCAGAAAGAAAAAGATATTATTTTATATGGCACAGGTGACGAAGATATTAAAATAAATTGGAACGGTTATATTTATGAAAAACCGTACGAAGGCGTTATTCCAAATCTGGAACGCAGATTGCGTGAATCTGATTCAGAAGCAACCAGAACAGAATTATCAAAATATCAATCTGAAAAACCATGTCCAATGTGTCATGGAAAAAGATTAAATATCCAGGCATTGTGTATAAAAATCAACAAATGCGACATTATGGATGTTTGTGATATGCCTGTTGATGAATCTTTGCGCTGGTTCCAAGAATTGCCACAACATTTATCTGAAAAAGACAATGAAATCGCAGGTATGGTTTTGCGTGAAATTACATCCAGATTATATTTCTTGCAAAATGTTGGATTGGGATATTTAACATTATCTCGTATGGCGGGAACTTTATCTGGTGGTGAAGCACAAAGAATCAGATTGGCATCTCAGATTGGCAGTGGTTTATCAGGTGTTTTATATGTATTGGACGAACCGTCTATTGGTCTGCATCAAAGTGATAATGATAAATTGATAGACACATTGAAAATGTTGCGCGACAAAGATAACACAGTTATCGTTGTGGAACACGACGAAGATATGATGCGTTCCGCAGATTATTTGGTTGATATTGGTCGTGGTGCGGGGATAAACGGTGGAAATGTTGTCGCCAAAGGAACCCCAGCGGAAGTTATCAAAAATCCTGATTCTTTGACCGGTATGTATTTATCTGGCAAAAGAAAAATAGAAGTTCCAAAAAAACGCAGAAAGGGAAATGGTAAATTCATAACAATTCACGGGGCGCGTGAAAACAATCTGAAAAATATAGATGTAGAATTTCCATTGGGTAAATTTATCGCGCTGACCGGGGTTTCGGGGTCTGGAAAATCAACTCTGTTATTGGATACTTTGTATCCTGCGATAATGCGTATTTTGTATAATTCTAAATTAGAAACGGGTGCGCATGATGTTATAACCGGTATGGAAAATATAGACAAAGTTGTAGATATTGACCAATCTCCGATTGGACGCAGCCCACGCAGTAATCCTGCGACATACGTTGGTGTATTTAATAATATTCGTGATTTTTATGCAGGTCTGCCAGAAGCAAAAGCGCGCGGATATGATGCGGGTCGTTTTTCATTTAATGTCAAAGGTGGCCGTTGCGAAGCGTGTCAGGGTGATGGTCAAATCAAAATTGAAATGAATTTCTTGGCTGATATTTATGTGGAATGTGATAAATGTCATGGTCAAAGATATAATGAAGAAACTTTACAGGTTAAATACAAGGGTAAATCTATTGCCGATGTATTAAATATGACGGTTGAAGAAGCGTACAGATTCTTTGTAAATGTACCACAAATTGCCAGAAAACTTGAATTGTTAAAACGCGTTGGTCTGGATTATATTAAATTGGGACAGAGTTCGCTTGATTTATCGGGTGGTGAAGCACAAAGAATTAAATTATCCAAGGAATTGGCTGCACGCAGTACTGGTCAAACAATATATATTTTAGATGAACCAACAACGGGACTTCATTTTGAAGATATTCGTTCGCTGTTGTCTGTATTGCATGAATTTGTAGACCAAGGAAACACAGTTATTGTTATTGAACATAATTTGGAAGTTATCAAGACAGCCGATTGGATTATAGATTTGGGGCCAAATGGTGGTGCTGGTGGTGGTCAGGTTGTGGCCGTTGGAACCCCAGAAGATATTGTTAAAATTCCTGAATCTTTGACGGGAAAATATCTTAAAAAGTATCTTGATAAACCAAAGAAAACAAAATAAAATTAAAACATAAACAAACAACAAGGAGACATATAATGTTCGGATTTGGAAAAAAGAAACAAGAAGTTAAAAACGAAAATATTGATTTGGAAAAAGAAGCCGCAAAAATGCCATCTGGTATGAAAGAAACCGCAGAACGTATGATGGCTGGTCAATTTGATATGAATGATATGTTGGCTCAATTGAAACAAATCAAAAAGATGAGCAATTTTAGTGGTCTGTTGAAAATGGTACCGGGTATGAGTGGCGCTGTGTCTGCTATGAAAGAAAAAATCAAAGACGGCAGTGTTGATGCACAAATCAAAATACTTGAAGCAATGACAGTTGAAGAACGCGCAGACCCAGAAAAAATATTCGCAAATGCAAAGGCACGTATTGCAGAAAGTGCGGGTTGCACAGTGCGTGAAGTTGAACATATCATTAAACAATATCTGAAAATGAAACAGCAAATGGCTATGATTCAACGTATGGGTGGAATGGAAGCGGTTATGCAGCGTATGCAAGCAAATGGTGGTTTCCCAGGTGCAAAACCAACAACACCGGCGGGAAATAAATAATAAAAATGAAAATCCTGAACAAAAAAATTGCAGCACATAAATCGTCTGTTGCGTGGCTTCAACGCCAGGCACATGACCCGTATGTTGCACGTGCCCAGAAAGATGGTTATCGTGCGCGCGCTGCATATAAAATCATAGAAATGAATGAAAAATATCATTTCTTGAAAAATGGTCAGGTTGTTGTTGATTTAGGTGCTGCGCCGGGTTCTTGGTCGCAATATGTTGCACGTGATTTTCCTAAATCGAAAATATTTGCTATGGATTTATTGGAAATCAAGGCTATAAACGGTGTTGAAACATATCAGGGTGATTTTACCAGTGATGAAGCGTTACGCTGGCTTGAAACAAAATTAAATTTACCACATGATATTGAAGGATGCGGAACGGCTGATGTTGTTATGTCTGATATGGCACCAAATACGGTTGGACATAAAAAGACAGACCATCTGCGTCAAATGGTTTTATTAGAGTATGCTTTTGATTTCGCATTAAAGGCATTGAAAGTAGGGGGGACATTTGTTGCTAAATCTTTCACAGGTGGCACAACAAATGATTTAATCAAACAAATCAACGCACGTTTTACAAATGTGCATCATATTAAACCCCCGTCTTCACGTAAAGATTCTGTTGAAATGTTTATCGTGGCCACGGGATTCAAGGGTTAAACATTTTTTCAAAAGGCTTTTTGATATGATTAAACAAGAAATGAATACTTGCTGTTACAAAGCAATGAAACACGGTGACTTGATTTGTCCTGTGTGTGGATTAAGATTACAAAAAATTATCAACAGTCAATATGGACAACACACACTTTAATTATGTTGGGACGCAGATAAAATTCTTGAAATAAATCTGTATGTGTGATATTTATATTATGTCAAACGAAAGGATGAAAAATGGCTGTAAAAAAAGCAAATTCTAAAAAAACAACTGCAAAAGTTTCCGAACAACAAATGGTTTCTTTTGAACAATCATTTAAAAATTATTGGATAAAATATTTTGATTTCAAAGGATGCGCACAACGCAGTGAATTCTGGTGGATGTGGTTGTTCAATATGGGTATCTCTTTGTTTGTATATTTAATTGAAATTGGAATCAGCAAACAGTTGGCTGGCGGATTAAATATTGCATGGTCGCTGGCTACATTTATTCCAGGAATCAGTTTATTAGTCAGAAGATTGCATGACGTTGCATTTTCTGGTTGGTGGGTTTTATTATTCATGGTTTTGATGTTATTAGGCACATTCAGTCCAATATTCGCATTTATATGGTTGGGTATGTCTATTGTCGTATTGGTATTGTTGGTATTGCCATCTAAATTTGATGGTAATAAATACAGAAAATAATTTATCAAAAAAACTAATAAAAAAAACGCCGTTTGGCGTTTTTTTATTTATAACTTTCTGCGGCGGTTCGCGCCAAATCATCAACGCGTTCATTGAATTCTTCGCCGGCGTGTCCTTTGACCCAAACCCAATGAATTTTTATATTAGAAGCCAATTCGTCCAATTGTTGCCATAATTCTTTATTTTTTACAGGTTTCTTGTCCGCAGTTTTCCAACCCTTTGCCTTCCAATTTTTTATCCAAGATTCCATACCATTTTTGACATATTGGCTGTCGGTATGAATTTCAACCTCTGCATGTTTTTTTGCAGCGGTCAAAGCCTTGATAACCGCGGTCAATTCCATTTTATTGTTTGTAGTATTTTTTTCACCGCCACAACGTTCTGCGGTATTTTTTCCGTCTGTTGCGATAAACCCCCATCCGCCCGGACCAGGGTTTCCAAGACAACTGCCATCTGTCCAAATTTTTAACATTTTATTCGTATCCTTTTTGTGATATAATATCATAAAATGAAGTTCAATGCCAAACAATTACAAATAATGTCTAATACAGCCCGCGCGAACGCGTTGTCGGGCGTGTTGTCTGCACACAGTGGTCATATTGGAATTATAATGGACGGTGCAGAAATGATTACATGTATTTATGCGAATCATTTACGTCGTGGAATTGACAGGTTTGTTTTGTCTGCGGGGCATGGCAGTGCATTGTTGTATTCAGTATTAAAATTGGCTGGTTACGAAATTCCAGATTTGCATACTTTCCGTAAAATTGGCGGTTTGCCGGGGCATCCTGAATATGGAATTGACGGGGTTGATGCGACAACTGGTCCATTGGGTCAGGGTGTTGGTAATGCGGTTGGTTTGGCGCTATCCCAAAAAATACGCGGAATAAGGGCGCGAACATATTGTTTTGTATCTGATGGCGATTTGATGGAAGGTGTATCTTTTGAATCTCTGTCATTTGCAGGTCGTATGGGGTTAAATAATTTAATAGTTTTATGGGACGATAATAAATTATCCATAGATGGCACCGCACAAACAGATTTGGATATAAACGCGCGCATGCGTTCAATGGGATTTAATGTGATGTCTGTTCGTGGTGATGATGTTTCCGCGATAGAACACGCGTTGGAACGTGCTGAAAAATCAATTTCGCCTGTGTTTATACAATGTAAAAATATTTTGGGTCGTGGCACATCTTTGCAGAATAAACCAAAGGCACATGGTTTGGCATTATCTGATACCGAAATAATGGAAATAATTTCTAAAAATATCAGTGAAGAAGGTATTAAATTATGGCGTGTAGTTGGGGCGCGACCAATTGCAAATGTTATGCGTGGTGTATTTAATTGTAATCGTATTAAAATTCCAAAAATACCAGAACGTATTTCCACGCGTGAATTATCTGGAATATACCTTGATTTGTTGATGAAATCGGGTTGTGATTTGATAACCGGTTCCGCAGATTTATCTGGGAATACAAATGTTAAAACCAGTGTATCAAAAGATATCACAAAATCAGATTTTAACGGTAATTACATAAACTATGGTGTTCGCGAACATGGTATGGGTGCAATAATGAACGGATTGGCAATTGGCGGAATTAAAAATGCCGGTTCTACATTTTTAGTTTTCAGTGATTATATGCGTCCTGCGATTCGTATGGCGGCCATGTCAAAATTGCCGGTTATCTATGTTTTCACACATGACAGTATTTGTGTCGGCGAAGACGGACCAACGCATCAACCAATTGAACAATTACCATCTCTGCGTATGATTCCGAATTTAAGCGTTTATCGTCCATGTAATATAAATGAAATTGCGTATGCGTGGAATACGGCTATCAAAGAAACAGAAAAACCAACTGCAATTATATTATCGCGTCAAAAATTCACACAAATTCCAACCCCATTGGAGGCAGATTTATCGCGTGGCGGATATGTGATATACAAATCAAAATCAAATCGGGTCAGGGCGACTTTGATTGCAACGGGTTCTGAAATACCATTGGCGGTTGCGGTTGCACAGCGTTTCAAAAATGTCCAGGTTGTATCTGTGAACGAATTGAAAACTTTCCAGAATCAAGATAAAAAATACAAAAATTCATTGTTGCGTGGCTGTGTCATAGCAATAGAGGCATCGTCCCCAGAATCTTGGTTTTCAATCGCAGATGCCGTAATTGGTGTTGATAAATTTGGTTTGTCTGGCAATGGTGAAGATGTTTATAAAGAATATGGTTTTGATGTTGATAAAATCGCCAATGAAATAAAAGATTATGTGAAATAATATGAATGTATCCGAATATGTTTTTACATTATCATCTGGGCAAGAAGTTCCTGTTTTCATAGAAACAAAACGCGGTTTGCGTAATATGACTTTGCGACCAAAAACATTACCAAAATTGGAAATTCATATTTCAAAGCCATGGACAACATCTGAAAAATCTGCTCTGCGATTTTTGGAATCAAAACAAAGATGGGTTGAATCTATATTTAACAGCGCACCACAAAAACAGGCGTTAAAACCAAATGATACAATTGAATTTTTGGGACGAACGGTTTTGTTGGTTCATGATTCTGCGATGCGTTCTAATAAATATATGAATTCAGATAAAACAACATTGTGTATTGGTGGCGATATAAATATGTTTGAAAGTCGCGTTCGTGAATTTATAAAAACTGAATTTTTGGCATCTGTCAAAGAAATTGTTCATAATGCACCGCACGAATTTTGGCCAAAACATATATCTTTGCGTGATACGACATCGCGTTGGGGTTCGTGTTCAAGTACGGGGACAATATCTCTGTCATGGCGATTGGCATTTGCGCCGTATGATGTAATGCGTTATGTTGTTTGTCATGAAATGGCACACCGGCAACACATGGACCATTCTGCTGAATTTTGGATGACCGTATCAAAATTATATGGTTTTGGCGTGGAAAGGGCGAAAAGATGGCTGGCCAGAAACGGTGGTGAATTATATAAACACTTTTAATAAAAAAACACTTTTAATAAAAAAAACACTTTTATTAAATAAATGTTTATGATAAAATGAATACAGAATGAATTATAACTGAAGGAAGGAAGTTATGAAAAAAATAGCAATTTGTTCTTTATTATTAGCATTAGGAATTTGTTTTAATGGTTTTGCGGAACCAAATTTTGATAAGTATAAGTGTAAGACTACATCTTGTGGTGCCGGTGGTGATGATGGTGGTTATAACCAGGGTTTGTTGAGAACAGACGGTAAAGTTGGAAACGAATTTTCTTCTGGTAGTTGTTATAGATGTAATTGGGGTGATGATGATTATGAATGCCCTGTTGGTGCAGTTATTGCAATTGGAGCCAAAGATTATCGTGTTACGGGGGAAATTAAGGGTTTTTGGACCTGTACAGAAGATGGAAAAGCAGATGACGATTGGATAAATACAAATCCTAATTATACATGTCCTGCGGATAGTAGTGCAATGGCTGATTTTGCTAGGAAAATGCGTAGGGATTATATTATTGTGTCGGGTGATTCGCATGCAACAGCACATTTTATATTAGGTGATGGATTTAAAACTGGTGAAGAAAAAGACCGTTCGGGCGACAATCTTGTTTTAAGTAGTGGTGAAGATGGTTGTGTGGTATATTTGTGTGAAAAAGGCTATAAAGCAGATGGAGATCGTCGTGAATGTATAAAAGATGGACAATCTCCTCAACAGCCAGGTGGAGGCGCTGGTGGTGTTAATAATACCGTTATTATCAATAATAATGTACAAGGTGGTGGGCAGCAAGGTGGGCAGCAAAGCGGTTTTGATTGCACAACACCTGGTAATGAATTGGCTACAAAAACTATCAGTGGTGTTACCGCTTGCTCTGGTGGTGCTTGTCTTGTAATTGAAGCGGGTCAATGTTATCCATATAAATACTTAAGATGTATGGAAGCAATTGCCGAAGGTAAAGAAACAAAAATTACATGGAATACAACCGAATGTGTTTGCACAGACGATAAGAAAGAATTTGATTATGACGCAAGAAAGTGTGTGTCCAAAAACGCTAAAAGAACATGTGAAGAAATACATCCAAATGGCAGTCCAGAAAGATTAGCATGCTGTCGTGCTGGTTCTGCAACAAGATGGAATGGTTCTGAAACATCTGGTACTTGCACATGTAACAACGGTACAAAATGGTTATATACTGCGGGGGACAGAACAGGTCAATGTGTTGCCCAAGAGCAACCAGTACAACCAGTTGTACCAACTACACAACAATGTTGGTATTCATTTAGTGCAGATGTAAAATGTGCAAATGGTGCGATGATATCTAAAACTTCTGGGTTCAATGTAAATACTCAAATGTCAAGTTGTGAAGAATTTACAGCATTGTATCATAGTGATCAATCTTATATCTTGGAAATGGCTGAAAAATATTGTCGTCAACATCCAGAATTACCAGTAATTGATGACAAAGCATTTAATGCAGCGAAAGACAGTATCAATGCGTTCTTTGGCAGTGCAAAGAGTTCTGCATCAGTATGGAAGAATTCCGAAGGTAAATTCAACACAGCACGTCTTGCATCAGATTTGACAGCGGGTGTTGTTTTGGGAACCGTTGGTGGTGTTGTTTCTGGTGTTGTAATTAAAAAGAAACAAATTGAAAAAGGATTTGAAGCATTACATTGCACCGTTGGTGGCCAGAAAGTTGCCGATTGGGGTGATGAATTCAATATCGGTTTAAGAAAATAATAGAAAAAGGCCCACGAAAGTGGGCTTTTTTATTGCAAACATTAAAAATGCAGTTTATAATAAATATATGATGATTATGAATATTGTATCTTTTTCATCTTTCTTGCATCACGCCCACATGGGTGTGTGTTTCTAGCGTATTGATATTTTTTATGATATAATTACTGTTGAACAGACAACAGAAAACTTTCAGTTTATTAAATAAAAAAATAGGAATAAAAAATGGACTTAAAACCAACAAAACCTTTGAGCGGATTTATAGAATTATCACCGGCACAACAACGTTGCTTTGATTTTTGTGCAAACAAAATGCAACGCGTTTTGCGTGGCGCGGGATTTAATCGTCTGGATTTGCCGGCCATTGAACGTGCAGAGGTTTTAACTGATAAAGATAATTGGGACGAAATTGAAACTCAAATTTTCTTGTTCCAGAAAGGCGATACAAAAATGGGGTTGCGTTATGACGGAACCGTCGGTTTATCAAGATATGTAGCGGGTCATCTGAACGGTTTAACTTTCCCATTTCGTGCATATCAATTCGCCAGAAATTATCGTGGCGAACGCCCACAACGTGGTCGCTATCGTGAATTTTGGCAGATGGATATAGACATATTGGGTATTGAAAATTTATCTGAAAATTATGATGCAGAAATCGTTGCTACTTTGTTAAAAGTATATGATTCAATCGCAGATTATGTCGGCGGGGTCAAGGTTAAAATTGGTAACCGCAGATTTTGGAACGCAATGTTTGAATATCTGAATTTGACCGCAGAACAAAGCAGGGACGCTTTCGTTTTAATTGATAAACGCGATAAAATCAAAGATTTCGTGCCGGCCCTGACCGAAGTTGTCGGCGAAAAATCAGCCAACGAAATCGAAGATGTTTTCGTCAATGGTTATCAAAAATTTGCGGGTAAATCTGAAAAATTATCTGCTGCAATAACCGAAATGGACGAATTTATGGAAATATTGAAATCTATGGGTGTGAATAATGCCGAAATAGATGTTTCCATTATGCGTGGACATTCATATTATACGGGGATAGTGTTTGAATTTTTCTCTACTAAATTCCCAGAAATGTCTGCAATTGGTGGTGGCGGACGCTATGAAAATTTAGCATCTAAATTTTCCAAAACTAAAATCGTTGGGGTGGGGGCGTCTGTCGGAATTTCAAGATTATTGGTGTCTTTGATGGACGAAGATAAAATTGATTTATCTGAATTTGAATATAACACAGATGTTGCCGTTTTGGTTATGGGCAAACAAAATGTTAAATATTCAATGAATGCGGTTTCCGTTTTACGTGAAAACGGAATTGTCGCGGTGCCTTATTTGGATACCGATAAAAAATTCAAGAATCAAATTGAATATGCCGATAAAATAGGGGCTAAATTCAGTATGATTATCGGTGATGACGAAGTTTCCAACAGAACCGTATCATTGAAAAATATGCAGACAGGCGAACAACAAACGCTGTCTTTGAATGACGCTATGAATATAATAAGGGGCTAATACTATGATTATCGAACAAAAATTGCTTGATATCCAGGCCAGAGCGAAAGACATAGAAACCAAAATGAATTCTGGGGAAGTGTCTGGTGATGAATTGACCAAGATGTCAAAAGAATATTCGCGTTTGTCTGAAATATTGCCACTTATCAATCAATATCTGCAAACGGTCCAGGGTATCAAAGACGCAAACGAAATGTTAAATGACGAAGAATTAAAATCTATCGCCACCGAACAACTCGAAACATTGAACCATGAATTGCCTGAATTAGAACGCAAATTGCAAATTGCATTGTTGCCACGTGATGATGCAGACGATAACAGCGCGATTATGGAAATTCGTGCCGGTGTTGGTGGTGAAGAATCGGCACTTTTCGCGGGTGATTTGTATAACCAATATAAATCTTATGCGTTGCGCCACGGCTGGAAAATTGAAGTTGTCGAAGAAAACGCAACTTCATTGCATGGATATAAAGAAATCATATTCAAGATAGAAGGCGATGGTGTATATGCCCGTATGAAATTTGAATCTGGTATTCACCGCGTGCAACGTGTTCCAGAAACCGAAGCGGGCGGTCGAATTCACACATCTGCGGCATCTGTTGCTGTCATGCCAGAGGCAAAAGATATCGACGTAGTCATTGACGAAAAAGATATCAGAATTGATATTTTCCGCGCGTCTGGTGCGGGTGGTCAGCACGTAAATAAAACAGATTCTGCAATTCGTATAACCCATTTTCCAACGGGAATTGTTGTAACATGTCAAAACGAACGTTCACAATTACAGAACAAAGCAACCGCGATGGCTGTTTTGCGTTCCAGATTATATGAAAAACAGAGAAACGAACAAATGAACGCGTCTAATTCTTCGCGTCGCAGTATGGTCGGCAGTGGCGACAGAAGTGAAAAAATCAGAACCTATAATTTCCCAGAACAACGCGTAACCGATCACCGTATCAAATTGACATTGTATAAATTAGATGACATTTTGGCGGGTGGCGACGGTCTGGACGAAATGATAGACGCATTGATTTCCGCAGACCAATTGGAAAGATTGGCAAATATGGAATGAATTGAATATTTATTACTGTTATAAAAATACCCCGATTATTCGGGGTGTTTTTTTGTGCGTGAAAAAAATGCTTGCGCGAAATTTGTGAATTTTTTAATATCTGTATATCAGAAATAAAAATCTGATAATAAACAGGGCGTAAGAACCCTTCATTTTCAGTGTCCGCGGGGACAAAAAACACCTCCAACGATTATGGTTGGAGGGTTGTGAATAATATCGGCAACGATAAAATAAGCACGCTATTTTCTGAAAATGATAGTTCTTAACCTCCAGCCGCCCTTATAGTTATAAAGGCGGTTTTTTGTTTAACCATGGAAAAAACAAAAAAAAGGAAGGAAGAAAATGTCACAAAAAATCTTTTTAACCAGTGCGCTTGCAATGGGCTTTGTTGCACCGGCATTTGCAGAAATGACGGATTCCAATACATTCCCAAATGCGTCTCAGGGTGAATATATGCAGGAAAACACCAGATATATCGGTGCCGCAACATCAACAAATATGGACGGCGTATATTCGGGAACCGTAAATGCGGTTGCGGAATACGATATCATAGATTATATCGTCAATGCGGGACAATATTTGCCGGCGGATTCTGAAACAGTAATAACATGTCCGGCGGGCTCTTTCTGTCCGGGAATTGACGGTAATGTCCAATATAATCAAAGCACACCCCAGGGTATACAAACATGTCCAACGGGCTATGCCAGTTCCGCGGCGGGCGCATCATCAGATACACAATGTTATCGTACATGCGATATAAATAATATGGGAACATCGTTCACAAATATCGCCCACGCAACGGCGGTATCTGGAAACGATTATTATGGTTCCGGTACCGATACATGTTCTGCTACTGGTTGTGAAAATGGTTGGCATATAACATCAGACACTTTGTTTGATATAATAGGCTGGAAAGCAGCTATAAATAGTGTATACATAGATGATACAGGTGTATTTGATGAACAGGGTGGATCAAATGGGCAATCATACTATGGATTGACGGAAAATAATAGTTGGGCAGTAGAATATGACGATAATAAAGGTATAGTAATAGGCAAAGCTGGTTGTAGTAATCGTAGTGCGAGCGGCTGGATAGGTAGTTGGGTATTAAAGTCAGATGATTTTGTAGATAATTTAGCTGAAGAACCAGGTGCAAGCTATTGTTATTGTAAAGTGATCGGATATAAAGATAGTGATGGTGTAATACAAAATGTATCTTCTCCGTGGGCATATCGCAGTAGTCTTATGAATTGTGATTCTACATGCGCCAGAATATGTTCTGGAAATTTTGCTTCTAACACTTACACTTTTGACGGAAACGATAGAAGGTATAAAGGAGCCGTATTAGATAAGGTTCCTTTTGGCCCAGCTACATGTGAAGCGAATACAATTACAATTAACTGGAACGATGTTGACCCAGAATATGCAGGTCAAAATAACGAAAACACCGCTGTTTATGGCGAAGACGTCAGAACCCCAGTCAAGGCCGCAACCAAGAAAGGTCAAACATTCCGTGGTTGGCGTTTCAGCAAACCGGAACAAACCAATTTGCCAGAATAGGCAAAACCAATTGGCATATCATTTCGGTATGTCAATGAAAGGGAAATCATGGTTCTCTTTCTTTTTCCTAGGCACCCCGATTATTCGGGGTGTTTTTTTATAAATATTTTTATTGTCTTAGATTTTATTTTTTTATATTATGAATGGCATGAGAAATAAAAAGAAGAT
>CADBLE010000008.1 GCA_902795435.1 uncultured Pseudomonadota bacterium
ATGTTGGGTTCCGAAGAAGACCAGGCAAAGATAGACGCAGACAAAAAAACATCCAAGAATCGTGTTATTGCCGGTGGTGTATTGGTTGGTGCTGGTGTTGTTGGTGGTATTATTGGAAACAGCGCTATAAACGGTAAACTGGGTGAACTTATCAAGAAAGCAAAAGAAAAGAAAGAAATCGGTGACGAAACTGAAAAAGCATTAAAGATTGAATCTGACGCATTAGAAAAATTACAAAAATGTTTATCTGATGCAAAGGCAACAAATACAGATTCTTTATCTTTCAGTAATTTCTATATCAGTGCCCTGTCTATTAAAAATATAAATTGCAAGAAAGATTTAACAAATATTTCTGGCAAATACGCAAGTGATTTGTTTGCAGACAGCGCAGATACAGAAGAAGTATTGGATAAATTATTGGAATCATTTGGTCCAACGATTACTGGTAAAATGGTTGGGACAACTTTAACAGATCCAACCCCAACAGATTCAGAAAAAACAAATGCTAAAAACATTTTGGATAAATCGCAGGCAACCGCAAAGAAAAGAATAGAAGACGCACGCAAAAAAGATGCTGATTCTGCTAAATCATCTTCATCTAAAGGCGGTTTCTTGTCTGGTGTTACAGATGGACTAGCTGATGGTAAAGCTTCCAGTTTACTTGGTGGCGCAGGCAATTTGCTTGGCGGTGCCGGTGGTGATGGTGCTGCTGGTGGGTTAAGCAGTGTTGCAGGTAGTTTATTTGGCGGATAAACATAAATACAAATAAATAGAAAAACACCCACGATTGTGGGTGTTTTTCTATTCTGTGAAACCTGCACACTAGAATCTATAACTGATTCCGCCTTTGAAATTCATATAATTGGCGTTATCCATGAAATATTGTGTGTTGCCGTACATGTGGAAATTACCAACGGCATAATCTATACCCATATTTAACGCAGCACGATATTTATAATCGTTGTTATATAAATCAAATGTGCCGTCCATTCCACGCATACCCAATTTGATATTATATGTATCGCCATATTCACGATATCCCATAACACCAGATGTAAATTTCAAACGACCACCGTTCTGGAATGCCTTTTCGTATTTGCTGTATAACCCAAGTCCAGTTTCAACAGATATCATTCTTTCGTTTGGTATTATTAAACCGAATTCGTGTTCGTCTTCATGACCAGATTGATTATACATTATCGCATTGAATGCCAAATCTGGTGCAAAAGTCCAATTACCAAAGATTATTGGATAACGCAAATCATTCATTAAACCAACGATTTGTTTTTCAATATAACCTTCATAGTTTTGATTATTGAAACCACGTCTGTTATATTGACCGCGTGTGAATCCAGCCTGACTGGTTATAACCAATTCTATATCGTCATTGGTATATGTTGCCGGCATATAGAACATCCACATCTGGTTTTGACGGCTGAACCCGTCACCGTCATTGGTGTAAATATTAGCCATCGCCATACCATAACCAAGTTTCCAATTATCAGACATCTTGGAACTGGATATACCGTATTGACCAGAACCACTGTTGTGATTATCACTGAACGAGAAATAACCCATAGAATCAGATATATCAAAATTATCACGGTCTGAATTTTCAAACAGTTTATTATTCATAGATAAACTGATTTCACGCATAGCCGATAAATCTTCGTGTGCAAATTGAGTAAATGTATTCAAACCGGTGAATCCAGACAAAGCACCATTAAATGCGGACATATTATCCATAGATTTTAATGTAGCAAATAAATCATCTGCATTACCTGAATCATAATTATTCTTCAAGAAAGCAGACAAAGATTTATTATCAGTCAAAGAATCAAAATCTTTCATTTGCATAACAACATCTGTGCCAACCAAAGATGCATCGAACATTGCTGAATCAGAAATAAGATTCAATCCAGATGTGTCACCAGCATCTATCATATTTTCTGCAACATAGGTTGTTTGATTACCAGATGTCACAATGTCACTTGATATATACAAATCACCGGCCAATTCATTATCAACTTCAAACGAAGAATCAGCCCCCGCAACAACCTTACCTTTCATAGGAGCAAGATTTAAAGTATTCGCCTGTATCGCACCATTATTGTACAATGTTGAACCATTCAATACAATTGCATTATTATTTGTGTTTTTACAATTTGTCCCGCTACACGTTACACCATTCAAAGATATTATCCCTGAATTAATTACGAACCCTTTTCCATAAGAATTATCTGGTTCAAGATAGATACCGTACGCATCGCCATTTGTACTTATTATTATATTACCAGTATTGTTAATTTTAGAACCAGATTTGCCATATATACCAAACACTTTACCTGAAACATTTGTCGGATAATAAAGATTATTATCATCATCAACATAACTTTCACGAGTAATATTTATTGTACCTGAATTATTAATTATTGCATTTTGTTCTCCAAATATACCTATTACATCACCGTTATCAATATTATTAATATTTATTGTACCTGAATTATTAGTTGTCCCAGATGTCTTTGTATAAATTCCTACTGATGTCCCAGAAGATAAATTTTGCAAGTTTATTGTTGAATTAACAACATAATCTTCTGTTTCTATAGCCTCGTTAAACACATTTTTACCATACATACCAAATATCTTACCATCTGAATAATTAGTTAAATTTATTAAACCAACAGCAGAATAATTTGTTACATTATCATTTGTGTTTTCTGTAGCATTTTTTACATTGTAATCAGAGTACATTCCATAAGCATTTGCATTATTATAATTTTTAATAGAAATAGAGCCTGTTCCACCATTTGTATTTATTGCAGTATCACTATAAATACCATATGCATTTCCAACCCCATAATTATTTATATTAATTATAGCATTAGGTTGTACGTTGTTTTTAAAACTGTTGCTATTTGTAGCTTTATAACTACCATTATAAACACTATATAGACCGTAGGTATTTCCTGTACCAAAGTTTGTTATATTTATTTTTCCTAATACATTTATTGAGTCCATGTTGCCATAAACAAACACATTATTGATTGTTGGGTAATATAACCCTCCACCGACGTTATTTATTTCGTTATAAATACCATATACAACACCTTTATCATTGTTTGTTATATCAATATATCCTTTTGCAGAACCTGATGTTGCATTATTTAAATCTATATAAACGTTTGAACCGTGGTTCATACCAATAATTTTACCATAAGCATCAGCATCTGGATGTGAATATGTGTTGTTTATAATAATGTAACCGTATGCATTCATTATGTTTGTATCAGAAGAATTTGATTGAGTGCAATAACCAGACCGGTGTCTTTCATTGTCACCATATTTGACATTAGTACCCCATTGTATACCAACAACTCTATTTGGTAACCCATTGTATTCATTATTTATGTATATTATACCTATTCCTGTACCGTTGCCAGAACAACAAGAACCTGCGTTTATATAATTTCCTTCTCCGCTTACCCCTAATATTCCGTAAGCCGCTTTATTGTGGTTTTCAATCAAAATATGTCCGGTCACAGTATCGCCATCTGTGTCAGAATTAGCATTATAAAAACTTTTAAGACCATTAATATACTCATTCCAAAAACCGTATGCTTTTTCGCGTGTATAATTTTTTATATAAATCGCAGCATCTGCTGTTTTTGCGTTATACCAAATAGCACTGGTACCATTTGTGGCTGCTATGCCTTTTGCATATTCTCCTGTAGGAGTCGCGTCTTTAAGCAAATAAATAAGAGTATCGCTATTATCTCGAGCTATTGTACCTATGTCATCATCATCTGTCCCCCCAGTAGACCCGCCGTGTAGAAAAGTCGTGAAACGATAAAAAGCGAAAGGTAATCCGCATTGACCTTTTATCAAATATTCTGGTTTACAAACACAGGTGTCTCCATCTTGATATTGATATTCTGTACAATTTAATTTTTTTATACATCCAACACCTTCTGACCAGTTTGTATAACCTGGATCACATTGACATTGTTTTCCTACCTGATTTGCATTAGCACCACAATTTAATGGTATTAACGAACAACCAATACCAGATTGCCAATTTTCATATCCTGTTTCGCAAACGCACTGTACACCGTTGTGATGTGCATTAGCACCACATTGCACAGATTCACATTCTACATAAGTTGTTTCTCCTGATTGACATTTTCTCCCTGTCTCTTGATACATTCCTGTACATGATGTTGTTTGATAAGGACAGACCACCTCTGTATTACACAATGTTCCAGTCCAACCTTCCTGACAAGAACACACATCTGTATTTTGGTTTCCATGAACACAATTTAACTTCGGATATATTATCCCATATTGTTCTATATAATTTACGCTATCCAATATATCACACAACACACCAATATATCCTGTATTACAATTGCATTGCGTTCCATTCTGTGTTCCATGAACGCAGTTTAATAGCGGTATTGGCGTTTCTTCGGAACTTTCAGCCGCAGGGTTTCCACCAGAACCACCACCACCCATTCCGGCTGCGACGGCACCACCAGCTACACCTGCGCCAATCGCTGTCCATGCCCATTTACCAAGACCAAGAAAAGACCATGAATTATTAGCAGATGCGACCTTTGTTATAAAATGTTCGTATTGTTCGGTTGGTATATTTTTTATACATTTATGATTGGTGTTTGCACCCGCATTTTTCAACAAATTATATGCTTCAATATTACCATCTTTTATTGCAGAACATAACGCGGTATTTCCATCTTTATCAACAATATCTATGTTTTCAATATTTTGTAATTCTGTTGTGTTTTTAGTCTGGGACAGCAAATATACATCCGACATTTCTGTTGCGGCATTTACAAAATTTATATTCAATATGCAAAATAAAGTGAATAATATTTTTTTCATTGTTTTTGCCCCCAGAATAAAAAAAACTAAACCCAAATTTATCGGATTTTATTCACATTATAAAGTTTTAATTTATGATTTCAATAATAAAAAAAACACCCACAATCGTGGGTGTTTTTTATTGCATATAACAGAAAAATTATTCTGCTTTTTCTTCAGCTTTTTCTTCTGTTGTTTCTGCTGGTTTTTCTTCTTTTGCAGGTTCTTCTGCTTCTTCTACTTTCTTAGAACCGAAAGTCAAAGTTTTTCCAGCAACCAAAGCGTCAATTTCATCTTGTGTTTGTGCAACAAAAACTTTTACATCAACGATAACATCTGGATGTAAAGCGATTTTTGTATCAAATGCACCAACTGATTTAATTGGAGCGCCCAACATAACTTGAGAAGATTCAACGGATACACCTGCGATTTCTTTCAATGCGCGTGCGATATCACGTGAAGATACAGAACCATATAATTGACCTGTATCACCAGCCTGACGAATCATGTGTAATTTAGCATTTTTAACTGCTTCTACTTTTGATTCTGCTGTTTTTCTTGCATTTTCTTGACGAGCAACCAATTCTGCTTTTTGTGCTTCAAACAAAGCAACGTTTTCTTTTGTGAAGCGCAATGCTTTTTTGTTTGGCAACAAATAGTTACGTGCGAAACCAGTTTTAACTTCTACTGTTTCACCGATATTGCCCAATTTTGTGATTTTTTCTGTTAAAATTACTTTCATTTTATCTGTCCTTTTTATTTTGTTAAAAAGTTAGAGATTATAAATTAAATTGTGCGTGGCGGTTGGCAGTGTTTGACGTCCCGCAGTGTACAAATTGTTACATAAGGGACAAAAACACAACAAACGCCCACAGAATTTAATTTTAGCCCAAGTTATTGCGAACGAAAGGCAATAATCCCAAATGACGTGCACGTTTGATAGCTGTTGCCAATGCACGTTGGTCTTTCTGAGAAACACCAGAGATACGTGATGGAACGATTTTACCACGTTCTGTGATATAATGAGACAATGTCTTTATATCTTTGTAATCGATTGTCTGACCTTTCAATGGGTTAGATTTTTTACGATAAATTGCTGCACGAACTGCCATTATGCCACCTCTTCTTCTGTGTTCTTTTTCATCATGATAGATGGTGTTTTTGACAATTCTTCAACGCGAACGTTCAAGAAACGGATAACATCTTCATCTATGCGGGAACGACGTTCCAATTCTGTGATTTGATTACCTGGCAATTCAATGTTCAACATTACGTAGTGTGCCTTGCGGTTTTTACGAATGATGTATGCCAAATTTTTCAAACCCCAAAATTCAGTGGATTTAACATCCCCACCCAATTCTTTGATTATTTCTGTAAATTTAGCCGCTTTTTCTTTAACTTGCGGTTCAGTCAAGTCCTGGCGGAAAACCAAGACGCTTTCATAGTAAGCCATTTTATTTCCTTTGGTTTATACAGCCGACAAGCCCATCTTGCCAGCAGGAACAGACCATATTATGAAGATTTTTTACAAAAAATCAAGTGTTTTTATATTCTTATTATTAAATAGAATTAAATCTCTATTGACAGACGCAATAAAAATTTACTATCATCACAACAACGAGAGATGAAAATTATGAAGAAATTTCATAAAAACCTTGATTTTATGTCACTTTTCACAGCGGTCATATTCATTGTGACACTGTTGTTTTGGCGTACATTCTTGAACATTGCGACAACAAATATTTTATTAAACGGCATTATTATCGGCACAACTCTGTTCGGAATCATTATCTGTTTCGCAAATATGTTCAAATTGTTGCCTGAATATAAATGGTTGCATGCTTATTTTGACGGACGGGCAGATTATGGATATTCCCCTGCTCTGTTAAAGCCAATCGCGTTTGCATTGCAAAACAGACACTATAAAATCACAACATCTAATTTGACAGAATTGTTGGATTTGGTTGCAATTCGTATGGACGAAAAACGCGAAAACATCAGATATATCACAAATACTTTGATATTTTTGGGACTGCTCGGGACATTTTGGGGATTGATTTTAACCGTCAGCGGTTTTGCAGAAATATTATTCAATCTGAATTTTGATGACCCAAATGTTTTACAAACAATGCAATATGGTATCGCGACACCTTTGTCCGGTATGGCAACCGCATTTACCAGTTCTTTATTGGGTTTGGCGGGCAGTTTGACTGTCGGATTTTTGGGTATGCAATTACAATTGGCACAAAACACTATTTTCCAAGATTTAACAGATTTTATGTCTAAATATATTGTTTCTGCCCCGGACGAACACAGCGCGGTTATTAAATTATCTGAAAATGCCCCTGTATCAGAAGATATTTATACAAAAATATCTGCAGTATATGAATCTCTGTCTGACGCGGGCTATGAAATCAAAGATTTAATCAGAATAAACGGAAAAACACCTGCGGTTGTCGCATTGGGCAGTAAAGAACAATTATTCATTGGCACGGTAAATCTGGATGATGATGTTTTGGAAAACATTTATAAACGTCTTGAATTATGTTTTGCCGACACATTGGAAGGAATCAAAATCAAGACCAAGATTTTGTGTGTATCTGGTAAAAATTCTGAATTGTCTGGCAACATTATACATTTTGCAAATGTTGACCAATTCAAGAAATACATATCACAACACAAAAACAAAGTTCCAAAAACAAAATCTGAAAAAGAAGATTTTAACGCCTATGCTGAATATATCGGCATGGCAATAGAATATCTGTTCAAACCACAGGTTGATTAAAAACAATAGAGAGAGAGGGAAAAATCATGTTAAACAATATAAGATTTCGTGAAAGAACAAACGCATGGCCAGGTTTCGTGGATGTGTTTTCTAATTTGGTAATTATTCTTATATTCTTGTTGGTTGTATTTTTATTCTTGTGGACCACAACCAGTTTGTTTAACAAAAACACTGGTGCGACCAAGGTTGCTGCATTGGAACAAGAAAAACAAGAACAGGCCGAACAAATCATGAAAATGGCTGCCGATAATGAAAAGGCAGAACAAGATTTAATTGCCGCAGCAGAGGTTGTTGAATCCCAGAAAGTTGAAATTGAAAATCAACGCGAACAAACAAAAAATATCGCAGACGCCTATGAACAACAGGTTGCTGATTTGGTTGAAAAACAACAGGCATTGGCAGATCAAATTGACGCATTGACCCAAGAATTGCACCAGGCAACAACCGCAAAAGAAGAAATGGCGCGTATGGAATCTGAACGTCATGAAATGCAAGACAAAATGTCTGCCCAGGTTGCAGAATTAAACGCACGCATTGCTGAATTACAGGCGTCATTGGACCAGGCCGAAGAAAAATCAAAACAACAACAGGTTGAATATACCGAAATGTCAAACCGCTTGAACAAAGCGTTGGCGGACAAAGTCGCAGAATTAAATTCTTTGTCTGAATATCAATCTGATTTCTATAAACAAATCAAAATGGCTTTGGGTGATCGCACAACAATAAAACAAGACGGCGACAGATTTATTGTTTCCAGTGATATTTTATTTGGCAGTGGTTCTTATAAAATATCTGAATCTGGGAAAAAGCAAATCGCATTGTTAGCGAACATTATCAAAGATTTTGAAGAAAAAATTCCATCAAACATAGATTGGATAATTCGTGTTGATGGCCACACCGATAATAAACTCGTATTACCAGGCACCGCAACATATAAAAACAATATGCAATTATCATTATTGCGTGCGACCGCGGTTGTAAATGAATTGGTTAAAAACGGTGTATCAAAACGCAGATTGGTTCCATCTGGGTTTGGCGAATTGCATCCGGTTGAATTGGGCAACGACCCGTCCAGTTTGCAAAAGAACCGTCGTATAGAATTACAATTGACAAACAAATAAAAAAACGCCCGTTTGGGCGTTTTTATTTATTCGGGTTGCTGAATTTCCAACCAACGAAAACTTTTCCTTTCTTGTGTGCGACACGAACCGGTGTCCGAATATCAGAATCATAAACCACACTGCCCGCGTTATTTGCAATAACATCTGCCATATCCGTATCAGACCAATTTATATTTATTGTATTCGGATTAAATATCGCAACCATATCGTGTGGCATATTTGTTGCACACGCATACGGTATATTTTCACGAATTGTTTGTTTATATGTTATACCCTGGGATTGACGCTCATTGAAAGAAAACGTCCCACCAGCGCAGGTATAATCATTTGGACACGGTCGACAACCATCCACATTTGCCGGCAAAAAATATCCCGCAGAACACGTATGAACATTTGGTGTGAATACGGCATACATTTTATTATTAACAACACCACATTTGTTTGGTATTGTTTCATTATAATACGCAAAAGCATTTATCGGTAAAATAATAAACAAAATTAAAAAATATTTTTTCATTATTCATTTACCACCGGGCCCGCAACGAAATCACCCGTCCCCGCATTATAGTAAAATTTATTTCCTACCCTGTCAAACATACACGGCACCCCATTACCATCAAGTGCAGGCACAAAATCACGAACAAGAGTGTCGTTATCGTAGATTTGGAAGTAATAAATTCTGGCACTAATGGTAGTTTCATTATTATTAGAATCATACAATAATATTGTTCTATCATTTGTTTTCCCACGTGGTGCATCAAACACATAATTTTCACCATTTATTTCTACAGATTTGTATTTCAAATCGACAAAATATTTTTTTTCATCGGAAAAATTATATCCTACCGCACCTTGTCCGGCCTGTGTATTTGTGTTTATATAGCCAATTTTTTGATTATTAATTATAAGTCGCCACGCAGATGTATCTTCGTCAATATAACTTCCAAAAACAGATTGCCAATTTTTTTGTAAAGATTTGTTTTCAAATTCAAATACAATTCTTAAAAAATCTGTATCACCAACGACCCCCGTATCTATCCATTGTGTCCCTGTTGATTCAAGATATTCTATTGGAACATAACTGGACCAGCCCTGGAATGTATATCCATATTTTGTTGGGGCGGTTGGCAATGTTATATCACCCCCAGATTCACATGTTGTTGTTGCATAAACATTATCGTCCATATACCAATTTATCGTTTCGGTTTCTGCGTGTGCAGCCGAACAAAAAACCAATAATAAAAATACGATAAATCGTTTCACACATTCCCCCTACAAAAAAACCGCCAGATAAAAATCGGGCGGCAGGAGGTTAGTTACTATAATATCTCAAAATAGTGTGCGGTATTGGGTATTTCCACACCCTCCCGCCATAAAAATGACAGGAGATGTTTTTGCCATCATCGCTGATGTAAGATATTAAGAGGTAACTACACCCCGTCAGAAAAGACTTTCCCGACATGGGTATTTTATCACATTTTCATCAAAAATAAAAATGCTATCTTTGATATTTAGTTAAATTAAATTTGGAAATTAAATTTTCTGCTTCGTCAAAATGGCGGGCAATTTGATTTGACGCGTGTGCGTCGTCGCTGATTAAAACTGGAATTTTGTGTTTTGCAACCATTTGCAAAATTCTGTCTGATGGGTATGGAACATAATTGTCTGTTTTATACAGTCCCGTATTTATTTCAATCATTGTGTTTGATTTCGCTATGGATTCAACCGCGCGCAATTCGTATTCCGCCCATTTATCTTCTGAACCCAAATGAACCTTTTTCGGTAAATCCAGATGCGCCATCCATGTGAACAACCCCGATTCCGCCGCGGTTTTCAGATTTTCCCAATATTTTTCCAATAAAACATCTTGTGTTTTCGGGTCTGCATTTGCCCAATCGTGTGAATTTAGCAAAGTGTTATTGTATTCTATGAAATGTGTTGAACCGATAATATAATCTGGTTTTAATATTTTTATACTTTTCTCAAAACCGTTGCGCCAATTTAGATTATTGAAAAAGTCCACTTCCATTCCACGCAGAATTTTTATATCTGGGTTTTGTTGTTGAATTTCGTCTAATTCATTGTAATGCGGAATGAATTTATCCATGACATCACAAAAATAAGACGAATATATATTCGCATAACCACCCTGCACTGCAAAACCATACATTTTAGATTTTCTGATATTTTCATGCACAATAAAATGGTTAGAAATTCCAATTGTATGAAATCCTAGTTCACGGGCACGATTTACCATGTCTTGAACTGAATTTTTTCCGTCAAAACCAATTGTATGCGTATGTAAAGTATATTTTTGTGTCATGATATCTAATCTTATACATGCAAAACGGCAAATACCACTAAAAAACCGCCCCGAATAAGAAAAATTGAAAATAATACAAAATCTATTTGCATTTTATAAAAATAAGTATATAATAAGTTTCGTTTTCGGGGTGTAGCTCAGTCTGGTAGAGTACTTGGTTTGGGACCAAGGTGTCGAAGGTTCGAATCCTTTCGCCCCGACCAGATTAAATAAAAAAGACCGCTTTTATGCGGTATTTTTTATTTAACTTTGATTGTTGCGGGGCGAAAGGATTCAAAGAACATTCGGAAAGAAGGTTCGACCCGCAGGCGAAAGGCAGACGAGAGTCAGCCGGTGAGCAACGCGAATGAGCCAAGGGAGTGAAGCGAAGCGGAACAATCCTTTCGCCCTACATATTTTTTGATTTTATTTATTGTCCGACAAGGCGGAAATCCCCCCGACCACCCTTCGCCAAGGCTTCGGGTGGCAAAGCCACGAATCCGCTTATGCTGTCGCTACAGCGAGATGAAATTCAAAACCGCCACATCGGGCGGTTTTTGTTTGAAATTCAATACTTACACCAAGTTCGAGAGTTGTGTTTTTAGAAAACGCTATTTTTATACCTATTTCGAACTTTTTATGATATAATAATCAACGATATGGATACAACAGATATAAAATTTTTACGGGCTGGTATTGCCAGACAGATAAAACAACCTGAAACGCTGCAAATGTTGCGTGGCAAACAAATAGAAGCGTTTCGTGCTTTATTATCTGACCGCTTTACAGACGAACAATTATCACACAGTTATTTCAAATTACCCACTGGATTTGGTAAAACCGTCATGTTTGCCACCATGGCACGCGCCTATTTTGACGCGATTAAAGCATCTGGTATAAAACAACGACCAAAAATTATTATTATTGTCCCACGATTATCCTTGATAAATCAAACCAAAGAAAAATTGGATAAATTCGCTGACCTGGTCGCTACCGAATACAGTGGTCGTAAAAAAGACAATAAAAGCGATATTATTATTACAACTTATAATTCTTTGGATAAATTATTTGGTATTATAGATTTTAATGATGTTGGTTTAATCTTTGCTGACGAAGCCCATCATATGCTTGGCGAAAAAATTTCAAAAAGATTAACTTTTTATAATACGTTTGTACCTATTATCGGTTTTACTGCAACACCTGAATATGAAGCAAATCATGCTGTTGCGAATTTATTAAACACAGAAATATTTGTTATGAATATCCCAGACAGTGTAAAAGCTGGTGTTTTAAGTCCTGTCAAAAATGTTCTATATCGTTCAAGCATAGTTTGTGATTTGTCTAAAGTTTCTGCATCAACAAACGGTGAATTTAATTATGAAAATATTACAAATAAAATAAGCCCTGATACTTTGGCAACAGAAATTGCACGCATTTATACCGAAGGTTTTGATGAAGATACAGGAATTAAATTTAGCAATTTAAAAGCCATAATAAACTGTCCTAATGCTGAGATTGCAAATTTACAGGCCGCCAAGATAAATGAAATTATAGGACACGAAGTCGCGGTATCTTTACACAAAGTTGGCATTACAAATAAACAATACAACCGTTTACAACAAGACTTTATTCACGGAAAATATACTGTCGCCTGTCAGGTTGGCACTATGACCGAAGGCTTTGACGACGTGGCGGTTTCTATGTGTATAAATTATCCAACACGATCAAGGGTAAAGGCTGAACAGACAGCCGGTCGTGCAATACGAATTGATGACAACAATCCAAATAAAATCGCTTTTGTTGTGGACACTATATTCCGTAAAACAGCCAATGAAGCAATAGAAGATATTTTATATACTGCATCCAATGCACACCAAGTTTTATTCAAAGATATTGCTGGTGAAATGGTTTTGTTTGCAAAGTATGCTCCATATTATTCACCAAAACATGAAAAACTAACAGATAAAAATCATAAAACCCAATTTACTGATTTTGAGTTGATTACAGACAAAACTACCCTTGTGGAATTAAACAATAAATTATTTGAACGTCTTGAAAATGAATTTGTCGACAAAAAAACATCAGAATGGCAATCTGCTATTGATTTAAGGAAAGACGAAACATTCCCAATGGGCAACAAAGAAAACATTGATAATCTTTTAAAAAAATTTCAGAGCAAAATGCCAAAATTTATTCAACCAAAACTTTCAAGCAATGGTCAAACATCTTTGTGTTTACACCGCGATGGTCGGGAATTATTTTTGGAAAAAGCAGATATCATAAAATATCCACCAAAAACATCTGAATGGCAATCTGTGGAAGATTTAAGAACAGACAAATCGTTTCCTATGTGGAATACACAAATAATTACTATGACACTGACAAGGTTTCAAAACGAGATGCCAGGTTTTATACAAAAAAGGAAATCTGTTAAGGGCGGATTGCCGGGTTTATGTTTACATCGCGATGGTCGCGATTTATTTCTAAGGAAAGCCATTATTGAAGAATACCCACCAAAAACAGCAGAATGGCAATCTGCAACCGATTTAAAGAAAGACAAAACTTTTCCAATGGGTGACAACCAAACAATTGCTATGAAATTGGCGCAATTTCAAAGTGAAATGCCAGAATTTATACAAAAACGCAAACCAACAGATGGAACACCAAGTTTATGTTTGCATCGTGATGGTCGCGAATTGTTTTTAGAAAAAAATCATATTAGCAAATACCCACTAAAAACAGTTGAATGGCAATCTGCATTAGATTTGGAATTAGACAAAACTTTTCCCATTGGAAGTAAAAAGACTATCATTGGCAAACTTAAAGAACTGCAGCCTGAAATGCCGGAATTTATCCAAATGCGAAAGCCAAAAAAAGGTGCATTTTGTTTATGTCTGCATCGCGATGGTCGTAAAATATTTCTGCAAAAATTAGGTGTCACAGAATATCCACCAAAAACAGCAGAATGGCAATCTGCAAACGATTTAGGTAAAGACAGCACTTTTTCGATAAACTCTATTAATCTAATAGACAAAAAATTAAAAGAATTGCAAAGCGAAATGCCAGATTTTATACAAAAAAGAAAACCAAACGGTGGGGCAACAGGTTTATGTTTACATCGTAATGGTCGGGAAGAATTTTTAAGACGCGTGCAAGAAAGCAAAACAAAATCTGTAAGAAAAGTGACAAAAGTTATTTCTGCTGGTGATGAAATGGCCCAAACTACAAAAACCATAAAATCTACCATGCCAAAGAACATTTCTATGAAAACTTTATAAAACTTTAATTTTATCTTTCACTTCTTCAATCTCCCCACCCTGTTTCAATAATATCGGTTCGAGAATTGTTCACCAAGCACGACCACGAAATATTTATTGTATTCTTTCTCTTTTGTGAAATAATACCTATATATTAAATCAGGATAAAAATATGTCATCTGTTATACAATTTATAAAAATGTTTATATCTGGGAATAAAATTCAGGGTATTAAATTCAGAACCAGATTATCTATACTTATTACCATTATAGTGTTGGCGGTGGAAATCTATGTGTTTTACACAGATTGGAATTCTATCCCAGATATGATTAAATACGACTATGATTTTTCTGGGGTTGCAAATGATATTTTTGCAAAAAAATGGATATGGTATAACCTGTTGTTACAAATGTTTATATGCGGATTTGTTTTCATAGTAAAACATCTTTTATACAAAACAAGACGCGTGCATAATCTGGTTTATGACAAAAATAATAAATTGATACCGATTATAGACAAACGTTTTTCTATGTTCGCATGGGAAACAGCAATGTTATTCGTCACCACAGAACAAGGTTATATTTTCGCCCTGATTGACGTTGTAAAAGACCACATGTGCGACGATATAGTGACAATAATTTTCCTGTTTTGGCAGATTTTATTGGTATTTGAACTATTATCAGACATAAAAATACTGAAAAAACAGGCATAGAACACAATATTGAAAAATTTAATTATTTTTCTATAATAACACTTGACAAATTTGTTTTTTGTGTTATATTATACACATAATAACAAACAAAAAGGGAGTCAAAAATGACACAAATTAAAAAAACTTCTACATTGCGCAATATTACCGCTGGTATTTTGGGCACAGTTGGTTCTTTATGTTTATTGGGCAGTGCTGGTACAGAAGACGCACGCGATGCAATGGAATATGAAAACTATACCGTCGGTTATGAAAAACACAATACAGACGAATTAGCATCACCAAAGACAACAAAAACTATGGCTTGGGGTGGTATTGTTGCATTGGCTGGTTGTGTTGCATTGTTATCTAAGAAAGAAAATCAAAGATAATTTATGATTCACACCGGTGATTTATTTTATCCAAAAGATTTATACCAATCTGTGTATGAAATATTATGCACAGATTGGCGTTCTTTTTTAAAAAAGCCGTTATACATAGACACAAACAAACACGAATTACAAAATTTGGTTGAATTGGGGCCTGTTAAATATTCAGCCATGATTATTTCTGATTACGACACAAAATCCAGCGCACACTATTTGGATAAACAATTGAAAGATGCAGGATATAAAACAACCTATTCTTTCGCACACAAATATCACATGCCAAATGAAATGCGCGCACGAATTTTGTCTGATGTTTCTAAACTTGATTGGTTTTATCAGGTGTGTCGCCACCCTGCTCTTGGCAAAAAAGAATATACACAAATGATTCCTATTTTCCAAGACGCAGTAAGTGTTTCATATTTTTATTCTCAATTTTTATGGGCGAATAATCCAGATGCAAAATTTGATTATCAAACCAGATTAAAACCATGGCTTGATTGGGACAGAATCTTGAATTATTTATATGGTGTCGCATACGAATTTCATCCAAAAGATGTTTATAAACATATTACTGATTGGCGCTCACATGGGAAACAATATCAAGAACAACTTAAATTCCAAAAATGGTGTCGTGATAATTATGGCATAGATACGGGCTGTCTGGTGTTAAGTGATGACAATATGGAAAAATTGCGCAAGATTTTAACCAAGACAGACACACCATATCCAATTCAATTGGTACAAAAATTTTTCACACTTTCTAAATAGTAATTTTTGTGATATAATACAGAGTAATGAAAAAATATTCTGTATTTTTGCTGTTGTTATTATCGCCATACGCCTATGCTAAATTACAGGCCACGGGATTTCCAAAAACATACGCGGATACAACCTTTACAGAACGAATTGCCAACGCAACCGAAGGTTATAAACCATTTATGAATAAAAGAGCATACATGGAATTAGACATTGTTCCAGGCGAAGAACAATACACAGACCACATGATTGCCCAGGCCGAAGCCATCGCAGAACAACAAGAACATGATGCACAAACGCTCAGCACCACAGAATATTGCCTGAAATACCCAAGTGATTCTGCCAGATGTCCGCAAGCGACGGTTGGTTCAACACCATGGACAGGACAAACAATTGGCGGTGGATTGGTAATTGAAAACAACTATGTTGTAAACGGTTCGTGTTATCCTGCGGCAAAAGACAGAAATTTTACAAACAAAATTTTGACATCTGGACGATATGAAAAAATCAGCCCTGCGTTTGAAAAAGCACTGATTACAATTTTCAGAAAAGAAGGTTCATGCGGAACAATCAAAAACGACCCATGCGGATATACATGTTATGGAATTGGTTCTTCTGCTAACTGTTCTGGGGTTGTCGTAAAAAACCGCGAAGAAGCCGAAGATTTTTATTATGAACATTATTGGAAAAAATATAAAATCGGACAATTACCAGATGTTATCAGTTCTGATTATATGCTCGCATGTATGGCCAGCGGTCCGGGGACAGCGGGCAAACAATTCCGTTCTTTCTTGGGATTATCTGCAACCGAAAATGGCACGGTTGATACCAGCATGGTCAGTGCCGTAAATAATTATAGTGGCGACATACACAATAATTGGATGAATAAACGCGATGCATTTTTACAACGGGTCGCCGCACAAAGATATAACGGTTCCGTATCGAGAGGATACGCGAACGCAATTGAATTGAAACGTAAAAACGGGTGTCATGTCCGCCCGGCCGAACCACTTTACAGATAAACATTTGACATTATCATTTTATATTTGCACAATATCGTTGATATAAAAGAAAGGAAAACGATATGCCATCTGAATTTAAAAAAACAAAAATAAATGGTGTTTATGTTCTGGAAACAAAAACATTCAAAGACAAACGCGGTTATTTTGCCGAAACATATAACAAACAAGAATTCACAGAAAAAGGCATTCCAAACACCTTTATCCAAGACAATGAATCAGAATCTTCGTACGGTGTAATTCGTGGTCTGCACATGCAATTGCCACCATACGACCAGGCAAAATTAGTCCGTGTTGTTCATGGTCGCGTCCTTGATGTTGCGGTTGATGTCAGACCTGAATCCCCAACATTTGGCGAACATGTTGCGGTTGTATTATCAAAAAGAAATAAAAAGCAATTATTTATCCCACGTGGTTTCTTGCATGGGTTTGCGGTTTTAAGTAAAAAGGCAACCTTTGTTTATAAAGTGGACAATGTATATAAACCAACCGCAGAATTTGGAATCAGATATGATGACCCAGAAATAAATATCCAATGGCCAATTGAACAAGATAAAATTATCACATCACCAAAAGATAATATGGCAAACACATTAGCAGATTTGAAAAAGAAATTACAAGAAATAATTAAATCTGAAAACACAAAATAAAAAAACACCGACAAAATGTCGGTGTTTTTTATTCTGATAATTATCCACTATGTGCTTCTGTGCACACACCATTATACCACATACATATTAAACCACTATTGTTGCACGAATCCTGGTCTTTGATTTCTTGACAACTTGTAGGCACTGGTGCACTGAAACGCCAACCCTTGAATCTTTGACCTTTCTTGGTTGCGGCCTTGACTGGCGTACGAACGTCAGAACCGTATGTTGCGGTGTTTTCGTTGTTTTGACCGGCGGTCGCAGGGTCAACATCGTTCCAATTAATGTTAATAACATTTGCCTCACACATGGCTGGGACAGATTCAATTTCCCCCAACAACGCAGCACGCAATGCAAGAGCACTTGCAGTATTACGTCCCATATTACGTGAACAATTTTCAGCACAATACAATGCACAATCAGCCGCATATTCGCCATCGTTATTGAATACCCAACCCGAAGACAAACTTTGCATATTGCCATTTCCGTCTTTGTATCCCGTTATATTACAATAACAATATTGCGCACCTGTTTGACCTGTTTCGTCTGTTAAATTTGGTATTATTGTTGGATTTGTCCATTGATTATTATTATTATTTCCAGGTTGTGTAGAACAATGTCCCTGACCCATCAACATACCTTTGTTGGAACCATAATAAACCGACCATGTATTGTTATTGGTTAAACCATAAAAACTTTGACCGTTGTTCGCGACATATTCTTTAAATTGACCATTGTTGTTTGTGCTTGCATAACTTACCGCGGAATCACTGGAACCAATTGTTGATGCTATATTCATTTGTTTCACATGCCAACCGTTTTCACATGCCGTTGGTTCGCATGTATCAACACCCGCACCATAATAATCATTACCCGTTACCGCGGTTGCATGTGCAATTGTTACATTACCACTGCATTGACGATAACATTGTGTATCTGATGATGCACCCGCCACAGAACTGGCATAGCCCGTCGGACATGTTTGTATACCCTGGTCAGAACTTTGATTATATTGGACATTACCACTGATTCCCGGACAATAACTTCCCGCCGGACATGTTATCACGGTTTCAGAATCCGCCGGCAAATATTGTCCCGCGTTTACGATATAATCTATGATATCATATTCCGCAACCGCGTTTACGGTTCCTTCATATACACCGTCCATGTTGGTTGATGTTGCCGCATTATCGTATGTTTTATTTTCCTGCATCAAACCGTTTGACGGAAAATTTTCCGCCATTGCCGGCGCGACAGACATTATCAACATAGAACTTAAAAATATTTTATTTTTCATCTCTCTTTATTCCCCAATTTTGATACAAACATTATATCAAAAATCGGGTCTTGAAAAAAGTGAAAATTTTATTCGTATCTTAAACTGTCAATTGGGTTTAATTTTGCCGCCTTCATCGCAGGCATCACCCCAGACGCCAACCCAACAACAATTGCAACCGATATTGAAACAACAACCGGCCATATTGAAAACGGCACATTGTAATGTAATAATAAACGACCGACACCCTGGGATAAACCAACGCCCAATATCAAACCTATCATTGACCCCATAAAAGATATCAATATAGATTCAGACAAAAACTGTGTGATTATTGTTGATTCTTGCGCACCTATCGCCTTTCTGATACCGATTTCGCGTGTGCGTTCTGCAACCGATACCAACATCATATTCATAATACCAATTGAACCAACCAACAATGATACCGCGGCAATTGCTATCAACAATAATGTCAAATATCCCGACACAGTATTCATTGTTTCCATGACCTGTTTCATATCTGTTATTTGGAAATCGTCTGGGTCGCTGTCTTTCAATTTATGTCTTTGACGCAATAATGCGGTGATTTGTTCCGTTGCAACATTGTTGTCTGAATCTTGATATAATTTCAATGCAATTTGACGAACTGCATTTGGAAAATAAGACCCCACTACCCTTTTTTTCAATGTGGTAATTGGTATTACCAACATATCGTCTTGGGAACCCATACCAGAATCACCCTTTGCCTTGGTCACACCGATAATTGTCATTGGAATATTGCGAACACGAATAATTTCACCAACTGGATTTTTTGGCAAACCTAATTCTTCGGCGGTTTCAGGCCCAATAACCGCGTATGTAGCCGCGTTACGAACCGCTGCGAAATCAAAAAATGTTCCGTATTCCATTTCTATATTTTGAACGGTTGCATATCCTGGATAAACACCAACCATAGATGTTGCCCAATTCTTGTTTCCATACACAATTTGCGCACTGGAATTTTCAACCGGGGTTGCCGCCGCGACATCTGGTAATTGAGAAATATATTGCACATCATCCATTGTCAATGTCATACGGTTGCCCGTTCTGACACCCGCACTTTGTGCCGCGCCGGCACGTATCATAATTGTATTTGTGCCAAGTGACGAAAATTGGTCTGTGATAGATTGTTGCACCGTTTCACCAACCGCAACCATAACCACAACCGCCATAATACCAATAACAATACCCAACACGGTCAAAAATGAACGCATTTTGTTTCCGCTGATAGACAGCCAAGATTCATGAGCAATATCATAAAATGTCATTTCTTGTGCGCCTTTTTTTCAGATTTTGTTAAAACACTTTCGTTCTTTGGAATTTTTCCGTCGTATGTAATACGGCCGTCATAGATATGAATCACACGGTCTGCATATTGTGCAATTTCAAATTCGTGTGTAATCATAACTATCGTTATTCCCAATTCACGATTTAATTTCTTGAAAAATTTCAAGATTTCATTTCCCATTTTGGAATCCAAAGCACCCGTCGGTTCGTCCGCCAATATCAATTTTGGGTCGCCCGCCAAAGCACGTGCAATCGCAACACGCTGTTTCATACCGCCTGATAATTGTGTTGGCAAATATGTCTCGAATTTTTCAAGTCCAACCAATTTCAACATTTCACGCGCACGACGTAACCGTTCCGCCATTGGCAAACCACGATACATCAATGGCAACATTACATTGTCCAATATATTTCGTTTCGGCAATAAATTAAAATTCTGGAAAACAAAGCCGATATATTCGTTTCTGATTTTCGCCAATTCGTCTGGCAATAATGTTGTGATGTCTTTGCCGTATAATTCATACACACCGCTGCTGGCAGAATCCAGCGCACCAACAATATTCATACATGTTGATTTACCAGAACCCGACGGCCCCATAATCGCAACAAATTCGCCAGATTTTACTTCAAATGAAATATCAAACAAAACCTGTTGTTCACCACCGATTTCCAGCGGAAAACTTTTACAGATTTTTTTCATTGAAATAATTGGTGTCTGTTTCATGCTAAAATCACTTTATCTTGGGCCACCGGCTGGACCGCCCATACCACCACGACGATTTCCAGTATGGTTTGCAGTTGCCTTTTGTCCAATGTATCCAGTTATGATTTTGTCGCCTTCCTTGATTTCATCAGATTTAATTTCTGTTTCAGTTGGGCTGACCAGTCCTTTTTCATATTTTACAAAAACAACTTCTTTGCCACGTTGAATCGCCAGATGAGTTTTCGGTGTGATATTTTCATCAACATTGTCCATTATGTTTGTGAAAGAACGAACCAACAACGCAGAATTTTGCACTTTCCATACATCTTTAACCGCATCAACAATAATTGTTACGAATGCAGTCATTCCCGGCATCAATTTAAGGTCTGCATTATCAACATCTATGACAACCGTATAAACCACCACATTAGATGTTGTTGTTGGGGATAATCTGACCTGGCGAACAATGCCGTTAAATGTTTGTCCAGAATACGCATCAACCGTAAATGTAACCGCTTGATTTTGTTTGATAACACCAATGTCTGCTTCTGATACAGATGTTTCAATTTGCATTTTTGTTAAATCTTCGGCAATTAAAAACAAATCAGGTGTTTGAAAAGATGCAGCAACGGTTTGACCTTTGTCCACCTTTCTTGAAATAACTGTTCCATCAACCGGTGATGTAATGGTTGCATATCCCAAATTTGTAACCGCTTTGTCATATTGAGATTGTGCGCGAATCACAGATGCAGATGCCTGTTCATATTGTGTTTGTGATTGTTCCATTTCAGAACGTGCAATAAATCCATCTTTGTATAAAGTCTTGTTTCTGTTGTATTCATTTTTTGCATATTGTAATTGTGATTTTGCACTATCCAAAGATGCCTTGGCTTCATCAACAGATGCCTGTAATACAGATGGTTCTATTTTTAATAAAATATCACCCTTGTGCACAACAGAATTATAATCTACAAAAATTTCTTCGATTGTACCAGATACCTGGGAACCAACATTGACCGTATTCACAGGCATTATTTCACCAGTTGCCGTCACAATTTGCGATAAATCACCACGTGAAATATTTGATGTGATAAATTTCTTATCCGTCTGTTTTTCAGATTTTCCAAACGCAAAATATACAACCACACCACATAATATAATTATGAACAATGACAACCATTTATGGCGTAAAAACCAATTTCTCTTATTGCTCATTATTTCCCTCCAATTCAGATTTTATATCACCGATAGCCAACGCAACCGCCGCCCTTTTTACAAACAAATCGTATTTTGCAGAATTATTTTGACGTTTTGTGCCGTCTGCCAATCAAGCATTGTTGCGCGTCCAACCTTGTACATACCGGATGTCACACGTTCATTTTCAGTTGCAGATTTCAACAATGTTTCCGTCTGTTTCAGAACGTTTCGTGCCGTTTTATAATTTTGATATGCGGTGAATACGTCCATCATCGCATTATTAGATGTCATTTGTTCATTATATTTTGCACGTTCGTATTCTGATTCTGCGGCACGAATACCATACATATTTGCAAAACCTGCGAATAATGGCATAGATGCACGAATACCAATTGAACCCGACATTTTGTTTGTATCTGGTTCAAATACACCCGGCAATTTTTCTTCATTCCAAGACACACTGCTTGACGCAGATATAGATGGTAAATTTTTCAAGAAAGCCGCATTTCTTTTATGCCATGCCGCATCTTTTTGTGCGGTTGCTTTCAATAAATCAGGTCTTTTTTCACGTGCAACCTTTATCAATTCATCTATGCTTTCGCTTTCTGCATCTGTTCCGAAACTGGACGGCATATCGGCAATTTTTATATCTTGGTCAGCCGGAAAAGATAATTTGTTTAATAATGTCGCCTTGGTTATTTCACGATTGTTTTTAGAACGTTCCAATGTCAATTGTGAATTTGCCAATGTGGTTTCAGCCTTGTACACATCTGCTTTTGCTACGACACCGGCCTTGAATTTTTTATTTGCTGTGTTGTATGCGGTTTGTGCCACTTCCAGTGCAGATTCAGCAACACGAACATCCGCATCCGCATTTAATAATTCATAGTAAGAACCAACCAATCCATAAACAAAATTTTGCACAGTGTCGCTGAAATCAAAACCAGCCGCACGATATGTCGCCAACATTTGATTTAATTCAGATGTTCTTTTGCCAAAATCAAAAATCAAATAAGATGCAGATAAAGACGCCCCATATCCCCAATCATAATCTTTCACTTTCGCATCTTTTGGTTGTGCAAAATTTTTATTTGCAGATACGGACGCAGATACAGATGGCAAATAACTTGAATACGCGGCATTTTTATTAAATCTGGTTGATTGCAAAGACGCGTAAGCCGCCGCTGTCTGTGGGTTACGGCATAAACCTAATTTAATAATATCCTGTAAAGATTGTTCACCTTCTGGCATGGTACGAATCGTCGCACAATCCCCCGCCCCGTACGACAAAGTTGGCAGAAAAAGTGCCAAAATTATGAACAATTTATTCATAAAAAATCTCCTACAATATACTTATGGATATTATCCTATCAAAAAAATCATATATTGTGCAATTATTTTTTTCACAAGAACATATTGAAAACAGATATAATTTGTTACATAATAAAACCATGAAAAACAATGAAAATAATATTGTAAAAGTTGGTGTTGGTTGCTGGATTTTTAATAAATCTGGCCAGGTATTATTAGGCAAAAGATTATCTAAACATGGCACAAATCAATGGGCACCGCCGGGTGGTCATCTGGAATTTGGCGAAACACCACAACAATGTGCTTCGCGTGAAACATACGAAGAAACACACATGAAAATTTCACCAAAAAATTTTGAAATTATTTCTATCACAAATGACATATTTCGCGAAACAAATAAACACTATGTAACAATTCATGTTATTGTGAAAAATGTGTCTAAAAAGCCTGTCGTTGTTGAACACGATAAATGCGAACAATGGAAATGGTTTGATATGGATAAATTACCAAAACCTTTGTTTTTATCTGCGAAAAATTTGTTGAAACAAAAACAGTTATAAACATTTTGTGCTTGTTTATTTTTCTTAAACAAACTAGAATACAAAATATGAGAAAAAGATTAGTAATTTTTACCGTTTTATTTGCATGCACAACATTACCTGTTTTCAGTGCGTTGCCTGACCGTTTTATAAATAACAATTTATATACCCAACAATATCCACAAACTATAAACAAAAAAATTACTAAAACTGCTAAGGGGACAACATACGCAACGGGTAATACAAACACACAAAACCAAATGGGCAAACGTCGTGTGGTGCAAAGAAAAAATCTTGCACGTGCAACCGCTAACACTGCCCAGGTAAAAACCGTTCAACAACCGACACAACGTCGTGTGGTTCAACGCCCTAATGCTGTGCGCGCTGCTGCTGTAAATAATACACAGCGAACAATCGCAACACCAAAAACAAATTCACCACGTATAAACAACAACACAAAACGTAATGTTGTCGCACGTGCTTCAAAACGAACAAATGCAAAAATTCGTTCAACTTCGAATACTCGTTCAACAAACTCAACAACAACATCAATGACTGCTATGTCTTCACAACATTGTTTTGCAAGTTATAAAGAATGCATGGAAGATTATTGCAGACGCGAAGACACCCCATATAATCGTTGTTTTTGCAGTGCTAAATTGGCACAAATAGATTCAAGATATCAACCAAAGATAGATTCTTTGATGCAACAGATTATAAAATTAAAATATAAAAATCCTGATGTTACCAGTGATGAAATCAAATCATATTGGGACAAAACAATTGGTTCATATACCGGCACAAATCCATGGGTAAATATAGATAACGCATTAGATATTAAATGGGCCGACGCAGAAAGTCGTGTCCGTGGTCAAAACGCCTTTAATATTGGACATCAATATTGTGTAAATTTCTTGCGTGCATGTTCTTCTATGGCGGCAAATTTACGTGATGCTTATAAATCTGAAATTACACGCGATTGTGCAACTTATGAATCAAGTTTACAAAAAATACAAAATGCAGCAGAAAGTGTTATAGAGAGTTATCATGATTAAATTTATGGGTGCGGCATACAGCCGAGGTGCCACGGCACATATAATTCACGACGGACCAGCATTGGCACCAAAGAAAGTTCAAGAAATGTTTCCAAACGCAGAATGGAATATTGTTGTTGCTGACGAAATCAGTGATGAAGAATGTATGCGTGACCGTTTCGGTGATACGTTTAATATGCACAAAAAAATATATGCAAACACACCATCTGAAAAACATATTTTTATCGGTGGCGACCACAGTGTGAATTTTTCACATTTTTCTGCGGTTGCCGACCAATATGCAGATGAAGATTTGTGTTTGGTGTATTTTGATGCACATCTTGATATCCATACACCTGAATCTTCTATGCGTGAAGCAAGCGGTGCCCCACACGGAACAAATGTCAGACATTTACTGGGCGAAGGTGACGAACGTTGGTTATCATTACAACACAAAAAACCTGCGTTAAAGAAAGAAAATCTGTTTTATTTTGGTTCCCGTTCTTTTGAACCATCTGAAATAAAATATGTCAAAGACAATAATATTTTCTATCGCACACCGGCACAATTACAAACAAAACAAGATTGGGAAGACGCAATTGACGAAGTTCGCAATCGTATTGGAAATAAAAAATTTATTGTGTCTTTTGATTTTGATGGAATTGACGCAAAAGATTTCACAGATGTTTGGGTCCCAGAACCAAACGGTTTATCACTTGATTTTGTGAGATATTTTATAGACAGATTCAGCGACGCAGTGAATTTCGAATTTGTTGAATACGCGGTATCTGGCGATAAACATTGTGCAGATGTCGTTCGTGAAATTATCGGCAGATTGGTGGAAAAGATTTCTTAAAATATTTATCAAATATTTCTATATTCTTGGTCTGTATCAATTCTTTGATTTCTGATTGTTGATTGTATGTCAGATTTAATCTGTTGTCCCTGATATATTCAAGGAAGAATAATTCCATTGCTTCGTAAAAACAATTTTTCTCAAAATTATTTTTCAATTTTGCGTATTCATATTTGATTTGATATAAATTTTCTGTATTTATCTTGCGGTACCATTTACGACCATTATAAGATAAATAACCGTAATCAAGTCTGTAAGTATCACCATAATCTATACGTATGCCATTTATGAAATTTTCACGACAGGCTTTTCTTTCAGAATTGCTGGTTTCAAAGATATGATTTTGATAACGTGGAATTGGTTTTTCTTCTTTGTCCTGCCATTTGGAAAGCAAATATTCATTTCCCCTTAATTTCGCCATATATACAGGATTATTTTCCCTTGGTTCTGCTTTATTTGCGCAAAACGCGGTTGGAATTTCATATTGCGCACCATGTCTGTTCCATTCTGTTCCAGCATGTCTGCGTAATGGTTTATAAATCTTTAATGCATATTCAGCGCCTATTTCAGGAAAACATATTTTATATACATCACCGAATGAACCACCCCATGTTTCATATTCGTTTATGAAATTTTTAACAGGTTTTGCAGTTCTTAAAACACAATAAGAATCAAATATTTTACAAATTTCTGGTAATCTGTATACCAACTGTTTATGTTTGCTTAATTCACTTCCTTTTGTCTTGACTAATTTATCAAGAGCCATAAAAAATTCTTTTGTTTTTGCACTTCTGTCTTGTTTATCAACCAATTGTAATAATTCGGGTGGTAATTCACCAATATGACAATCAACATCACATGCTTTCATAACAGACAAAATGTTTCCTTCCACCCCATATTTTCTGGCATATTTAGTCAAAGATGAATGTTCTGTTTTTTTAGCACCCACACGACATAAAAATTTATCAAAACCAATTTTACGTAATAATCTGCCCATGCCAGAATATCTGGTCTGTCGCATCTTTAATTGAAAATAAGTTTTTATTTTTTCTTCCATAACCATATAATTATAGACAAAAATAATATACTGTCAATTATTTTTACATCTTAAATTATGCCTATAAATACTTCGTGCTAAATCATCACTTATAATATCCCAATCCCCCGCCCGACCATATATTATATCACATTCACAGATTCTATTATTTAATTGTGTATTCGTTGTGCAAGATGCGACGAATATCACCAACCCCAGTTTTATACACTTTTTCATTTATTATCCTTTCTTGTTGTTTAGTTGTTTTAATCTGATTTATTTGTTGCTGGATATTTTTTGTTTCACATTTTGATTTTCCGACATTTAACCCGTAAAAATAAAAAACGGTGCACAGCGCACCAAACAAAGCAAGCACATATATTTTATTCATAAAAAAATCCTTTAATAAAAAAACCGCCAAAAATGGCGGTTTTATTTTGTGTTTCTTTCTTTAATTATTGATTCATAGAATTAAAGAAATCATCATTGGTTTTTGTTAAACGCAATTTATCAAGCAAGAATTCCATTGCCTCCAATGTTCCCATTGGGTTGATAATACGGCGTAAAACATACATTTTTGATAAAACTTCTTTGGAAACCAACAAATCTTCTTTTCTGGTTCCAGATTTTGTAATATCAATCGCAGGATAAACACGTTTATCAGACAATTTTCTGTCTAATATAATTTCGCTGTTACCTGTTCCCTTGAATTCTTCGAATACAACTTCGTCCATTTTGGAACCCGTATCAATCAAAGCAGTTGCGATAATTGTTAAAGAACCGCCACCTTCTATATTACGGGCCGCACCAAAGAAACGCTTTGGTCTCTGCAAAGCATACGCATCAACACCACCGGTTAAAACCTTTCCACTGGATGGAACAACAGTATTATATGCACGACCCAAACGGGTAATAGAATCTAACAAGATAACAACATCTTGACCTGCTTCTACCAAACGTTTTGCTTTTTCAATAACCATTTCTGCAACCTGGATATGACGTGTTGCAGGTTCATCAAATGTAGAAGAAATAACTTCGCCACGAACACTGCGTTGCATATCTGTAACTTCTTCTGGACGTTCGTCAATCAACAACACAATCAATTTAACATCTGGATAATTTGTAGCAATTGAATGTGCGATATTCTGCAACATAATTGTTTTACCAGTTCTTGGTGGTGCAACGATTAAAGAACGTTGTCCCTTTCCAGTTGGAGAAATTAAATCAATCACACGGGCAGACAAATTGCGTCCCTTGTCTGTGTCGTCTTCCACTTCCATTTTCAATTTTTCATCTGGATATAATGGTGTCATATCGTCAAAAGAAATACGATGACGTAATTTTTCAGGATTATCACCATTTACGCGTTCAATTGTTTCCAATGCAAAATAACGTTCGGATTCGTTTTGTGGTGCTTGAATTTGACCTTCTATGTAATCACCTGTCTTTAATCCATATTTTTTAATCAAAGCCGGCGAAACATACAAATCATCTGGGCCCGCCAAATAATTACTTTCAGGTGCGCGCAAGAAACCGAAACCTTCCTGCATACGTTCCAAAACACCATCACCGATTAAAGTGATATCTTTATCAGATGCATAAACACGCATAACCGCGAAACGCAACTGTTGTACATTTAATTGAGAAGGATTTTCAATCCCCATATCTTCAGCCATCTTCAACAATTGTTGTGGTGACTTTGTTTTTAATTCATTTACATGCATGAAAAAACCTTTTTTGGAAATCTGAACCAAGGAACCCTGGCCCGTTATTTATAATGTTAGTAAATTTAAGAGAAAAAGTCAAGAGGATAGAAAAAAGGCCTGACAATCCAATCAGGCCATTGAAACCAGATTATTATTAAGCAGCAGTTTTAACGTTTTGTGTATTTAACATATTTACATCAACGCCCAAAGATGCGAATTTACCCGAAATATCAACTCTTTTCTGGGCATTTTTGAAAGCTTCTGTTTTTGTAGCAGATTTTACACCTTCTTTTACATCTTCTGTCGCTTTCTTAAAAGTATTCTTGTTGTTACCCATACTATCACCTTTTCAATTTTTCTATCTATTTTTGACAAATAATACACTAATAAATATTTTTGTCAAGTATTTTGTCGATTATTTTTCACAATCTTCGCATTCATCAACTTCGGTATATTTTTCAACCAAAATTGGTGTTGGCTTTGGTTCTTCTTCGAAAGAAGTTTCTTTGACAACACGAACACGACGATTTTCAGCATTTGGTGTGTTGTTTGGTGTTTTGACCTTCAAATCTTCTTCACCAGCAGACACAGCAATTATCTGAGAAGATGGGATTCCCGCTTCTATCAACATCTTTTGTACAGCTTCTGCACGACGACCACCCAATGCATAATTGTAAGAATTAGAACCCGCTGTATCAGTATGGCCAACCACAGAAACCTTTACATTTTTGTTTGCCTGGGTTGTTTCGGCCAATTTTCTGATAATTTCATCATATTCAGGTTTGATGATGGCTTTATCAAAATCAAATCTTATTTCAAAGATTTCTTCCATTACACGTTGTTGTGGTTCTAATGGAATCTGTTGAACTTTGATAATTGTTTTTTCTTCGCTTGGTGCTGGTTGGTTATCCAAAGCATCAAGACGTTTGTTGATTTTTGCCAATTCATCACGCATTTCCAACATCATATTGATAAATTCATCTCTTTTAACATATTCTTCACCAACTGTTGGAATATCTGATTCTTCGGTATTTTCTTCACCACCATAAATTGTTTGATTAATAATCATAGGTGCCTGTTGTGGGACAGGTTCTCTCTTGATTAAATTTTCAGGTATATTTACATTATTAACAATTACTACACCTTCACGTGTTCTGGTTGAACCAGACATAGCGTTCAAACGATATGTTTCTGGATAATATTTTTCAGTAACTTCTGTTGGTTTGATTGTCTGAGATTTCACATGTGTCGGTGCAACAACCCTGCCTTCTGCACAATCTTGTAACGCCTGAAGAGATGCTTTGAATCTTTGTTTGCATTCATTGGCAGTTGCATTTTGGTTTGATGCAGCAGCACTTATCCAACAATCAAATTTAGCCTGGGATTCAGCGGCCAATTTTGGTTGTTCATCAGCAGCATCACTTTGTAATTGTGTCATCAAATTGTTATAAGCATTAAAGATTTCAAATCTTTCACTTTCTGAATCTATTTCCCAATTATCTAAACTTTCAGGAAAAGGTCTTTCACCAGAAAATGCACCAACCGCTTTTTGTGCGAACAATTCTGCAATATCTGGATAATTGCTTGTTCTGGCATTAAATATAGCATAAGAGCGATAATTCATAGCCAATTGATTCAAGAAAGAATCATGATGTGGCGCATCATTCACATTTAAACGTTCAACATAATCAACCGTTGGAGTATCGTATTCTTCCATGTATTCGTCGTTATTACGCATACCCGCGCAACCCGCAATCATAGTGCAAACACATAATGCCAACACAGATACATAACGTTTATTTTTCATAATAAATCCCTTTCCTTGTTTTAATATCAAGATAATTATATCTATTTTTGCAAATTGAGTAAAGTAAAAAAGAATACAAAAAATGTTTTTTTACAATTATTTATCTAAAAATTGTCCCAAAGATGGTAATACGGCCCCACCAATAGATTGCAAATTACCACTGCCACCCATAGCAGAGACCGCTTCTATAACAGACCCAGTTCCCGCAGCACCAGTTGTTTGACCAACCGTACCCAATGTCTGTGTTAAAAATCCACCCCACAATTGACGTTTTGCCGCAGTAATTTTTGCAGGTGCACAACGTTCAGATTTTTCAATCAATTTTGTAACTTTATTTGCTTCTTTGATTGTTAAATCTTCTTCAGCAAAAGGAATCTTGGTAAATACATCATACAAATTAGAAAATGTTTTACATTTTTTAGCATTATCTGCTTCACAGATTTTTGCAGAACTCGCCTTTGGATACCCTTCCCAAATCATGTCTTTGTCAGATTCACTTGAAAATGTAAGATAACAAGATGTTTTACCATCAGATACAAATTCCATATAATCTTTATATGCAGAATCAGCAGAATTATCACCTTCTTCTGATAATTTACATGGGTCCCCCAAACCAGAAACCGCGTCACTTGCGGAAGATTCCCCTATTTTTGCCCATTCTTTGACCAAATTATTCACGGTATTTAATTCATCAGATGTAGGAACACAATCTGCTTCTAATTGTTGCTGTTGTGCACTTAACGCTTTAACAGAACCAACCAAACCGATAACACTTGGCAACAAACTGGTTGCAGATTCCATTTTGTCTGCTTTCTTTGCAGTCACAGACGCGGCTTTTTTAACCGTAACAGCACCCTGCGACATCACAGGAACCGCAGTCATAAACGCAATAACAAAAATGGATAATATTTTTTTCATTCTCTCTTTCAGGTGTATTATATCACATTTTTTTAATTAGATAAATATAAAAATTGCTTTTTTGTTTTCAAAATATTAAACTGTTAAGTATGGTTCAAGATCGCAGAAATTTTATTATCATATCAAAACACAGACGCCTGACCCGTCTTTGGCAATTTTTCTTTACGGGCTGGGGTTTGATAATGGTTGCTGTGTTGGTGGCCGCGTCTTTGTTTACAAAACAAATTTTATGGACACCTATAACCGCTGTAAATATGAAAGATGTTGTTTCTAATCAATTCAAAATGACCAATGCATCATTTGCCGGCATGGACAAAGATAATAATCCTTATAAAATTCATGCAAATACTGGTTATAAAAAATATGATAAACCAAATATTGTATTTCTTGAAAAACCATCTGGCAAAATAACTCGCACTACAAAAGATGGCAAAGTAACAGATAATATCACCGCATCTCGTGGTCAATTTAATCACAAAACCAAGGTTTTAACATTGACTGGTAATGTTCGTGTAAATTCCAGCAATGGCGACAAATTTTTAACAGAAGAAATGGTGTTACAATTATGAAAAAGTCTGTATTAAGGGTTGAACATTTATCAAAAAATTATGGCAAACGCATTGTTTTGCGTGATATTTCTTTGATTGCTAACCAGGGTGAATCTGTTGGTTTATTGGGACCAAACGGTGCTGGTAAAACAACCGCATTTTATTGTATTACCGGACAATTATCTGCAACCAGTGGCCAAATATTCTTGAATTCACAAGATATTACACACCTGCCTTTCTATCAACGTTCAAGATTACATATTGGTTATTTACCACAAGAAAACAGCGTGTTCCGTGGTTTATCCGTAGAAGATAATATTATGTCTGTATTAGAGGTTGTTGAACCGAATCGTAAAAAACGCGAAGAAAAATTGAACGCTTTACTTGATGAATTTTCTATAACTTTTTTAAGAAAGAGTCCGGCTACTGCATTATCTGGTGGTGAACGTCGTCGTGTTGAAATTGCACGTGCATTGGCAAATGACCCTAAATTTATTTTGTTAGACGAACCTTTTGCAGGTATCGATCCAATCGCAGTAAATGAAATTCGTGAATTGGTATCCCAATTAAAGAACCGTGGCTTGGGTGTTATTATCACAGACCATAACGTTCGTGAAACATTGGGTATCACAGACAGAAGTTATGTTTTACATGACGGTAAAATCTTGAAACACGGAACTTCTGATGAAATCGTCCAAGACGAAATGGTTAAAAAGGTCTATTTGGGCGAAAATTTCACCATGTAAAAAATCACAAATTTTAACGAAAGAAAAAAAAGGAGAAAGTAAACATGTTTACTATTGAAAAAATACATGCGCGTCAAATTATGGATTCACGCGGAAACCCAACAATTGAATGCGACATTACATTAAACGACGGTTCTTTTGGTCGTGCATCTGTTCCATCTGGGGCATCTACTGGTTCTTTTGAAGCATTAGAATTGAGAGATGGCGGAAATACATACATGGGCAAAGGCGTATCCAAGGCAGTTTCTAATGTAAATGAAATTATCGCACCTGCTTTAATTGGAATGGATGCAGAAAAACAATCTGAAATTGATGAAAAAATGTTGACTTTGGACGGCACACCAAACAAAGACAAATTGGGTGCAAATGCAATATTATCTGTATCTTTGGCGGTGGCACATGCTGTTGCAAATGCAAAACATATTCCTTTATACAAACATATTGCAAATATTTTTGGAAACGAAACACCTTGTGTTTTACCACGTCCAATGATGAACATTGTAAATGGTGGCGCACACGCAGATAATGGTCTGGACGCACAAGAATTTATGATTATCCCAAATGGTGCAAAAAATGAACAAGAAGCGATTCGTATCGGTTCTGAAATTTTCCATCATTTGAAATCTATCTTGAAAAAATCTGGTCATGGAACAAATGTTGGTGACGAAGGCGGATTTGCACCAAACTTTAACACCTGCCACGAAGCATTAGACACAATCGTATCTGCAATCAAAGATGCAGGCTATAAACCAGGCGAAGAAGTTTCAATCGGATTGGACGTTGCATCATCTGAATTTTACGAAGACGGTGTTTATAAATTCGAAGGTCAAACAAAAACATCTGAAGAAATGATTGAATTCTATAAAGATTTAATTTCACAATACCCTGTTATTTCTATTGAAGACGGCATCGCCGAAGAAGATTGGGCGGGTTGGAAATCTTTGACCGAAACAATCGGTGACAAATGTCAATTGGTTGGCGACGATTTATTCGTAACAAACCCAATTCGTTTACAGAAAGGAATTGAAAACGGTGTTGCAAACGCAATTCTTATCAAAGTAAATCAAATCGGTTCTTTGACAGAAACTCTGCGTGCAATCAAAATGGCAAAAGATGCAAATTATGGTGTTATCATTTCCCACCGCAGTGGTGAAACAGAAGATACAACTATCGCAGATTTAGCCGTTGCTACAAACGCAGGACAAATCAAAACTGGTTCTATGTCCCGCACAGACCGTATGGCAAAATATAACCAATTATTAAGAATAGAAGAAGAATTGGGAACATCTGCAAAATACGGCTTGAAATAAGCAAAAAACATATACGTTCAATCAAATAAATTTTGATTGAACGTATAAAAAACAGTGTTATAATCACAAAAAATTTAGACAGGTTTAATAAATGTTATTCGGTATAAATGTTTTGTTGATTATAAAATATATCGTTGCGGTTGGTGTTTTGACCTGTATTTTTTTGTTTCCTTCATATCTGGCCGCTGTAACTTCTAAATCTAAATATGATAATATGCGTGTCCGCGTCGGCTCTTGGCTGTTTGGTTGTCTGTTTGTTGGTTGGATATTTGCTCTGTTTGTATCTGCAAAGAAATAAATTTATTTTTTCACTTCTTCTTTGTCATCTAATCTGACAACTTTATTAGGATTATTTTTCAACAATTCAATTTTAGAATCCAATTTCTTTTTGTATTCCATAAACAGAGGTTTATTTTTAGCGTCCAAATTTTCTATTGCCGGCAATTTCACAGTCAAAGGATTCACATGGACACCATTTTTTATAACTTCATAATGTAAATGTGGGCCGGTTGATAAACCTGTGGAACCCGCATATCCGATAATTTGTCCCTGGCGAACAACGGTTCCAACATTGACACCTTTTGCAAATTTAGACATGTGAGCATACAAAGTTTCAAATGTTCCATTATGTCTAATTTTTACAAAATTACCATGACCACGGTTGAAACTGCGTGCAATAACACGACCAGAACCAGCCGCAGGAATTGGTGTTCCGGTTGGTGCGCGGAAATCTACACCTTTGTGTGCACGTGTAAAGCCCAAGACTGGATGTTTACGTCTGCCAGCAAATTTAGAGGTAATTTTTGCATTATTTATAGGTGTTCTTTTTAATGATTTAATTGCACCATTACCGTTTTCATCATAATAACCCGCATGTCCGTCTGGTTTAACATAGCGATACATTTGGACATTACCACGCAACGCATCAAAAGAAACAGCCAATATATGTCCATTATCTACTTTCTTTTCAGATGCAAAATTTTCTTCATATAAAACATAGAATTTTTGTCCCGCCCTGATGTCACGTTCAAAGTCCATTTCAAACGCCAACAAATCATAAACATCTATCAAAATACCTTCTGGAATACCGGCTTCAAGACCTGCTAAATAAAAACTGCTACCATCTTTGATTTCGCCTTCTTTGTAAGTAATTCTGGTATCACGTTCAATTTCAACTTTTTGACATTGCCATGTGTTTGGTGTTCCACAATCTATTTCAATTCTGGTCCATGGGCCATTTACAATAACAATCTTGGACACAGGTGCTTTTTCATTTGGACGAATAAAATCAACCTTGTCTTTATCTGCACGCAATGTTGTAAAATCGGCCTCTGTCTTTAATGTTTTTGATATTGTGTCTATATCACGCATGGCAAAGCCCTGTTCACCCAAAATTTTAGACAATGTGTCGCCCCTTTTAACCTCTACTACCGTGTGGGTTTCAGGATTACATATAACCTCTTTCAATGGGGTTTTATAAAACAAAACTATCCCAATTGCGACAACCATCATGACCGCCGCCACAATCAAAACAACACGTGATAAAACATTTACATTTCTTAAATTTTGACAAGATTTTACCAATCCGGCATTCATCTTTTTTATAATATTTTTTGCTTTTCTCATAAAGCGTATTATAATAAAAATATGAACATAAATCAAGCATTCTCAATTTTACAATCTTGTGGTGGAAATCGTGCCGCGCGCATAATAACAGACAGATATAAAAAGATGTCTTTTTTGCGTGTGAAATATTATGCACATTTATTAAAGAAAGGAATGCCTGTTGCAAAAATAATTCATTCTAAATGGTTCTATGGTTTGGAATTTTATACAAACAAACACACACTGGACCCACGCCCAGACACCGAAACATTGGTAGAAGCCGTCATAAAAGATTGCGCCACAAACGAACCACGTAAAATATTAGACATGGGAACTGGAACCGGATGTATAATTTGTGCGTTATGTAAAAATATTCCTGAATCAACGGGGGTTGGGTTTGACAAATCAAAATCTGCATTGCGTGTTGCAAAAAGAAATGTAAAAAATCTTGGGCTGAAAAACCAAATCAAATTGTTTCGTGGTGATTTTGCACATTTTGAATCAGAACACATGTTTGACATAATCGTTTCCAACCCGCCATACATAAAATATGGTGATTTGCGTGTAAATGATGCGGCTAAATTTGACCCTAAAATTGCATTATATGCAAATAATAACGGATTGTCGGCATACGAACAGATTGCAAAAAACGCCCCAAATTTATTAAAACCAAATGGACGAATTTATCTTGAAATTGGCGCAGGCCAGGCAAATTCTGTTATCAAAATATTTACATTTTTCGGTTGGAAATTTGACCGTATTGAAAAAGATTTATCTGGAATAAATCGCGTTGTTATATTCAACCGTTAAAAAATGGATTGTGTTGTTTTAACCAACCTATCGTTGTGTCGTGGTCATGCCCGTGAACAACATATGTTTCATCATCAAGATTTTTGTTATAAACATCTTTGATAGATTGCATCAATGCGTTTTTATTCCCACCCGGAAAATCAAAACGACCAAAAGATGTTGCGAACAAAGTGTCGCCTGTGATTAAAATTTTATATTCTGGAAAATAGAACATCAAACCACCAGGTGTATGACCCGGGCTGTCCCAAATTTCCATATTTATATTTGGTAAAATTTCTTTCACCCCAGCGCACAAATTTACAGGTCTTTTATAATCATGATGAATATGTGGTATTGAAAACATATCTAATAATTCATTACCCCACCCGATTAAAAAATTATCTTTTTCAGACAAAAACCAATCTATATTAAAAGCCCTTGCCAATGCTGGTGCAGCAGAAATATGATCGGGATGTCCATGTGTAGAATATATCGCGCGCAATGTCAATCCACGTTCCAACAAAACTTTGTCCCAATCTGCAGGTTTTCCCCACGCGTCAATAATGACCGCATCACGCCCAACGGATACCAACACAGAATTTGTGTTGGTTGGTGGCATGTGTAAAACCTCAAATTTTACATTATTTTCTGGCATTTGATTTTTTTGTTGTTTTGACTGTCTTAACTGTTTTTACAACTTTTGCTGTTTTTTTGACGGTCTTTTTACCAAAAACAATTTCTTTTATTTCATCAACAGTCAAAGTTTCTTTTTCAAGCAATGCTTTTGCTAATTTATCAACAGTCGCCTTGTTTTTAGCAATTAAATTTTTAGCATCATTGTGTGCATTGTCCATCCAATGTTTGATTTCAGCATCAACCATTTCTGCTGTCTTTTCAGACGCATTTTGTAATGCGATTCTTTGACCGAAACTGTCCGCTTGTTTAATTGCAATCAACCCAATTTTATCGGACAACCCAGCGGTTGTGATTGCATATCTGGCCAATCTGGTCGCCATTTCAATATCATTTTCAGCCCCAGTTGTAATTTTATTTGCACCAAAGAAAACTTCTTCACTGGCACGACCCGCCAATGATGTTGATAAATTCGCACGAACTTCTTCAATACTCATAGAAACTTTGTTATCTATTGGCAAATATTGAACCATCCCCAGCGCACGACCACGTGGTATAATTGTGGCCTTGTGTATTTGGTCGATAATGTCGCCATAATGCAAACCTACGAATGCATGACCCGCTTCGTGATAGGCGGTCAATTTGATATCTTCTGGACGCATTTTGCGGTTCTTGACCGGGCCCATCAAGATTTTATCTCTGGCTTCGTCTAAATCATCTTGTTCAACAACAGTATGTTTTACACGAACCGCATGCAAAGCCGCTTCGTTCAACAGGTTTTCCAAATCTGCGCCTGAAAAACCAGTTGTTCCACGTGCAACATCTAACATATCTATATTTTCAGCAATCTTGAATTTCTTAGCATGCAAATTCAGAATATCACGACGACCTTCTAAATTAGGCAATTCAATATGAATCTGTCTGTCAAAACGACCCGGTCTTAACAATGCAGCATCTAACATATCTGGTCTGTTTGTTGCAGCGATAACGATAATACCTGTTTCATTTGCAAAACCGTCCATTTCAATCAACAATTGGTTTAATGTCTGTTCGCGGTCATTATCATTATGTGAAAATTTACTGCGACTTTGACCGATAGCATCAATTTCATCTATGAACAAAATGCAAGGGGCGTTTCTTTTTGCCAATTCAAAAATTTCTTTAATCTTGGCAACACCCAAACCAACAATGATACCTGAAAAATCACTGCCTGATGTTGCAAAGAACGGAACATTTGCTTCGCCGGCGACGGCACGTGCAAGTAAAGTTTTACCAGTCCCCGGTTCACCGGCCAACAAAATACCACGTGGCACACGGGCACCCAATGCCTTGAATTTATCTTTGTTTTTCAGGAAATCTACTACTTCCATCAATTCTTGTTTTTCAGCATCTATTCCGGCAACGTCTTTGAATGTAGTTTTTGTTTTACCGGTTGTAATTTTAGTTGGGTTTTGACCAATTAAACTGCGTGTGATACCGCCCTTTGGCCCCATACCACCGCCACGTAACATACGCAACAACCAGAAAATAAATAATCCTGTAAAGAATATAGTCATCCATCTGTATGCAGATTCCAACATAGAATCTCTGTTTTCTATTGAAACAACAGTTCCATTTTTAGAAATCTTTTCCAACATTTCTGGATTATATGTAATAACGGCTTTGTATTCTGTACCGTCTTTCAATGTTCCAGTTGCAGTATTGTCTTTTTTGATTTCCATTGTTTTGATTTCATTACTTCTGCGCATAACATCAGAAAAGGTCATTTCTATTGGACGATTTTTGCCGACTATTTTTTCAGCAACAGAATTTGTTTGCAAATCACCCCTGACGAATAACACACGTACAACCAGCAAAACAAACAATATGATAAATGTGATTAAATAAAATTTAGAATTATCTTTCTTCTTAAAAATATTATTTTCTTTTTTCATGTCTTTTCCTAAAACTTGTTCTTTTTCCTTCTGGAACGATTAAGATTCTGTCGTTTAATCTTCGCAATGTGCAATGTCCCAATGTAAATTTGCAATCGCTATGCAATTTAGATAATGCATTTTGCAAAGAATTCAAGCGTGGAATATAATCACCCCCCCCAATTTTCTGAATCAACAGACCCAGCAATTTTAATCTAATTTCTTCTGCTTCGTCAAATAAAAAAGAATCTAGGAACAGAGCGCCCCATGAACGAATAACCATTTCAATTCTGGCATCTAAATATTTTTCCATCCATTGACGTGTTCGCCCCAGATTTTGCACAGCCAACAAAATACGGGCATCACTGATATCTAATTTTTCATTTAATAAATGACGGTTCTGGCGAATTTTCACCCGGGTGTAATGTTCGTCAGTATTCATAGAATCAACAAAATATTTAATATTGTTGTCTTCACAATACTTTTTAATTTCACTGCGTGGAACATTTAACAAAGGTCTTAAAATTTTAATACCATCACGTTCAGATTCCGCCATCATACCCGCCAAACCAAACAAACCACTACCACGTGATAAATTCATCAAAAATGTTTCAATTTGGTCATCACTTTGATGTGCAGTCAATAAATATTCAATATTATTTTCATGGCAAAAATCAGTCATCATTTTATAACGTGCCTGACGCGCGGCTGCTTCCAACCCATTTTCAGGTTTTTCATCATTCCAATAAAAAATATGCACTGGAATATTTAATTTTTCACAAACACTTTTTACATATTCTGTTTCAATGTCTGCCTCTGGTCGCAAACGGTGATTTACATGCAGACAAACGACATCCATTTTAACATTATGTAACCAATATAATAAACACATAGAATCAACGCCACCACTGACCCCAACAGCGACTTTTGATTGTTTATATTTAGCAATAAAATCCAAAAAATTTTGATTCATAACAGACCTATTTTATGTTATAATTTCCAAAAATAAAGGAAAAAAGAACATGACAAAAAAAATAAAAACAGTTGCAGTTTATTGCGGACATCAATTTGGTTTATACCCTGCATTTGAACATGATGCTAATTTAATGGGCGAACTTATTGGAAAGAACGGTTTGAATATGGTTTTTGGCGGTGGCGCGGTTGGTTTAATGGGTGCCGTGGCTAATTCCGCACTTGAAAACGGTTCACACGTAATCGGCATTTCAACAAAACATGTGATGGCATTGCAAGAACCTGTTCATGAAAAAATAGAAGCAACCATTGTAGATGGTGTGAATGAACGTAAACAAAAAATGTTTGAATTATCTGATGCTTTTATAATCTTGCCTGGTGGAATTGGAACTTTGAATGAAGCAACAGATATTTTAACCATGCAACAAATTGGTGAAACAAAAAAACCAATATTCTTTTTGAATACTAATCGTTTCTGGGGACCTTTCCATGATTTGATTGTTGATATGTTAAACAACAAATTTATTGATTCCCTGGACGAATATAAAGTGTCCGTCGCCAAAGACCCACAAGAACTTATCGGTTGGATTTTGGAATACAAGGGCTAACCGATTTCAATAACTTTATCGCGTGCGGTACCACCGCGAACGATTTTGATTTGTGATTTCGGCACATTAAAATATTTTGCCAATAATTCAATAACGGAATCATTTGCCCGCCCCTTTTCAGGGGCGACATTTGTATAAACACGCAATTGGCCGTTTTCTTCTACGACCTTTGGTTGTTTTGCATGCGGTGTTACACGCACATTAAAAATCTTCTTTGAATCGTTCATCACTCATTATATGTACATGAAAATGCATCACAGATTGACCCGCCCCACGACCGGTATTTGCAACAGTTCTGAAATTATCACGCAAACCCAATTTTTCAACCGTATTGCGAACACCCGCCCAAAAAGCAATTTGCAGAGATTCAGGTGCATTTTGAGTAAAATCAAAAATATCTGTATATTCACCGCGTGGAATAACCAAAACATGAACGCGCGCACGTGGTGCAACATCATAGAAAGCCAACACATTATCATCACTGTAAACAGTTTTATTTGGAATTTCACCACGCAAAATTTTTGCGAAAACATTGTCTTTGTTATACATTATTTTCCCCTTTCTTGACTTTGATACATTTTTAATAATGGAATATAAGTTTTTTGATAATTTCCCAATTTGAAAGTATCCGGAACAATCACAGATGTTGTATCGCTGACGACAACACCGTCTTTTTTCATTTGTTCCAGTTTCATTTTTTCTTCTTCCAATCTTATATTTGAACGTCTGCATTCATTTCCGATAATACCGGTTAAAAACATTAAACAAATAACCCACAAACACCCATTAAGTGGCATTGCACACCCCGGTCTGACGGGCATTTGTTGTTGTGGCACTTGATTTGGTTGAGGTATCACAGGTTTTTGTTCTTTAATTTTCTTTGATTTTTTCATTTAATATTTTACCCTTGTCTATATAATATAGATATACCCAAAAATATAAATAAAATCAAGGTCTTGAAAACTAAATTTTTTTACTTATATTTCTGACATGTAAAAGGAGTTGTTATTATGTTTAGACCATTACATAACTATGTCCTGCTGACCAGAATCGAAGAAGAAAACATCACAGCAGGCGGAATAATTATCCCAGACACAGCAAAAGAAAAACCAGTTCATGGCAAAGTAGTTGCTGTTGGTGACGGAATTTATGAAAACGGAGAAAAGATTCCTATGTCTGTCAAGATTGGCGACAATGTATTATTTGCAAAATGGGCTTCATCTGCGAACGAAGTTAAAATAGAAGGCAAAGATTACATTTTAATCAAAGAATCAGACATATTGGGTATCTTATAATAAAAGGAACAAAGATATGGCAAAAGATATTGTTTTTAATACAGACAAATTGGCTGCGGGTGTTGATAAATTGGCAAACGCAGTAAAAATCACCATGGGGCCAAAGGGTCGCACGGTTGTCATTGAACGTGCATACGGCGCACCAGTTGCAACAAAAGACGGTGTTACCGTTGCAAAAGAAGTTTCATTGAAAGATAACGCTGAAAACATTGGTGCAAAAATGATTCAGGAAGTTGCCAAACGCGCGGGCGACAGTGCTGGTGACGGAACAACAACTGCAACTGTTTTGGCACAAAATTTATTCAAAGAAGGTCGTCGTGTAATCGCCGCCGGTATGAATCCAATGGACATTAAACGCGGTATTGATATCGCGGTATCTGCCGTTGTTGCCGACATTGAAAAACATGCACGTCCGGTCAAAGATTCTTCTGAAATCGCCCAAGTTGCAACAATTTCCGCAAACAGCGATTCTGAAATCGGTCAAAAAATTGCAGACGCCATGGAAAAAGTTGGCAAAGAAGGTGTTATCACTGTCCAAGAAGCCAAGGGTCTGGACACAGAAATTGATGTGGTTGAAGGTATGCAATTTGACCAAGGTTTCATGTCCCCTTATTTCGTAACAAACAGCGAAAAAATGTTGGCGGAATTGGAAAATGCACAAATTTTGGTTTCTGAAAAGAAAATCACAGGCCTGCAAGCCCTGCTTCCTATATTGGAACCAATCGCTCAACAGGGTCGTCCATTGTTGATTATTGCCGAAGATGTTGAAAGCGAAGCATTGGCAACATTGGTATTGAACCGCCTGCGTGGTGGGTTAAAGGTTTGTGCAGTCAAAGCACCTGGATTTGGTGACCGTCGCAAAGAAATGTTGAAAGATATCGCAATTGTAACCGGTGCAACCGTCATATCTGATGATATGGGTATGACATTTGAAAACATTACACCGGCGGTGTTGGGTTCTGCAAAACGCGTTGTTGTTGCGAAAGATAAAACTTTGTTGGTCAATGGCAACGGCGACAAAGAAGCCATCCAAAATCGTGCAGATGAAATCAGAAAAACCATCACAACCACAACCAGCGAATATGACCGCGATAAATTGGCGGAAAGATTGGCTAAATTGGTTGGCGGTGTTGCTGTTATTCACGTTGGCGGTATGACAGAAGTAGAAGTTAAAGAAAAGAAAGACCGCGTAGATGATGCATTGGCCGCAACACGTGCCGCCGTCGAAGAAGGCATTGTTGCCGGTGGTGGTGTCGCATTGGTTCGTGCGGTAAGTGCATTGACCGGTTTAACCGGTGCAAACCCAGACCAAAATGTTGGTATTGATATTGTCCGCAAAGCCATCGTTGCCCCATGTATGCAAATTGCAGAAAACGCGGGTGTATCTGGCGAAATCGTTGTTGGCAAAATCATGGAAAATTCCGACTATAATTTCGGTTATAACGCACAAAGCGGTGAATATGTTGACATGATGAACGCCGGCATTATTGACCCAGCCAAAGTTGTAAAAACCGCGATTCAAGCGGCCGCATCAACCGCGGGTGTGTTATTGACAACGGGCGCCGTTATGTCTGAAATTCCAGAAGAAAAATCATCAACCACACCAAACGGTGCGATGCCTGGAATGATGTAATATCCAACAAAAAATAAAAGACCCGATTTTTATCGGGTTTTTTATTTATACCCCCCGCCGATTCCATTTGTCATCCCGAGGAATAAAATACAACAACCCATGTTGTTGATTTTATGACGTCCAGAATATCTTTAAGTGTTCGGTGTTTAACCGAACCACATATTACAATTTGGTTTTGGATTAAACATAACACAGATAATTTATAAACATACTTTCATTATTGGTATAACCAGGTTCTCCCCCGTGTGGGGGAGTGGTTGCGAAAGCAACCGAGGGGGGTTGGACAAACCGGTCAACAGATAGGCTCTGTCTATGTCGTTTGTGGGGCCAACCCTCCCCGCCACTCTGTGGCCCTCCCCTCCCTCGGAGGGGAACCTAGTATCTGGAATAAAAAAACACCCCGAATAATCGGGGTGCAAAGGAAAGGGAGAGAACCCTTTTTATCGGGACGGACACAACCCCGCCCCAATCTCGTTTAACAACATTACCCGTTGTTGCCACTGGTTGTTGTTTGTTCTGGTGCACTGAAACGCCAACCCTTAAATGTTTTACCCTTAATAGTTTGGGCTTTAACTGGGGTACGAACGTCAGAACCGTATGTCGCGGTTCCCGCATTATTTGCAGATACATCTTCTGCATCTGCATTTGACCAATTAATTGTAATTGTGTTCGCTTCACAACTTGCCAAAGGATTACCAACAAACCCGAAAAATGCAGCACGAAAACGCAAATCCGACGAATAAGTAAACGCCAGATTATCTGCACATATAACCGCACAATCTTCAGCACAACTAGATGCAGAACCAGGGTTTTGTGTATAAACCCAAGGGGTAGATACAGATATTAAGCTTTCTCCACTTGGAGTATAGCTATCAAGCTTACAGTAGCAATATTGAGCACCAGTATTACCGGTTTCGTCAACTAATGTTTCGTATACTGTTGGATTACTCCAATTGTAACCGTCAAAATCACCATCCATAAATCCTTGTGATGTACTGCAACGTCCATGTCCTGCTATTCTACCTTTATCACCATAATCCACAGCCCATGTATTTTTTTCTGTCATTCCCCAAACATTTGCTTGTCGTACTTTTTCACCGTTATTTCTTATAGCCGCATTATATATAGTACTGCCAACTTTTTTTACTTCAGTATTACCAATTATATTTATCAAATCAGGTGCACCTGGTTTTAGATGCCATCCATTTTCACATGCCGTTGGTTCGCATGTATCGGTGCCGTTGCCGTAATAATCATTACCGCTGATTGCGGTTGCGTGGGCGATTGCTGTTATGGAATCACCAACATTATTTATATCGCATGCACGATAACATTGGGTATTACTGCTTGAACCGTCTGCGGAACTGCCAAAACCAGATGGGCATGTTTCTATACCCTGAGCCAAATTTTCATTATATTGAACCGTTTCACCACCCGCACAGAAAGAACCCGCCGGACATGTTGTTATTGTTTCGGAATCTTTCGGTAAATATTTTCCCGCATTTAACAAATAATTTATTGTTTCATATTCTGCTGTTGCGTTGACGGTACCTTCATAAACACCGTCCATATTTGTTGATGTTGCCGCGTTATCGTATGTTTTGTTTTGTTGCATTAAACCATTTGACGGAAAATTTTCCGCCATTGCCGGTGCAACCGACATTATCAACATAGAACTTAAAAATATTTTATTTTTCATTTTTCTTTCCTTTCTTTTGTTAAATAAAAAAACAGACAAATAACGTCATCAACGTTATTTGTCTGTTTTCAATCTTGTGCGAATTTCATTCGCACAACAATCACGCAACGAAACTATCTGTGTCGCACAACAATCACGCAACGAAACTATCTGTGTGTGTGTGTGTGTGTGTGTGTGTGTGTAGAAAACTGCGCCTTTCACGACTTTCACTATTTTTATTCCCCCTATCTCGATATGAATATTATACCAAAAATCGCATCTTAAAAAAAGCACAAAAAAACACCGACATTTTGTCGGTGTTTTTATTTAGAATTTAATAAATAATTTTGTATTTGTTGTTGTCTTAAACCTCTGATATCTGGCAACAATTTATCATTGAAATAAAATTGTTCGGTTCCGTCTTTTTTAATTAAACCGATTGAATCTATTTCTTGTTTTTCATTTACATAAACCGCAATTGGTCTGTGTTTTGATTTGCGTAATAACAAAATGTCTGCGTTTGCCATTTGTTTTACACGAAAATCACCAATATTCCATTTGAATACCGGATAAATACCCGCGGTTGGACGTTTTAATTTTTTTGTAAAATTTTGAGTATCTTGAACATTTGTTCTGATATTATAAGATTGATGTTTATAAAACCCAAGCGCCCAAGAATAAGACATACCATGAATATTAGCATGAAATAAATTTACCGCATGTTCAAATTCAGCCAATAAATTTTTACCGATTCCATGACCTTGAAATTCAGGTTTCACAAACAAAGAATCAAGATAAAAATCCCCCAACCCCAATTGATAACCATTTGCAAAACCGACCAATGAATCATTTACATACGCCCCGAACGCCACATTGTTATCAAAATTTTTCCACGCCTTGTAATAAGCATCTATAATATTGTCATAAGCACCATACATAAACATGTGGCCATGTTGGGCACGTGCAGATATTTCAATATCAGCAAAATTATCCCATAATTTTGGGTCTGATTTTTGATTAAAAATTGGTCTTACTACATAATTTTGTTGCACGATATTACACCCCCAACAATATAAATATAGACTAAAATTTTATTTTGTCAATTATATTCGTTAAAAAAATAATAAAAAAAACGCCCAAACGGGCGTGTTTTATTTTGATTTTTGTTTTCTGCGACGGTCTTTGTATTCGCCCGCCCCGATTCCATATTCTACAACCGGCAAATTAAATTCAGCATCCATACGCGCCAATTGTTCAACCATAACAGATTCAACTTCTTTGCGTTTTTGTTCAAATTCTGCGCCTTTTAATCTGGAATCAATATATATCGGGTGTCCCAATTCAAATGTCAATGTGCCAAATAATTTTGGTATTAAATATCTGTCCCACCTGTCCATCATTTTTGCACGTGATGCAGAAAAACAACATGGGATAATTGGTGCGCCACTCATCTTGGCAAAATAAAGTGCGCCTTCGTGGCATGTCAAAGCCGGGCCTGATGGACCATCAACACTGATTACAATAGATGATTTTTCGTCTTTTGTGACACGAACACCTTCACGCAGAACATTTAATGCCCCTTTGGTTCCAGAACCATAAATCGCACGCAGACCAAACAAACGCTGTAATTTTGCCATCATTCTGCCGTCTGCGTGTTGCGAAGTTATACAATATGCCGGTATTTTCATACTTTTTATCAACGGCGATAACATTGCAGAACGACCATGATAAAATACAAACACAACCGGTTTTCCACGGAATTTTTCAACCAATTCCAGATTATAATATTTGCGTTTTGATGTCAGATATATTGTCCAAATTACACCCGCTATCAACAATGCTAACACCCATTGAATAATCGCATTAAAGAACAAAAAAGACATTATTTTTCTGCGTATTCTTTTTGCTTTCTTTGACATAATCACCCTTTTTCATATATCTATAATTTTAACAACAACAAATGCTATTTACAATAAAAAAACGGGGAAACAATTCCCCGTTTTTATACAATTGTGATTATTAGAAATTATATCTCCATTTGATACGGCCAGTATGAGATATATATTCATCACGAACATCTAAATCATAATCTAATGTCCAATCTGCGTTATAATATCTCATTGTCAAACCAACGCCAAATTCAGCACCAAATCTGGACAATTTATCACCAGATATTGAATAAGAATTTACACCTGGCATTGTGACAACTGCAACCTGATCATCAGACATAACATCATATTTCAACAAACCATGGAATTCAGGTGCAAATGAAATATGTGTATGTTTTGTATTGAAATTGCGTGTGTATTTTCCACCCAAAGTCAATGTCATATAGTCTGTATCTTTCAAACTGTGTTTAACACCCAGATTGTTTTTATAATCATCTGCATCTATGTGAGTATAACGCAATCCTAATTCTGGTGTTACACCATTTGCTAAATCATACCCAGTTGCAATACGTCCACCAAATGAATGAACATCATAATCAGATTTAACACCAATACCCAATGCAGAACCAGTTTCTGAATATTGAGATATAGTATAATTCAACACTGCATTTGCATACCATTGGTTTGGTTTATATTGACCATATACAAACATTGTGTATGAATCAATTTCTGTATCACGATGTGCAGAATCAATGTCAGAATGAGAATAAGAATACCCAGTTCCCACAGTGACAACTTTGTTAAATACACCGTCCATACCGATTGCAAATCCACGTGTATAACCATCAAAAGAATCTTTTTGATTTGTATAGTTATACAAACCATTTGCCCAGAAACCCGCACCTGTTGGTTTTATATCACCACCGGCACGACCAATTGTTGGCAAAGACATACGTGTTGCAGCCAAATTACCAACTGTTGTTTGGACAGATGTTGCAACAGATTGAACAACAGATTCTGTTTCAGGATGAACAGATTTTGTTGCATCTTCAACCGCAGCAATATCATCCTTTGAATGAGTTGCTAATTTTTCCTGCATCTTGATAGACAAATCTTTCAATTGTTCTGAATCAGATGAAGCGATATTCAGAACTGTATTTACAGTTTCTTTTGCTGCACCTGTATCTTCAACAATTTTATCTGCTGATTTCAAAGACGCATCAAAACTTTTGCCGTCTACTGACCATGTCAAATCAAACACAGAACTGGTTATTTGATTTTTAGCATTTGCAAATACTTTGTCACCAAATATATTATATGTTCCAACCTTTTCAACCGCGACACTCAAATTTCCATCACCTTCAAAAGATTGTGTTGCAGTCAAGAAAGCGTCCCCATCAGCAAACAAATCTGCAATCAAAGTTCCATTTAATGTAATGTTATTTTGATTTATTTTTGCACTGCCTATATTCAATGTAGAGCCATCTGCAATTGTTAAATCACCAGCACCCGCAATTCCACCGTCTATTGTTGTAGTGCCGTTTGCGATTGTTAAATCACCGACATTATAAATATCGTTTGCAGAATTTTGTGCTTTGTTTCCAGAAAATTCATTTGTTCCAGACAAAACCAAAGTTCCCGCATTATAAATCGCCCCACCATTTGCAGATGCTGAGTTATTTGTGAATTTAACATTTGATAATGAAATGTTTCCGCCAATCTGGTCTGTTGTCCCATACGTTTCGTTGTAAATCGCACCACCATTTAATGCAGTATTAGAATTAAATGATGTATCTGAAATACTTACAAAACCAGAATCATTTTTATCATTATGCAAAGTATTATAAATCGCACCACCAAAATTGTCCGCATGGTTTCCGATAAATTTTGTATTTGCTATATCCAATGTTGCATCTTTATTATTACCCAGGTCCACAAAACGCATAGATATCGCACCACCATTTGTAGCCGATGTATTAGAATTGAATTCAACATTTGATAAATCGTTCGTTGATACAGACCCCATAAATATTGCGCCACCACCATTTGATGCTAAACCGTCAACATGGTTGCCATTGAATTTTGCGTTCTTTAATACTAAATCAGAGAAAGAGCCAATCGCACCACCACCGTCTAAATCGACACCCGCAGTTGAATTATTGATAAATGTTGTGCCGTCTATGGATAATTTGTGTCCTTTGTTTATCAATGTAGCCAAATAAATTGCACCACCACCATCATTTGATGAATTCCCTTCAAAAGAGCCCCCATTTATATCAACATTTCCGCGGGCAACCATCGCGCCACCCCAATCAGCACTGTTTTCAACAAAATTTACATTTTTTAATTTCAAAACTGAATTTACATCATGCTGGGCAATTGCACCAGAATTTCCAGTCGCAGTATTTAAATGAAATGATGCGTTTTCTATTTCCAGTGTACCCGCATTATAAATCGCACCACCCTTGGTCGCAGTGTTTTCTTTGAATGCAAAGCCAGATGTTTTATAATTTCGTGTATCTTTTATAACCAATTCGCTTTCATTATAGATTGCACCACCCATATTCGCATCATTTTTAGAGAAAGTAGAATTATCAATCCACAATTTTGCATTGCCACCATCAGAATCTGTCCAACCTTCTACAAAAACAGCACCACCTTTGTCTGCACGATTGGAAACAAATGTTGAATCAGAAACATAGGCATAACCTTCTTTCGCTTTGCTGTTATAGAAAGAATTAAAGAACGCACCACCACGAGTACCAGCAACATTGTTAAAAAATTGGGAATATGTAATATCAACCTTGGCACCGGCGGACGAATTTGTTCCTTTTCCTGAATAGTTTGTATCCAACCAATAATTTATTGGACGTGTTGCAATTGCTCCCCCAACCGTTCCAGATTCATTGCTGTCAAAAGAAACACGATAAACGACAGTCTGGCTTTCTGAACCCAACATCAAAGCGCCCGCCCCATCACCCAGATTCGCATAATTTGCAGTTGCTTTATTATGTGCAAATTGTGAATTAGAAACAAGACTGTTTGGTGAAAATATTGCAACGGCCCCAAAATCGCCTGCGGTATTATATACAAAATAACTGCTATCTATTGATACAGAATAATTACCAGTTTGTTTTTTAAAAGCGGTCAAACTGTTATCATATAATGCACCTGCGGCACCACCTGTGTTATTTTTTATCTCGCTGTTTTTTATAATTAATTTATTATTAGATAAAATTGCACCACCAGTTGCAGAATTAGAAATATCTTTTATCTGAACACCATCAAAAGTATAATCTTCTTGTAAAACCTGCCGTTCATTAATTTCTGTATAATCATCCGCCATTGCAGGCAACACCAATAATGCAGGTAATATGGAAATCAATTTGAAAATTTTATTCATGTGAAGACTCCTTGTTCCTATTCATATAAAATTATTACAACAAAAAATTTGTGTTTTCAAGTTTTTATGTATATATACAAACAAGATTGTTTTCACAAAATTATTTTGCGTTTTTGCGCATATATAATTTTGTATATTCTTCTAATAAAGATGTTCTTAAAAAACTGTTATGAATTTTTCCGTATGTAAAACATTTATGATAATCACCAAATGAAGTTCCTTCCCAATCTATAAACGCCTTTATTTTAAGTGTCTTTTCATCCATCATAAAATTATACCACAAATCATTTTGGCACCAACCATGCATGAAAGACGGTTTTTCATTTTTATTTGGTTTCAAATCACGAATCTCTTTTGGGTCTGCCGTTCCAATTTCATACAGAAATTTAGCCAATTGGGTTGTTATAATTTTTGCATATTTTTGTTTTTCTTCCTTGGTAAAAGATTCCAATGTTCGCCCACCAACAAATTCATATTTACGAACCGCCATATTGTTCCAATTTATAATTTCCATTTTTGGAATTTTTATAGAAGATATTGGACGCAAAGCATCTGTAACTCTTTTTTCGTGTTCTGCGGCTGCGATACCATTTGATTTTACAGGAAATTTAAACACAAATTTTTTATCAACGATAACAACGAAATTATGACACCCATATCCAATCGCAGTTTTTATTTTTGGGTGTTTTTGATTACTGAAAGATTTTGCAAATTTCAACATATTATGCATTAAACGCCAATGATTCAAACGCATACGAACACGATTACGTGTATTGTGTCCTGGAATAAAACCACAAATAATATTAACTATAATTTTTTTCATTTATTTGCCCTGATTTTTAAAATAAAGACGTGCATATTCTTCCATTATATCTACAACAATATATCTGTAACCAAATTTATCCCAATTGTGTGACGCGACATATAAACCATCTTTAAGAGTTTTGAATTCAGTTAATTCCCAATCTATAAAGAAAGTTATATTGAATTTATCATCCAGCATAAAATTCTGCCAAATATCACCCTGGTTCCAACCATATAAAAATCCAGGTTTTTCGTTTTTATTTGGTTTCAAATCACGAATTTCTTTTGGGTCTGATTTTGCAACAACATATAAAAAATTAGCAATCTGTTTTGCAATATGATTACGGTGCTGTGCGATAACACCTGGTTTTATATCGGTCAATAATTTCCCAGTTGCAAATTCATATTTACGAATATAAATGTTTTTATATGGTATAACCTTCATCAACGGAATCTTTATCGGCGAAATTCCATAGAACGCATCAACAATACGTTTTTCACGCGCAGCAACTTCGCGTCCATCATTTAACAACGGAAATTTGAAAACATGTTTATTATTCAAAATCACAACAAAATTTTTACAGCCATACCCGACGGTTGTCTTGATTTTGCATTGTTTCATATTTTTAGCAAAATTACGAACATAGCGAACATATTCACGTGTTTGCGGATATCGAATCATAGTGCGGACTTTGTCCCGCAAAGATTTACTCCAAATAAAACCACAAACAATATTAGAAATTAAATGACGCATAAATATACCTCGATATGAAATATATCATAAGACATTTTTCCCAACTATGCAAAGAAAAGTTTTGTTTAACAAAAAAACACCCACATGGGGTGTTTGAATTCTTGATTGGGGCAGCTGATTGTAATTCCCAACACTTTGTGTTGGGCCCCTTTCACTCTGCTTTGCTTCGTCCCGAACCAAATCAACTTTGTTGAATTGTTGAACCATCGCACCACAGAACCAAAAATTGAACCGCCACTTCGGGCGGTTAAATCTTTGGTTGGGGCAGCTGGATTCGAACCAACACTAGCGGAGTCAGAGTCCGATGTTCTACCATTAAACTATGCCCCAATGCGAAATACATTATATATTTATTCTTTTTAATTTCAATCAAATATTTTCAGATTCTTAAATTTATCATGTGTGGCGTTTTCTATTAAAACTATGTCTTTTTCATTTGCCCATTGTTTTGCCAATTCGTATGGAACGATATCGTCACGACCACCAACAAAATGAGTTTGTTTTATTTTTGGTAATTGTTTCATATTTAACGAAGCATCTAATTTTGTATCCCCGAAATGCTGTGTCCATTTTTCGTGGTCTAATACACCCGCAATTGTGACCCATTGTTTAATTGGTAAATTTTTATTTTGTTCTATGACCAAACCAGACACCAAAGCCCCACCAGAATAACCGATTAAAACAATATCCCTGCCCCGCGATATTTGTTTTATCACAGACGACACAGAATCTATAATTTTTTGTGAAAACCGACCATTTGTCCAATCTGATACAGTGCAATTTTTATCCATTATAAATTGACATGGACGCGCAATATAAACCACATTATCAAAATCGTCATTAAACGCAATTTCCCGCAAAGTTGTTGATTGTGGTGTTGGGTCAAAACTTGGGCGACCATATACATCAAATGCGTGTCCATCACCTTCTATATAAATATGCAGAATATTATTTTTTGGGCTGTTTATTTTTTGCCATGTTGCGATTTCATAGTTTTGTGTTTTTATATCTTGTCTGACAAAATCATTTGGAACAAATATGCTTTGCCCGACACACGCAGATAATAAAAAGAAAAATAAAATCTTTCTCATAACAATATAATGACATTTTTAATTTCTAAATTCAATCTGACAAATCAAAACGTGCAAAAGATTTTTTTTTATGTTATAATTCGCAATGTCATATACAGACAATTTAACAAAAGGAAAAATATCATGAAAATTAAACCATTTGCAGGCGTTCGCCCACCAAAAGAATTGGCCAGCGAAGTTGCTTCGCGTCCTTATGATGTGCTGAATTCAGAAGAAGCCAAGGCCGAAGCCGGTGAAAAATCTTTACTGCACATTATCAAACCTGAAATAGATTTTGACCCTATTGCAGATGAACACGAACAAAGAACTTATGACAAAGCGGTTGAAAATTTCAAGAAATGGCAAGATAACGGTTGGCTGGTCCAAGATGAAAAAGAAATGTATTACATCTATGCACAAACAATGGACGGCCGCACACAATATGGTTTGGTTGCTGCTGCAAATGTTGATGATTATATGACTGGAAAAATCAAGAAACATGAATTGACTCGCAAAGACAAAGAAGACGACCGTATGATTCACGTTCGTATTCAAAATGCGAATTTGGAACCTGTGTTTTTTGCATATCCAGACGTTGAAGAAATGAATAAAATCGTTGAAAACATTGTTAAAAATCAAAAGCCAGAATATGATTATATCGCTCCAGATGGCTTTGGCCACACTTTCTGGAAAATCGAAGATGACGCAATAAACGCACGTATCACAGAAATTTTTGCAAATGTTCCTGCGTTTTATGTTGCAGACGGTCACCACAGAACCGCTGCCGCCGCACGTGTGGGTGCTGAAAAACGCGAACAAAATCCAAACCATACCGGAAACGAAGAATACAATTATTTCTTGGCTGTGATATTCCCAGAAAGCCAATTAAAAGTTATTGACTATAACCGCGTGGTCAAAGATTTGAATGGACTTAGCAAAGAAGAATTTTTATCAAAATTGTCTGAATCTTTTGACGTCGTTGAAATGGGTTCTGAAATTTACCACCCAACAAAATTGCATAATTTTGCAATGTATCTGGACGGCAAATGGTATTCTTTGACCGCAAAGGCGGGAACATATAACGACAACGACCCAATCGGCGTTTTGGACGTAACCGTATTATCAAATTTGATATTTGATAAAATATTAAATTTGGGTGATTTGCGCACATCAAAACGTATAGATTTCGTTGGTGGAATTCGTGGTTTGGGCGAATTACAAAAACGCGTAGATTCTGGTGAAATGGCGGTTGCATTTGCATTATATCCGGTAACAATGCGTCAAATCATAGATATCGCAGACACCGGCAACATTATGCCACCAAAGACAACTTGGTTTGAACCAAAATTGCGCAGCGGTTTGGTAATTCACAAATTGTCATAAAAAAATAAAAGCAACAAAAAACGCCCAATCGGGCGTTTTTTTTATATCGCGACGGAGTGAAACAGAGAGGGTTCCGATTCCATTTGTCATCCCGAGGAATAAAATACAACAACCCATGTTGTTGATTTTATGACGTGGGGATCCAGAATATCTTTAAGCGTTCGGGTTTTAACCGAACCACATATTACAATTTGTATCGGCATTCTGCCGAAACTTTTATAACCTGGATTGCCACATTCGTATTGCGACGAACATGGTCGCCGACAATACTCATTCGCAATGACAAAATGGAGTGTAGCGGAGACGGACCATCGCGACGGAGTGAAACGAAGACGGAAAAAAAACACCCCGTTGAAACGGGGTGCAAAGGAAAAGGGAGAGATGCCCCTTTATCGGGACGGACACAACCCCGCCCCAATCTCGTTTAACAACATTACCCGTTATTGCCGGTTGTTGTTTGTTCTGGTGCACTGAAACGCCAGCCACGGAATGTTTTACCTTTCTTGGTTGCCGCTTTGACTGGGGTTCTGACGTCGCTGCCATATGTAGCGGTTCCGGCATTGTTTGCGGATATATCCGCTGCACTTGCATCCGACCAATTAATTGTAATTGTATTCGCTTCACATGATGCCAAACCACCAGTTCCGGTTGCAGAACCGACCAACGCAGCACGGAACGCGAGGTTGGTCGGGTCCGAGTTATTCATGCCGCTCACACAGGCTCTAGCGCAGCTGTCCGCACAATTCGACGCGCTGTTGTAGCTGTTGTAGCTGTTGTAGAACACCCAAGGGGAGAGCACCGCTTGCAAGGTTCCACCATTCGGTGTATAGCCCGTCACATTACAATAACAATTTGATGCGCCCTCTTGTCCCGTTTCGTCTGTTAAACTGCTTACAAAATGGTCAGATTCAAATGTATTATTATTGTAAGACCATTTATTTGCTACACCACGTGTGCTACAACGGGCCTGACCAATCAACATACCCTTGGATGAACCGTAATCTACCACCCATGTGTTATTATCGCTTATGCCATAATAACTTTGTTCTTGATGTACAACAACTTTACTGTCTTCACTGAAAGAACCGTTGTTGTTTATAGATGCACCCGCACCGGTGCCTGTACCAATTGCGGTTGCTAATTCACTGCTACTTATTCCTGATTTCAGATGCCATCCGTTTTCACAATCTGTTGCGCCACATTGGTTATTATCACCATAATAATAGCCACCCGTTACGCCCGCAGAATGTTCTACATCCGCCGTTGTACATGTTCTGTAACAATCGTTTTGTGAATCAGAACCCGCTGCGGATAATGCGTATATACCGTCTGTCGCGGTGGAACATGAATTTATACCCTGGTCTGCGTTTTCATTATACAATGCATTTGTTAACCCAGGGCACCAAGAACCCGCTGGACATTGTGTTCCGTTTGTTGCGTCAGAACCAGCCGCCAAATAATTACCAGCGACGATATTATACAAGATATCTGTATATTCTGCGACCGCGTTTACGGTTCCCGAATATACACCGTCCATATTTGTTGATGTTGCCGCATTATCGTATGTTTTGTTTTCCTGCATATATCCGTTTGATGGAAACGTTTCCGCCATTGCAGGTAACACAAACCCCATTGCAAATGCACTGGTTAAAAATATATTCTTTTTCATGTTTTTCCTTCCTTTGTTTGTTAAATAAAAAAAACAGACAAATAACGTCATAAACGTTATTTGTCTGTTTTCATATTCGCGTGAATACAATTCACGCAATTTATACACGCAACGAAACTATCTGTGTGTGTGTGTGTGTGTGTAGAAAACTAGCACAAAAAAACACCGACAAAAAAATGTCGGTGTTTTTTATAAAAGATGAGATCTTTAGAATGGAATTTCATCATCACCCATATCGACGACACCTTCTTCTGGTTTATATTCGTCGTGTGATGGTTGTGCACCACCCGATTGTTCAGAACCAGATACAGATTTTGCACCCGCCAAAATAACCATCTGGCCAGAATATGGATTCAATACAACTTCTGTTGTTCTGATATCTGCACCTTCTTGGTTTTGCCATTTACGTGTGCGCAGTGAACCTTCCAAATACAGTTTTGTACCCTTTTGCAACAAACGTTCTGCAATATCTACCAATGATGGGTTAAATATAACGATATTGTGCCATTCTGTTTGTTCTTTCTGTTCACCAGATTGTCTGTCGCGCCATCTTTCAGATGTTGCCAATGAAAAAGTAACTACCTTTTGACCATTTTGGGTTTGGCGAATATTTGGTTCTTGACCGATATTACCAACCAAAATAACTTTATTTATAGAACCTGCCATTTTTTCTTCCTTTGTTAAATCTGTTTATATCATGGCGAATTTTTTTGATAAAAACAAGAAAAAAAGAAAGGGGTTTTTACACCCCTTTTTTATCCTTCGTCATCTTCGCCATCATCATCTTCTTCGTCTTCGTCAATGGCGTTCAAATCTATTTCTTTTGGCACACCCAAAATATCTTCTATTTTATCGGATGCGGCGTCTAAATCCATTTTATGCAATACGGCAAATTCTTGGGCCATACGTTCCAACGCACGCAAATATAATTGACGTGCAGAAAATGTCATTGTATCTGTTGTTGAACGACGTTGCAGGTCACGAACCACCTCTGCCAATTTCATTGGGTCGCCAGAATTTATGTTTTCTTCGTATTGTGCGGCACGTCTTGCCCAAATCATACGTTTGGCACCCGCCTTGCCCTTTGCCGAAGCGATTGCTTCGTCCATTTTTTTGACACTTGACAATGGGCGCAACCCAGATAATTCAGCACGTTCCAATGGAACACGCAAAGTCATATGATTTCTTTCAAAATCTATGACCATCATTTTAATCTTTTGATCACCGATTGTTTGTTCTTCTACACGCAATAATTTTCCAACACCCTGGGTTGGATAAACAACATATTGTCCAGATTTAAAATCAAGTTTTTTTGTTGGCATATCTTAAACACCTTTTATGGTTGCCATTCTCTCATCTCAATGGTGATTATAGCACAAATTTACGAAAAAACAAATCTATCGTGCAAATTTATTGTCCCAGACCCGCTGGTGAAAAACGACCGATATTATTGAACAATTCTTCAAACGCATTTAATTCAATTGCCGCAGGTATCTTGGTTTCACCGTCAGCCATTTTGACATCTTCTAAATCTTTATCGTTCAAAATTTTGGTTTTCAGGACTTTTTTCCCATTTACCCATACCAATAAGACCTTTTTATTGTCGTATGTTGTTGGAAATGGCCCATGCAAGTTTTCGTCGGCACTGTAATAAATCCAAACTTCATCACCATAGATAGTGCGGGTTTGTGGGTCACCAATTTCGTCCTGTAATTGTGTTGTAGTTTTGATTTTCGCAACCCTTTCTTCCAGATTTTCTGGGAAAACATAGCCACGATGTTTCGTCTGCAACGAACAAGACGCCATTACCAATGCCAACAAAAACAATACTTTTTTCATATTTAACCTTCGCCGTTGTCTTTATTTACCTTTACTGTGAAATTAGCAATATGCTGTTTCAATTCAGTTTTGTATAAATTGTTTGCTTTGGCCTGTTCTACCAATCTGTCAAAGTTTGGATTTACAGAACGTGCCGCTGCAAATCTGGTTTCAGATTTCATGAATTCTTCCAATGGGAATGGTGTATCAACATGTGAATCCATTGTCAATGGGTTTTGTTCCCGTGACAAATTTTCAGGATTAAATCTGTAAAGTGGCCATGCCCCTGTATTCACCAAATTGATTTGATGTTCAACACCGTTCTGTAATGCGAATCCATGTGCAATACATGGTGCATACGCCAAAATAATAGATGGGCCATCAAATGCTTCTGCTTCACGGAATGCACGAATCGCTTGTGCTTGGTTTGCACCAATCGCAATTTGCGCAACATAGGCACCCGACATCATTGCCATTAAACCTAAATCTTTCTTGGCATGTTCTTTACCGCCAATTGCAAATTTCATAGACGCACCAAATGGTGTTGATTTAGATTGCTGACCACCGGTGTTGGAATAACCTTCGGTATCCAAAACCAATATATTTACATTTTCACCACTGTGTAAAATATGGTCAACGCCACCGTAACCAATATCGTATGCCCAACCATCACCACCAACAATCCAAACAGATTTATCAACAATCGCATCTAACAAAGTCAATGCGTATTTAGCGCGTTCATTATCCATTTGTGATAATTGTTGTTGCAGTGTTTCTTTGATTTGTCTTTGTTGTTCGGTGTCTTTGATATTGAACATATCTTCTACGTTTTCAATACCCAATTCAAACAATACACTTTTCAATGCAGATTTTTTCTGGTTCAAAGCGATTCGCATACCTAAACCATATTCTGCATTATCTTCGAACAAAGAATTAGACCATGCCGGACCGCGCCCGTTTTTATCCGCACACCATGGTGTTGTTGGTAAATTTCCACCGTATATAGATGAACATCCCGTTGCATTTGCAACAACCATTTTATCCCCGAACAAATGCGACATTAAACGAACATAAGGTGTTTCGCCACAACCAGCGCACGCCCCAGGAAATTCAAAATAATGAGGCAACAATTCAACATGCTTTGGTATATTCAGATTCAATTTTGATTTATCAATGTCTTTGATTTTCAGAGATTCATCAAATGTCTTTTGATTTTTTATACCATCACTCATTGGAATCATTGTCAATGCACCAACTGGACAATTTTTCATACACAAACCACACCCCGTACAATCAGATGGTGAAATATTTAATGTGTAATACAAACCATCACCCAATTCAGGTGTTTTCATTGGAACAACAGTTATACCGTTTGCCTTTTCACGTTCCATTTCTGATTCATTCATAACCTTGATACGAATCGCACCATGTGGGCACAACATTGAACATTTTCCACATTGGATACATTTGCTCAAATCACAATTCGCAACGCGTGTTGCCAATGCCCTTTTTTCATAACGCGATGTTCCAACAGGATATTGACCACCACCAAATGTACCGTCTATCTTGAATCTGGACACAGGAATTTCATCACCCCTGCCCGCTGCCATTTCACCCAATGTGCCGGCAATTTCAGATGGTGCATCCATTGTCATTGCAGGAACAAAATCAGGTGCAAATTCAGAAACACTGGATGGAAAATCATATTTACGCAAATATGATTCCGCCATATCAACCGCTTTCCAGTTAGCCTGGACAACTTCGATTCCTTTCTTTTTATATGTTTTTTCAATTGCAACCTTTGCCGCGTCTTTCGCTGTATCTGGGTTTATCACTTTTGTTAAATTAAAGAAATTCAACATTATAAATGTGTTTATTCTGTTACCCAATCCCAATTCTTGTGCCGCAGCATTCGCGTCTAAGAAATACAAATTCGCACGCATACGAATCAAATGTTCTTGGGCTGATTTTGGTAAATTCATAAATGCTTCATCTGGTGTCATAGCAGTATTTATCATAACCGTTCCGCCCGCACGCAAAGACGCAAACACATCAAATCTTTGTGCAATCATAAAATTAGATACACAGATGAAATCTGCACTTTCTACTAAATATTCACTTTTGATTGGATTTTCAGAAAAACGAATATGAGATTGTGTTATACCACCAGATTTTTTGGAATCATATACCGCATAAGATTGTGGATATAAATCAGAATTTTCACCAACAATTTTTACAATGTTTTTCACGGCACCAACTGTTCCGTCACTGCCGATACCATAAAGAATAGCGGTTTTAACATCTTTGTTTTCAATGGTGAAACTTTTATCTGTATCCAATGATAAATGTGTTAAATCATCTTCAATTCCAACTGTGAAATTATGATGTAATTTATTTTGCATCATGTATTCAACGATTGCTTTGACATCACGTGGTTTAAATTCTTTTGACCCCAAACCATATCTGCCACCGAATACAGAAATCTTGGAATCAACGATTGAACGAACATTTTGATACAATGGTTCACCCACAGAACCCGCTTCTTTTGTTCTGTCTAAAACTGCGATTTGTTCAACTGTTTCTGGCAGTACATCTAAAAACGCTTTCACAGGGAACGGATTAAATAAATGAACACGAATTAAACCAACACCCTTTGGTAAAAATTCAATTGTTTCTTCTATTGTTTCGCAACTTGACCCCATTGAAACAATTACATATTTTGCAGATTTATCACCAACATAATCAACCAGACCATATTTACGACCGGTCAATTCTGCAAATTTATCCATACATTTTTGGACAATATCTGGCAATTCATCATACAGTGGATTTGCCGCTTCGCGTCCTTGGAAATAAACATCTGGATTTTGAGCCGTTCCACGAATCTTTGGATTATCAGGATTCATACCACGTGATTTATTCAACGCAACTAAATCAGCCGGCATCATTTCACGCAAAACATCATCTTCTATTCTGACCAAAGCAGATTCTTCGTGACTGGTTCTGAAACCATCAAAGAAATGTAAAAATGGAACACGACTTTGTAATGTCGCAGCATGTGCAATCGCCGCCATATCGTGTGCAGATTGAACATTATGTGAAGACAACATTGCAAACCCAGTTTGACGAACCGCCATAACATCACTGTGGTCACCAAAAATAGACAACGCATGTGTAGCCAGCGCACGTGCCGCAACATGCATAACGAAAGGTGTCTGTTCACCAGCAATTTTATACATGTTTGGAATCATCAACAACAAACCCTGAGATGCTGTAAATGTTGTTGCCAAAGCCCCCATCTGTAACGCACCATGCAACGCACCCGCCGCACCTGCTTCAGATTGCATTTCTATAATTTCAGGAATCACACCCCAAATATTTTTCTTGTGTTGGAAAGACCATTCGTCTGCCAATTCACCCATAGTAGAACTTGGTGTAATCGGATAAATCGCCGCACAATCAACACATCTGTACGCAACATCAGCCGCAGCCCAGTTTCCATCAACAATCATTTTTGCCATTTCTTTTACCCCAATTTTTTCAATATTAAAATTATGAGAAAAATATACATCTTTTATAAATTTAAGGCAATACAAAAAAACAAAACTATAAATAAAAATATTTGCATTAAATTATAACCTTATTTATAATTGGGTTGACAATATGAATTATATTGTTGGGGTGTAGTTACCCTTGAAAGTAGCGTCTGTGGCAGACGAAAAATGCCTCCAATCTTCATGGTTGGAGGGCTGTGAATAATACGACATTGTCGTAAAATAAGCACACTATTCTACTTTATAGTAACTAACCTCCAACCACCAATCAATTTTGGTGGTGTTTTTTGTTTAACAAAAACATGGAGAGTTATAAATGAAAAAAACATTACTTATATCAAGTATTGTGTGTTTAGCAATTATATCAAACTCAAATAAAGCTGATGCTTTTGGTGGTCCGTTCTCTAATTGGGAAAAGGCTGGCGATATGATGCTTGTTATGGCACCAGCATACGCACTTGGTCTGTCTATTATGGCCCAAGATTACAAAGGCGCACTTCAACTTGGCGAATCTGTACTTGCAGGACAAATAGCAAGTGAAGGGATAAAGGCATTTAATCTTGAAAGACGCCCAAATAAAAAAGATAAAAAATCTTTTCCAAGTGGACATGCAGTTGGAGCTTTTTCTGCTGCAATGTTTGTTCATAAAAGATATGGCATAAGATACGCAATCACACCTTATGTTATGAGTGCTTTTGTCGGATATTCTCGTGTGAGAGCAAAAGCACACTATTGGCACGATGTTGCTGCAGGTGCCGCAATATCAGCATTTTTTACATGGGTACTTGTTGATAAATATTTACCAAATGGTGTAAATGTAGAAGCCAACCCAAAATCTGTTCGTGTCGGTTTCAACACACAATTTTAAAATAAAAATAATGGGATTAAAAAAATCCCATTATCATTTTGATTTTTTATCAGATTTATTTTCAGTTTTTGTTTCTGATTTCTTATCAGATTTTTCTTCAACTTTTTTATCTGATTTTTCTTCGGTTTTTGTTTCTGTTTTTTCCAGATTTTTTGTTCCGTATTTAGACAACGCACGCACCATATCCATTGCCCTTTGCAATTGATAATCACGTGCATCTTTTTCTTCATCTGTTAAATTCAAGAAATCTTCATCATCATCTTTGTCGTCATCTTTTGATTTCTTAGAATCTTTTTTCTTTGATTTGTCCCCTTTCTTAGACGCGTCATTTTTCAATGAATTTTTGAAAGTTGCTTCTGTAAACAATGCTTCTTTCTTTTCAAGTGTTTCTACTTTACTCTGTAAAACTTCTACATCTGGGGTGATACCTTCGTTTTGGATTGAACGACCACTTGGTGTGTAATAACGTGCAATTGTTATGTGTATTGCAGAACCATCACCCAATGGTTTTTGTTGTTGTACAGACCCCTTGCCAAAACTCTGTGATCCCATAACGATAGCACGACCGTTATCTTGTAATGCGCCCGCAACAATTTCAGATGCAGATGCGGAACCATGATTTATCAAAACAACAATTGGTTTGCCATTTATCAAATCACCTTTTGTTGCGAAACTTCTTTCTATATCTGTTTTTTCTTTGCCACGTGTGGAAACAATTTCGCCTTCGTCCAAAAATGCATCAGACACTTCAATCGCAGCGGTTAAATATCCACCCGGATTATTACGCAAATCCAAAACATAACCTGCAACTTTTTTCTTTTCTAAATCTTTTAATGCATCATGTAATTCTTTTGTTGTTGTTGCACCGAAATCAGAAATACGAACATAACCTATCTTGGCAATTTTATCGTCATCTTGTGCAACAGCATCTGATTTTTCTGCAAATTTAACAGATTTAACCTTTATAATTGCACGTTTCAGAGTTATAACCTTTGGTTCTTCACCGTCATGAACAATTGTCAATTTAACTTTTGTTCCTGGTTTTCCTTTCATTTTTTTGACTGCCTGATTTAATGACATATCAAAAACCTGTTCACCATCAATGTGTGTAATATAATCGCCAGATTGAATTCCTGCCTTGGCCGCCGGTGTATCGTCAATCGGAGATATTACACGAACAGCCCCCTTGTCACTTGTAATCTGAATTCCCAAACCACCAAATTCACCATGTGATTTATCATAAAATTCTTTGAAATCTTCTTTGGATAAATATGAAGAATGTGGGTCCAATGCCGCCAACATACCGTTCATTGCCCCTTCTAACATCTTTTTTTCGTCGGCTTCTTCTACGAATTTATCGCGTGCCGTTTCAAAAACAAGAGCCAATTTTTTCAATTCGCTATAAATTTGTTCGTCGGTTAAATGCACCACAGGTTCATCTTTTTTGCCCTTTTCAGCACTATACACCGAACAAATTGGCATTATCAAAGCAATCAATAGCAATAATTTTTTCATATTTTACCCTTTTCCTTTTCAATTCAGCATAATAAAAAACAGAATATTGTGCAACACGATTTTTTTATATTTTTATTTTTCTAATCTAACGATTTACAATTCCAATCTGTTTTGATAAAATGAATTTGATATGAAGGCAAATCGTTTATTTTTATCAGGTATTATTTTGGGTATTTTCTGTAATACATCTGTATTTGCTGCAAATAACGAATTGATAAAAATCCAAAATCAAATCAAACAAACAGAACAACAACACAAAAAGATTGCCCAACAATTAAAAGCAGCATTGCAAGATGTTGAAAAAACAAAAAAGAAGTTAGTAAAAACGGCCGACCGCGTCAGCGATTTAGAAGAACAACGCACTATTTTAATAAAACGTATTGCAGAATTGGATAAACAACGCGATATTATCAGCAAAGATTTAGCACAAAGTCATGACGGAATATCCGATACATTATCCAGCATTTTATTTATATCACAAAATCCGAATTTTGATTCTGAAACAATGCACGAATATGTTTTGACATCTGTTATATTATCATCTGCGGCAGACCAATTTGATGCTCAAATTATGGACGCCACTGCGAAAATGAAAGAAATAGATAAAATTCGTGACGCACGTGCCGTTGAAAAAGAAAAATTGGACCGCAGTGCAAAAAGATACACAGACGAAAAAAACAGTCTGGATAAATTATTAAAAACGCGTTCTGCACAAAATGAAAAATTGAAAAACCAACAAATTGCAATTCAAGAAAAATTGAAAAAATTATCTGCCCAGGCAAAAAATATTTCTGAATTGTCTGCCGGGGTCGGTTCATCTGAAATGTCTGGGGATAGCCGTTTTTCAAGACGCAAACTGACAACACCTGTACGTGGGAAATTGGTTGTTCGTTTTGGTGAAAAAACAGCATTAGGCCTTAAATCAGACGGTTGGCGTATTCGTACACGTGGGGACGCTTTGGTTATGGCACCTGCAGATGGTGTTGTAAAATTCGCTGATAATTTCCGTGGATTTGGCAAAGTCGTAATTATGTCTCATAAAAATGGATATAATACAGTTATGACAAATATGGGCAGTATAGATGCCCTGGTCGGCCAGGAAGTATTAGCGGGCGAACCAATCGGACGTATGAACGAAAATCGTCCTGAAATGTATTTAGAAGTCAGACGTGGCAAAAACTTGGTTGACCCTGCGTCATTATTTAATGAACCAAAATCAAATTCTTGGATATAAAAAATTCAATTAAAATTCAAATCTTAAACCAATCATAACATTGGTATAGAGCATATTTTCAGCACTGAACCAATCACGATGACGTGTTGCCTCAGAATTTACCAATTGCCATGTGATTTTTGGAACATACATTAAACGAACACCCGCGTCTATAAATGTGTTTTCTGCGATACCGTATGCAAAACCCACAGACCCCAAAACCGCTATATTTGTAGAAGATGGTAAATCATTATCGGACGGTGTATCAAATTGTAAAATATTATCAGAATCAGGTGTTCCATAATTTTTCAAATCAGAATCTAATGACAAATCACCATAAATATCTGTCAAATGTAATTTTGTCTTAGAAATTGCATAACCGACACCAAAACCGACATACGGAACAAATTGTCCAACTGTCTTTTGACGACCTTCATAAAAATCATAGAACGCCATTGCGGATATAATATCTGTTGTTATGCTTGATTTTGCACCACTGCTGCGAACATGAACAGTTGCGCCACTTGAAAGTTCTAAATCACCTTCGAACAAAGGTATTTGATTATAATCTGTTTCTGCAATATGATCATATCCTGCTTCTAATCTCCAATTAGAATGGTGTGGAATTGTGAAACCGATACTGCCCCCCGCTGTGAATACAGTTTTTGCAAATTTTTCTTTCACCGGTAATTTTGATAAATCACCAGTTCCGGCATATTCCCATCCCGGAATAACCGCATCACAATCACCAGCCGCAAGACAATATCTTAAATCAGAAATCACTTCACCACTGGTTGTATTCACATAATATCCAGATTCCAAACTGCCCATTTCGTTTTTCATTTTTGCATTTGCGAAAGATACCCCGCCACGCAAACCAATAACAAATCTGGAACCGTCATCTGTATAACGCCCATCATCCATATAATAGCCAGCATTCTGCCAACCCGCAAATGCAGGCATTATTGCAACAGACAATATTAAAGAAACAAGATATTTATTTATTCTCATGATTTAATATATTATATCACAAAAAAAGTATAAAAAAAAGTAAAATGCCCTTTCGGGCATTTTTTATTTTTCAACAGATTCAACATCTATTTCTGTGTAATTTACGCCCTTGTCTACATTACCATAAACAGTGACAATATCATTTACACGAACTGTATTTCCGTTCCAATCTTCTTCGTCTATTTCCAACATCACATTACCCGAAGAATCTTCAAACAAATACATATTACCGCCCATATTTTTTGTTATACGACCACGCATAACAACCGGTGAATTATCAGGTAATGCCATAACCTCTGTCACCGACCAATATGTTGGTTGATTATTTGTTTTTTGCATTTGATTATTATTATTCATTGCCATTGCATTACAAACTGGCAACAAAGTTAAAACAGCAAGCATAGATATTTTTTTCATTTTTTTCTCCTTATGTTTATATGTTCGCCACATAAAGATTATATCAAATGCCCCCCAAAAAATATCTAGGAACGATTGCCAAAACCCCAGGTATAAATTCAGCACAAAAAAAACAACCACCAAATTGGTGGTTGTTTTTGATTGGTTTATTTTTACATCTTTACTTCTTTACATTCTTCTTCGCCATCTTTAACCTTGCAATCTCTATCGTTTCTGTTCCAACTGTATTTTCCGCCCTTCTTACATTCCTTGGTTGCGCGAGTTGTACAGATTTTACATGTTCTGGTTGGTTTGTCAAAGTATGTAGATTTTGTTGTTCTAACGCCACTGACATCCATAGATTCATCCCAAGAAGCATCCCTGTCTGAACCAGTTGATTTCATAGAAGCCAAATCATTTACATCCAAACCAACACCAACATCATAGTATATTGCAAATGGTGCAGTCAAAGGTGATTGTTCTACAATACCCTTGTTACTTGATGACCCAGCACCAATATCTGCCATTTTCTTACACAGATATTCTGCTACTTCTGCACTAGAATCATTTGATGCTTTTTCTATGGCTTCTGTAACTTTCTTATTATAATTATCTTGTGCCTGACGCAAAGCAGACATACCAATCATTACACGATATTGATTCAACAATTTCGGGAAACGGGCTTCTGTTTGATTTTTGCCATTCTTGTTATCTTTACCGTTGATTTGGCTCAAATCACGACCGTTGATACAATATTGGATTTGTTGGTCAGATTCAATCAAAGAAATTGTTCTGTTAATTGTTCCAGCAATGTTTTTCAATTCTTCTTCAATAGAAGAAATTATAGCGTCTGCATTAGGAACATTTTTATTATTTTTCTTGATTTCTTTGATGTAATCTTGAACACCGATTTCACCAGGTTCAAGAACTCTTCCACCGTCTGTTACAGTACCACCAGCGTCACCCATTTTGATAGAACCAAATGAAATCATACCAGTTACACGATATACGGTTCCATCTTTCTGGGATTTAACAGAACTTGTTCCGATATAGTTATCACTAGCAAAAGAATTACAATCTGTTGTTGAACCACACAATTCAAGCATTTTTTCTTCTGCTAAATTTTGACAGTTATCCAATGCCTTGTTATCTATGTTCAAATACAGACCCATCAACATAGAATCTAAATCAGACATCTTGAAATCTGGGTTTGTTTGTTTACATACAACCAATTTATCAATTGGGCAAATATCATGTATGTAATCAAAATCCATACCTATACAATTCTTGAAATCTTCACCACAACGGTCTTCGGCTGTAAAGCAATCTTTAACTTCTTTTGTACATGCATCAACACGCATAGAAGCCAATTTGCTTACAACGTAATCCCAAATTTGTGGTTCCATTCTTTCGCATGGATCAATTTGGATTTTACAGAAAGAACGAGCCATATCTGGACGTGCAAGACATGCGTCCATTGTTGCTACACCCTTGCCTTCAATATCATCTTTACATGCTTTCTGGATACATGCAGAAATATCACCCAAACAAGATTGTCTTTTCTGAGATTCAATATTTTGTTCAGCCAATCTGATTGTTGGTGCTGCTTCCCTTAAGAAATCGTCCCAAATTAAATCACGAACAGCAACGCAACTATCTAAAACTTTTTCACAAATAAAACGTTTTGATTCCAAAATACTCATTGTAGATGCTGTAATATCGTATGTATTCACAGTATCAATGCTTGTTCCTGCAACTGATTCTGCTTTATTATTTTGCATGTTTTCAGATGCAATTGTAAATACACATTGTCCCCAATCTGCACCACACGCGTCTTCGCTTTTCATACATTTTTTATATTCAACCATACATGTTCCACGATCATATTTGTTGGATTCTTCCAAACTTTCTTTCAAAGCATTACGAACCGCAGAATTTGCAGATGCTAACGCTGTTTTTGCTTCTGCTGTTTTTTGTTCAATACTGTTTGCCAAACCTTTACAATCTGAAACAATTTGACGAGAATACATCTGGGTCAACATTGTTAAATCTTTGGAACATTTGTCATCCATTTCAGATTTACACAATTGATGTGCCGCTGCATATAATTGGTTACCCGTCTTTGATGAAATATCTAAATCAAATTCTTCACCTTCTGATTCTTCATCTTCTTCATCAGCGTCATAAAAATTAGACCATTGTGTAGACGCTATTTTTGTTTTATCTTTTGTAGCAGTTGTTTGAACAACATTGTTGTTTTCATCATATTTTCTTGTTCCATTAAAGATAATATCAGCATTTGCACCGGCCTGAACTTTTTCAACTTCTTCTGTGTTGATACGATCCGCTTCTGCTAACATTTTTTTGATATTTTCAAGATCGGCTTCATATTTTTTAATATCATCATTACAATTACAAGTTCCCCCAATTTCATTATCTACAATACAAAATTGGTCCATACATCCATAATATTGATCATAGCAATCTTGGTCATATAAACCTTTGGAATCTACTTTCGCACGAACTTTTGTTCCAATAGAGATAGCCGCCTGTTTTTTTCCTGCCTTTGTCGCAGCAAAAGAATCTGCGGTTCCTAATAAAGCCCCAACAAATCCGAACACCAAACCAATATTTAACAACTTTTTCATTGTTTTCTCTCCCAATTTTACATGTTTATATCTTCGCAAGATTCAAGTTCTTGACAGAATTGTTTTTTACCACCAGATGCAGCACCCAATGCACCGGCACCAACCGCACCAACCAATCCACCAATGGCGGTTCCCCAACCTGCACTGACCATTGTTCCAGCTGACGCACCAGCAGACAAACCACCCGCAGCTGCCTTTAATGCAGATGTAGCCTTGGATTCGCCACCTTCTTCGCAAACCTGTTGCATGCGACAAACATGACAATTACGCAAATTTGGTTCAAATGATACAGTATGGATATAACTGTAATTTGAAGATTTCTTTTCTTCATCTGGCTTTTCTGGTTTATATGTCTTCAAGCAAATTTCTTTTGCTTCTTCCAAATCTTTTTTACGTGCCAATTCTGCAATTTTGGAATCTAATTCACGCAAATTACGATTTTCAGCAGACATTTTCGCCAACAACTTAGCAGTCATAAACACACTGGTTCCCAAAGAATTTTTACCTTTTACCTTCTTGGTATCATCAGCAACACTTTGAGAATCCGCACATGCAGAAACAGTTTTATCTCTTTCAAATTGTGTAAAGAATTCTTCTACAGCAGCATCAGAATTTGCAACAACCGTCTTACGCAAAGCCATCAAACCTTCTTCTGTATCTGGCAAATCTGTCAAAGATTCAACCGTTGCATCTATTGGCAAACAGGCCATATCTGTTCCACACACTTTTGACAATTGGTCACTGAAATAATTCACACAACCCTGCAACATCTGATAATCCATTTGCAAGATTGCAGATTGAACAATTATATCATATTGTGTTGCACCATTACATGATGGGAACATATCTTGTGGGCAGAGTGCAGCAATTTCGTACGGTTTTTTACCAACACATTCTGGTTTACTGAAATCTTGACCACATTTATCTTGCAAACATTTATCAATATCGTTTTCACAGAACTTTGTTCTCAAAAAACCAAGTTTATCATTTATAACCGCTTGGAAACCTGGGATAATGGAATCACATTCTGTAATAATTGGACAGATACCCGCCGCAACATTTACATTTGTTAAACATTCAGCATTTGTTGATGTTGCGCAACTATCTTCCAAACAATATTGTGCCTGGGCCAAACAAGTACCACGTCTGTGTTTATCAGCGTATTTTTCTGCATCAACCAAGATGCTTTTCATTTCCGCTTCCCAATCTTTTTTAACATAATCACGAACAGCCATACATTGATCCAAAACATTATCACAAGCATTAGAACGACGTTGTAATAATTTTTTATCAAGACAGTTTTCGAAATTAGTTCCACAACCACCCTTATCCGCAACGCACGCACGATAAGCCAACAAACATTCACCACGGTTATATTTGTTTGTTATATCCAACATTTCAAGACGCGCTTTTCTAACCGCAGATTCAGCAATACGTTTATTTGATTCAGCATTTGCTTTTTGATCTTTCAAATAAGCATCATAATTCTTACAATCTTGGGCAATCATACGTGTGTATAACATTGATTCCATTTCAGATTTAGAACCACATGATTTCAATTCAGCAGAACAATATTTTACAGCCATTTTGTATAAATCATCACCCATTGTGACATCTTCACCAACCTCACCTTCATCGTCTTCGTCTTCTTCAGACCCCAACCATGCCAAGAAACTGGTTCCAGAAACACCCTTATTACCAGATTTTTCACTAAACACCAATGACGCTTTGGCACCTAATTGTTCACGTTCTACACCTTCTGTGAATAATTTATCTGCCTCTGCTTGAATATCAAGAACGGCTTTAATTTTGCTTTTTGCAAGATTTATATTATCTGAACAAGCACATCTTTCCCCCTGACTTTCGTCTAACAAACAGAATTGGTCCATACAATCACGATACGCATCACGACAATCGCCATTGCTACTCGCTGTCTTTGCCGGAATCGATTCGGAAACTGGTTCTGAAACCACACTTGCATTTGCAGATTCTACATCAGTTTTTTCAACAACTGGTTCTTCTTCAACAAAATCTTCTTCCTCAGGAACTTCTTCTTTTTCAACGGTTCCAGCGACCAATGCTGCTTTAACATCAGCAGTTGTTATCGTCATACGATTTCCTGCTTGAGAATTTCTGTTCATGCCAACACGTGCACTTGAATCAACACGTCCCGCACCAAACACAAGCGTTGGAAACACTAATAAAACCGGTAAAATATTTATTATTTTCATGTGACACATTCCTACATTTTGTATTTATTTTATCAAAAAATATCAACTCTTGCAAGCACATAAAAATTTCTTGCTTTTTATTTTTATGATGAATAATATTATTCAAGTACAAACAACTAAGGATTTTATACATGGCAAAAGATGATGTAATTGTTTTTTCTGGAACTGTTGAAGAAAGATTACCAAACACAATGTTTCGTGTAAAACTTGAAAACGGACATGTAATTTTAGCGACAGTTTGTGGAAAAATGCGTAAAAACCGCATTTGGGTAAACGTTGGTGAAAATGTTCATGTTGAAATGACACCTTATGATTTAGACAAAGGTCGTATCACTTTTGTTGAAAGAAGTCATTCAACAGAAACAACCCAAAACCACCAATAATAAAAATCCACGAAATGTGGATTTTTTTATTTTTATTTTTTTGTAAAATACCCTTGCTTAAAACCACCTATTTTTGATATTATTATTAAAAGGTAAAGGAATGAGGAAAATCTCTTTGATTTTATCAGCACTGTTTTTGTGCATTGGTTTTAATACCAATGCTGCTGTTCGCACACCTCAATCCCCTGCCCGTCAATCAGAAACTAATGCACGTCAAACAGCAACCGCAAAAAAATCAGTTGTAAAAAATACAGAAACAAAATCTTCAAGAACAGCAACTTCTAAATCTGTAAAAAAAACTGTTTCTAATGTAAATCGTTCCGCAACAAACAAAAAAACTGTTATGTCTAGAAATACGGCAAACGCATCTGTCCACAAAATTTCAACTGCACGTTCTGCGACAAAACAACAAAAAAGCAAAAACGCACGTGCAGCTGCCACAACAAAAACAGTTGCTTTCAGCGAACCATACATTGCATGTCGCGATGCTTATTTTTCATGCATGGACCAATTTTGCGCAACACAAAACGAAACATACAGAAGATGTGTATGTTCTTCTAAACTGACAAAAATTCAAGACACTGAAAAGAAAATAGACCAGACAGTAGATAGTTTGAAAGATTTCCAAGACATAAACATAGACGCAATTTCTAAAACATCTGCAGAAGTAAAAGCAATGGGTAATGCATCTGAAGGCGAAAGCGCTATGAAAAAAGATAAATCCAGCAGTGCAACTGCATTGAAAAATATTTCTGGGGTTCTGAATGACACAAAACAAAAATCATTACAAGAACCTGTTTCAACAAACAACAAAGCAATTTGGGGAACGACAGATTTAATTGGCGGTTCTGATATTGCTGATTTAACTGGCGAACCATTGTATAATGCGGTTCATGCACAATGTGCAGAAATTGTTCAAGCAAGTTGTTCTGATTCTGATTTAAAAATGGTTTCGTCCGCATACGGTGTTTATATTGAAAACGATTGTGCATTATTAGAATCAGCATTAAACAATAAAAAGAATGCTACAAATTCTTCAATCCGTTCTACAAGGCATCAAATGCAAGAAGCCCGTCTTGAAAATTATAATGCACACAATTCTTTATCATTAAACGATTGCATTGCAAAAGTCCGCGAAGATTTGACACAAGAAACCGCTTGCGGTAAAGATTATATTCACTGTCTGGATGTAACAGGTAAATATTTGAATATAACAACCGGCGAACCAATTTATTCCAAAGAATTTTATCAACTTGAAAATCAAATCTCGTTATCTGGTGATGTATTAAAAAATTCTACAAACAGTCTTGTTTTATCTGTATTGAACGATAAAAAAGCATTCGCACAAAAATCTCTTGATTTGTGCACAGACAATTCTACAGATGTATGGGAAGAATTTTTAAGACAGGCCATTGTTGAAATTTCCCAGGGACAATTAAAGAGAATACAAAATGTTAAATCAGAATGTTTAAAGGTTGTAAATGATTGTTATCTTAAACAAACAGAACAAATAAAAGGTTTCTCTGATAATTCATCTGAAATTTCGTTGGGAACAACCCTTGAATTATCCGAAGAAATGTGCAAAGAAAAATTGACCACATGCAGTAATTTATATGGTCATGGTTCAGATGGTCTTGAAATTTTAGTAAATACAATGAAAGGAATCACAGATTCAACCATTGCGCAAACATGCCCTGATTTATTAGATACCTTTATTACAAAAACATGTGCCGTATCATCAAATGATTCTAAACATTCTTTCCCATACGGATGTCGTGCATATGCACCGGGTGAACAACGTTATGCTGTGAATTCAATATGTAATTTATCAACTATCAATCCTTTTGAACGTTCATCAACATCAACAATTGATGCATCATCATCAACAACAACCACAATAAATACTATGTACAATGTAGCAACACTTGTAAAATCGTTATCGTTAGTATTGAAATACACATATTGTAATTTCAATTATTATTTATTCTATTCTGATGGTGAAACAGAATGTAACGCTACCAACGAATGGTGTTATAATCAAACTAAAGCGACACAATGTAAAACATGTCCTACGGGATACCTGTGTATGGGGGGGCAAAACCCACCAACCCAAGGCGACCAAACAATAATATATAAAAATTGTGGTGAAACATATATCGGTTCTCTTTATCATAAATTGGTCAGATACGCTTTACAAAACTGCGTTCGTCCATCCAGCAATTCTGGTGAATTACCTGAAACACTGTTGGGGGATGTTGATAATGCGATGAAGAAAGTTAAACAAAAACTTGTTGCAGAATTATCAACAGAATGTTCTGACATGGGTGGTGTTTGGGTTGAAATTCCATGGAAAGATACCAATTCAGACGGAAAACATGACGACAACAAAGCGACATTATACGTAAAATTCTATACAACAACTGGTGCAAGTAATTTATGGGGATTCTGTGCAACACCGACAGAATAATAAATAAAATAAAAAAACCGATAATTATATCGGTTTTTTTATTTTAAGATTCACAACTTTTTATGCTGCTTTTTTATTTTCAGCATAAATTTCCATAGGTGCCTTTTTACCATTTACAACATCAGCATCTACGACTATTTCTTGTAATCCTTTCTTGTCAGGAGCATCAAACATAGATTGCAATAATATTTTTTCTAAAATAGAACGCAAACCACGTGCACCTGTTTTTCTGTCTATTGCCATTTTTGCAATTGCATTCAACCCATCTTTTGTGACATTTAATTTTATTCCGTCCATTTCAAGCATTGCTGCATATTGTTTTACAATCGCATTTTTAGGTTCTGTTAAAATTTTTACCAATGCTTTTTCATCCAATGGTTTCAATGTTGTAACAATTGGCAAACGACCAATCAATTCTGGGATAATACCAAATTTAACCAAATCGCTTGATTGAACATCATCTAATCTGTCTTGTTCTTCGCGTTCTTTTTTATCGGATACAGTTGCACCAAAACCTATACCTGCACGGGCAGCAGTTCTTGATGCGATAATTTTATTTAATCCATCAAACGCACCGCCACAGATAAACAGAATCTTGCTGGTATCTAATTGAACAGTTGTTTCCCCAGGGTGTTTTCTGCCACCACCACCAGCAGGAACATTTGCAACAGTTCCTTCTATCAATTTCAATAGTGCCTGTTGTACACCTTCGCCAGAAACATCCCTGGTCAAAGATGGGTTTTCAGATTTTCTTGAAATTTTATCTATTTCATCAATATAAATAATTCCACGTTGTGCGCGTTCTACATCAAAATTCGCATTTTGTAATAAACGTGTTAAAACAGATTCAACGTCATCACCAACATAGCCCGCTTCTGTCAAAGTGGTCGCATCTGCAATTGCAAATGGAACATCTAAAATACGAGCCAATGTTTGTGCAAACAATGTTTTACCAGTACCCGTAGAACCAATCATCAAAATATTTGATTTCTGGATTTCTACATTTGATGCAACGGATGCAGAATTTCTTTTGTAATGATTATATACTGCCACAGACAAAGTTCTTTTTGCATCATCTTGACCGATAACATAATCATTCAAGAATTTATAAATTTGTGATGGTGTTGGCAGAGTTGCCGCATCTGTCTTGATACGAGTTTTCTTGTCATCAGCCATAATATCATTACATAAATTGATACATTCATCACAAATGCAAACATTACGGCCACGTACAAGTTTTTTTACTTCATACATAGATTTACCACAAAAACTGCAAAATTGTTGTGGTGTCTCTGGTGTCTGCTGTTTTTTATCATCACTCATTTTATAAACCTTGATTTATATGTGAATTATTTACGAACCAAAATGCTATCTACCAATCCGAATTTTTTGGCATCTTCTGCACTCATCCAATTATCACGTTCCATCGCATCAAAAACTTCTTTTTCTTTGCGACCTGTGAATTCAGCCATTTGTTTAATCAAAACTTTCTTTACACGTTGTGTTTCATTCATGTAAATTTCCATATCTGTCACTTTACCCTGGGTTCCAGAAGATGGTTGGTGAATCATAATTTCAGTATTTGGCAAAACAAATCTTTTACCCTTTTCACCGGCAGCCAACAATACAGCACCCATAGATGCAACCAACCCCATACCAATTGTAGAAACATTTGGTTTGATATATTGCATTGTGTCCATAATTGCCCAACCTGCATTTACATCACCGCCAGGTGTGTTGATATATAAAGAAATATCTGCATTTGGGTTTTCAGATTCCAAGAATAATAATTGTGCAATAACAGTATTCGCCATTCCTGGTTCAATTGGACCAGAAATCATAACAATTCTATCACGCAATAAACGTGAATAAATATCAAATGAACGTTCTCCACGTGGTGAAGATTCTATAACCATAGGGATTAAAGACATATAAAGACCTCTTTTTGCGTAAATTATACCATAAAAATGACCGATTCGCCAATTTTATAACAGATAAATAGTTTTTTTTCCTGAAATTACAAGTCCAACTTGATATTATTTTTTACCAGAGCGTCAATTCCAGGCAAAATATCCCCCTGGATAAATTCAAGGAACGCACCACCACCGGTTGAAACATAACTGATATCTTGCATAACATCACACGCGTTTAATACAGAAACACTGTCACCACCACCAACAACACTTTCCAGTTTTTGTTCGCGTGTATATTGTGCCAATGTTTTTGCAAAATCAAAAGATGCCCTGCCCCAGATTTCGCCCCATTCTGTCACACCGAACGGACCGTTCCAGATAACCGTTTTTGCATCTTTTAATAATTCTGCATTTCGCAATATTGTTTTTTCACCATCGTCCATAATAACATCATCATCTGTAATTTCGTCTATTGACTTGTTTGTTCTGATTGCATCATTTGAGAAAGTTTTTCCAACACCCTTGTCCAATGGGAAATATAATTCACAATTATTTTCTTTGGCTAAATTTATAATATCCAGCGCATCTTGTTTCATATCTGGTTCATACAGGGAATTTCCAACATTATATCCACGTGCATAATTGAAAGTTGTTCCCATTGCACCACCTATGACCAATTTGTCTGCAATATGAATCAAACGTTTTAATAATGTCAATTTTGTAGAAACCTTGCCCCCGCCGACAAATACCAATAATGGTCTGGTTGGGTGTTGCATAATGTTTGTTAAATTTTCAATTTCTGTGGTCAATAATAAACCTGCAAAAGAAGGCAAATATTTTGTAACCCCGGTTACACTGGCTGCATTTCTGTGTGATACTGCAAAACCATCATTTACATACAAATCAAAACCGTCTGACAATTTTTTTGCAAAATCATCTTCGTTTTTTTCTTCGCCATTATAGAATCGCAAATTTTCCAATAAAACAACATCACCATTTTTCATATCGTGCAAAAAATCTTTTTCCAAACAATCATGAACAAATGGAACATTCATATAATCTGCAACAATTTGTAAAGATAAATCTTTTTTATATTCGCCCTTTGGTCGTCCCAAATGTGCACAAATAACAACACGCGCCCCGTTTTCTGTCAGATAATTTATTGTTTCCATAGATTTATCTATACGAAAAGAATCTGTAATTTTTCCATCAACAATTTGAACATTAAAATCATCACGCAATAAAATATATTTACCAATTAAATCTTGTTTATTCACATCAGAAATTTTACGCATTGCCATTTTTTTCTATCCTTTCTTTCACAGGACGATATGTCTTTCTATAATGTTCATTTATACCATATTTTTCTATCGCTTGCAAATGTTGTTGTGTTGGATAGCCCGCATTTTTATCCCAACAATATTCAGGATATTTTAATGCCAATTCACGCATAATTTTATCACGCGTCTGTTTTGCAATTATAGATGCTGCTGCAATTGAAACAGATGTTGCATCACCCTTTACCACCGCTTCACCGACCAATCCTTTTGGCATTTTATTACCGTCTATTAAACAATATTCAGGTTGAACAGACAATTTTTCAATTGCACGTTTCATAGCCGTCATAGACGCATTTAATATATTTAATTCATCTATTTCTTGCGCACTGCATTGTGCAACCGCCCAAATAATATCAGGATTATTTGTTATCCAATTATATGCAATTTCACGTTGCTTTTCAGACATTTTCTTAGAATCAGTAATAAGTGGCATACCATCAAAATCATATTTCTTGAATATAACCGCACCCGCAACAACTGGGCCACATAATGGACCACGACCCGCTTCGTCTGTGCCGGCTATGATTTTATAACCACAATTTTTTTCAATTGAAAAATCAGGAATTTTTTTCATTTTGTTTTTACAAAGATAATCTGTTCATTATTTGATTTTGCACATATTCATCTTCGCTGTTATAAAGTGGCCATTCACCATCTGCCAATTCTTTCAATGAAGTCAAAGGTTGATTTAATCTAGCACGATATAACCATAAATTAGACATAACACGTTTGATATAATTTCTGGTTTCATAGATAGGAAAACTTTCTATAAATAACAACGGGTCAGATGTCGCGAATGTTTTTTCAAATTTTACCAAATGCCCCATACCTGCATTATAAGCAACCAACATTTTTATAATATTATTTTGAATCATTTGATGTTGTAATAAATCAACAATATATTGCTGGCCTAAAAACATATTATGTTCTGGGTTTGACATATCTATTTCAGACATTTTTACATCATTTTTACGCGCAACACGTTTTGCAGTATTTGGCATAATCTGCATTAAACCATTTGCACCCGCACCAGATTTAGCATTTGTTTTGAAACCACTTTCTTGTTTTGTAATTGCCAACAACAAAGCACGGTCAATAGACCAACCACCCATTGGTTCCCAATCTGGTAATGGATATTGTGCAGAATAAATAATATCATCATTTATTTCCAAAACGCCCCTGTCGTGCATAACACCTGAAACCAATATAGAAACACGTGGCAAACCATACAACGAAGACACCGCATTCACAGCATGTAACATCTGGTCAGATGATTTAGATGTTACAAGGTATTTCAAATATTGTTCTGCCCTGTCCTTTTTTCCAACTTGAATCAATTCCAAAGCAATTTTTCCATATTTGTTTTTACGTAATTCAACGATATCTTCATCTGAACATTCTTGATCATAAAAAACATATTCTGGTCCATCATCTAACATACTTGATGCCAGCGCACCGTAAAAAGACATTGGATACGCCGCAGCAATTTCCCAATATTTTTTTGCTTCACTTTTTTCATCATTTATATATGCCGCACGTCCCGCCCAGAAAGCAGCCTCTGTCTTGCGGGCATTATTTATTTGATTCAGATTTAATATCTGTGAAAAATATTGTTTACTTTCTTTGTATTTTTCTTCCCTGAAATAAACCAATCCCATTGACCATAAACCATATTCAGATTTTTCATCAGAAGAAACAAAACCCCATTTTTTTGCCAATTCATATTCACCATTTGTGTAATATAAATAAGACAAACGACCCGCCAAACGACCATAGTCTGCAGATGTTATTTTTGATTTGAACGATTTATCTTCTAATATCATACGTGCATTCTTGGAAGAACCAGAACGAACAGATTTCTTAAATTTTTCTATTTTCTTTGCAACATTTCCTGTATAAGTTTTCGCAGTCCATGTTTCAGATTGTGCGGTTTCAATATATTCTTTACCAGTTAAAATATGTGGTGACACTGGCTTTTTTACAGAAACTTTTTTCAAGTTTGCAATTTTTGCCAATCTTTCTGCACCCGGCATATCATAGTTTTTATTCATCCAACTTTGTATTTCTGAACCATGTGTATGATATGTTTTGGAAACAAATCTTTGATATAACACTTCGTGCATCAAAGATTTATCCATCAATTTACTTTCAAGTTTTTTTGCAGAATCAATTTTTTCTTTGTCTTGCAACATAAATATTTGTTGATAAATCGCCGCATCTTCATCAGATAAAATATCAATAGATTCCAACGCCATCACAGACAGCGGACAAAATATTGCAAACAAAAATGCTAAGATTTTTTTCATATTTATCAGAACAAAGATGTCTTTGGTAATTTACATACAACCGCATCATCTTTATCTTCTGGGATTTGGTTGATAATTTTTTTGAAATCAGAAACCTTGCTAAATTTTCTGTAAACAGAAACAAATCTTATAAATGCGATTGGGTCAAGATTCAGCAAAGAATCAGAAACCATTTGACCAACCTGGGCACTGGTGACAGTATCATCAGCACTTTCAGTTTCAAGGCGTCTTTGGATAGAAGCAACCAATTTTTCAATCTGGTCATCTTTCACATCACGATTACGGCATGCTAATTTAATAGAACGAAATAATTTGTCCCTATCAAAAGGTTCTGTTTTACCATTATTTTTAATAACAATTAAATCACGCATTTGAATACGTTCCACAGTAGTAAATTTTGCACCACATTGGTTGCAAACACGTCTGCGACGAATAATCGCATCTTCAATATCAGGACGGGAATCCGCCACTCTGCTATCTGTAGAATTACAATAAGGACATCTCATAATTCTTAAAGATAGAAAAAAAACATCAATATGTAAAGAAGAATTTAACATTAAAAAAATTGCTTTTTTATAAAAATCAAGTGTTTTTTTTACAAACCGATTCGTTCAATGCTTTTTTATAACCCTTTTTTATGGTAAAATATTACTAAATAAAGGGATTTTTATTCCCAAAAAAAACGAGAGAGAAAAAATGCAAAAATATCTTAACCAAATTTTGTGTGGTGATTGCATAGAAATCATGCGCAAAATTCCAGATGCATCTGTTGATGCTATTTTTGCTGATTCCCCTTATAATTTACAGTTGGGTGAAAAAACTCTCTACAGACCAGAAGACCAAACCGCAGCCCGTGCGGTTCGTGATAATTGGGACGCGTTTGAATCACCAAAACAATATGATGAATTCACACGTCAATGGATGGAACAATGTAAACGCATATTAAAACCAGATGGTGCAATGTGGGTTATTGGTTCTTATCACAATATATTCCGCGTTGGCGCTATATTACAAGATTTGGGATTTTGGATATTAAATGATATTGTTTGGGTAAAAACAAATCCTATGCCTAATTTCCGTGGAACACGTTTTACAAATGCACATGAAACTTTAATCTGGGCTACACCGACAAAAACCGGAAAATACACTTTCAATTACGAAACAATGAAAAAATTAAACGGTGGAAAACAGATGCGTTCTGATTGGGATATAAATATATGTTTGGGCGAAGAACGCGTGAAAGATGAAAACGGAAAAAGTTTACACAATACACAAAAACCACTTGATTTATTACGTCGCGTAATTTTGGCATCTACCAAGGCGGGTGATGTTATATTGGACCCATTTGTTGGTTCTGGAACAACCGCTGCGGCTGCGAAAGAATTAGGACGTAATTTCATTGGTATTGACCGCGAAGAATCTTATGTGAAAGCGGCACGTGAACGTGTTGAAAATGTTAAACCAATTGATTTATCTGAAATTGAGGTTGCAAAACCAAAACGCGAAGAAATCAAGATAGCATTCAAAGAATTGATAGAGGCAGGATTGCTGTATGTTGGTCAAACATTGGTTGGACCACGTGGCGACCGTGTTATGATAACACATGACGGCCAATTATCACATTCATTACATGGCAAAGCATCTATCCACGTTATGGCTGCCCGCATACAACACAGCGTCAGTTTTAACGGTTGGGATTATTGGTCTGCGCAAAAACAAGATGGCTCTCTGGTGGCAATAGATGATTTAAGAAAATATCTGCGCGAAATAAAACAGAATATGAAACAAGCCGCATAAAACCAACAACACAATTTTCATAACAAAAAAATTCATAAACAAAAAGACAATAAAAAAACACCGATTAAATATCGGTGTTTTTATTTATATATCTGACGATTACTTGTGTATGATACCATCCTTTTTGAAATAATCATAGCACATTTGTTCCAAACTGCCACTGTATGTTGCATTTGAAGCACCAGTTGTTGATACTGCTGAATCTGGCAAATGTAAATTCCACTTTACATAGAAATCTTTCAAAGAATCTATGGTGTGTGATTTACCCAATGAAACAGAATTCAAACCATCACCAACCTTACATGTAATGTTACTGCGTTCAATCAAAGCGGTAATACCTGTTGCCAAACCACCAGCGGCCGCACCAGTTACAGCACCGATTGCCAAACCTTTACCGATTTCAGCGCCCTTGCTCAATTTCTTTGTTGAACCAGATTTTATACCAGATGGAATAACCGGAGCAATTTCATCTAACAATGAATTCATTCTGGCCAATTCATTTTTGATTTGGTTCACAGTTTTGCACATACCATTATGATTACAGAATGGATTATCTGGACCTTCTACTGCAAATCCAAGCTGTAATGGAACAAATAAACATTGTTCATTAAATGTACGTATTTCATCATTAGTAATTCCATTAGCAGAACCACATATTACAGAACCAGACATAACAACACTATCACCTTCTGGGGTTCTGATTTCCAATTTTTCGTATGCAGTTTGATTTTTTGCACTTTCAACCATCGCGGTCAATCTGTTGTTTGTTTGATTTGATGTACAAGATGCAATTGCGTCTTTATAAACATTAGCCTTGGAATACAAATCAAGTATTGCATTACATTGTTGTTTGTTCAAATTATACCAATTTGTTTCTGGGCCAAATAATTTGTTAGAAGATGCTTCTTCAACTTCTGCCAAAGATTTACCATCTGTACCTGTTTTCAATTTAACATTTTCATACAAATATGTTTTTAATAAACCTTGGTTAGAAGTAGAAGTTATTTGCGCAGCCAATTTTCTGCGGTATTCATCATCAGCACAAGGATTCAAATCTTTGTTTGCCAATTCTTCTTCTGCTGCTGCAGCTGCTTTTGCTTTCTTGTCATATACTGCGGCACCTGCACCTGCACCAATTGCAGCACCCAACAGAGTACCACCGCCAACACCAACAACAGCAACTGTTCTGGTATCATTTAACAGAGATTTGAAATCAAACAATTCTTTGTTACATGTAAATGTAGAACCTGTCTTTTCCCAAACTTCTGCAGGATTATTATTACCAACTGCACCGAACAACCAACTGTTTGTAATCAATTTATCTTTGTTATATGCAGCAACACGAATTAAACATTCTGCCTTTGATGCGTCCCAACGTGCATAATGACCACGATTTCCATCATAGCCAGCAGTATTTACCATAACACCTTGAGGATTCAATTTAGACAAATTGCCATCACCAGATTTGTTGTATGCACCAACACCATTATTGTATTCTGTATTCACAGCATTTGTATCAGATACCGCTGCAAATGAAGAACCGTATGTATTTCTGTCAATCAACAAACAAGTATTTTCAGCCTGGTTAGGTGTCAAACCTGTTTTACGTAAAACGAAATTATAATATTCTGGTTGAACGATAGAACAATTGAAATTCATCCAAACATCAGCATTGGAAGAATAAACATTTTTACAATCAACACGAACTTCGCGGATACATTTATCAATTTGGGCCTGACATAATCTCATTCCACCCATGATAGAATTACGAACTTCGTCATTAAACATATCGTTTAAACCACCCTGTAATGCACCACCATTGATACATTGCAAAACATCATCCATACACATAGTTGTTGTGTATGTGGAATTTTTTACACCACCATCTTCGCATTCAGGTGTTGGTGTTGGGGTATCAGGTGTTGGAACAACCGGTGTCGGCACAATACTGCCACCAGAAACACTTAAATTTCCAGACAAATCAATATTCTGAACCGCAGGATTTCCGACCGTATTCAAAGACACAACCGGCATAGTTGGCATACGTGCAGTGTTTACATTTTGTGGCATCACACTGCGACTTGCACGACCATTATCAGCAGCATTTACACCGCTGAAAGCCAGCATAACTGCGAAACTTGTAAGTGTTATTCCAAAATAATTTAATGTTTTCATACTATTTTCCCCTAAATTCCTATGAAATTATTATATCACAGAACGCATATAAAAAAAAGTTTTTTTTAGAATAATATTACAACGATTTTATTTGTATAAAATATTGACAAAGCAAATATATTGTCTATAATTTATATATGAACAAAATAAAAGAATTCTTGCAAACAAATCTGATTGTATTGAAATGGGGTTTATACTATTTCATTGGACTGTGGTTTATTTTGGAATTTTTGTTTGGTTTTAATTTGTTATCTGCACAACATTGGCACAAATTCTTTCATTCCAGTTTTCATGGTTTTGCCGGATTTACATTTCAAATAATTATGTATGCCGCATTACCAATATTTATTGCAAGTGTTATAACAATATACAGAACGAAAGAACCAATAATAAAAATAACTATTTTTGATAAAATCAAAGAATACTTAAAAGGTCTGAAACCGACAACCGCTGAAGAATCAAAAGAAGAAACAACACCGGAAAACGAATCGGAACCAGAATATATCTATCCGAACGATTTACCACGTGAATTACGCATTCCGTTTAAACGTGCCAAAGAAAGAATTGGTATCCGTGGCCCAGTATCCGCATATAATCAAATTCATCAAACAAAAAACGAAACACTGGAACAACCAACACCAGAATCAACGGACGCGTTCCCTATTCCATCAGATTTTGATATATCTGATACATTTGACGAAAATGATACACAATCATTAAATGAAATACCTGTATTCCAAGATTTAGATTTTGATACACCAATCATGACTGAAAAAAAATTAGAAAACGAAACAACAAAATATTTTGATAATAAAAAAATAGAATATGAAACAAATAAAAATTTTGTTATCACAGATAAATATGTAATCTATGAACATAATGATGGCGATTTTTGGATAATGGATAATGAGGCATGGTTTGCCGCTGGAAAACAAATAGATTCCCCTGTTCCAGAAATTTTACAAATTGCAAAAATGAACAGTTTAATACCAATCATATATTTACAATCTGAAAACATTATGGATATAGAAACAACAATATCTAATTTTGAAAACAATGGCATTCGTGTAATAAAAAGTCTGGCTGAATTAGATTAAAAAACAAATAAAAACAGTGGTCAAAAACGACCACTGTTTTTTTTACCGGACAACCATTAAATCTCAGATAAAAAAACCACCCGTTTGGGTGGTTTTTGTTTTTATTGACCTGTCTTATCAACCAAGCTTCCTCTGTTTACTTTCTTCATAGGAATCTTGTCTGTTGCTGTAACTTTTGCATCTTTGTCTTGTTGCCAACTCCAGCAACAACCCGCAACACGTCTTGAACAACGATATTCTTTACGTGTTACAGTACATGTGCTTGTAGCGGAATCATACGCAACTGTTGCACCGTATGTAACACCACGACGGCCACGTCTTGTGCAACCTGTATAGAAATCAGGTGTTTCTTTTCTTGCGTTACACATAGCTTCATTATATCTATGTTGTTTATCCGCTTCGAATTGAACGATTTCATCTATACGTGCATCAAGTTTCTTTTGTACGTCATCCCATTTGTCTTCTTTCAACTTATTGATTTGACCTGCATAAAGTTCCCATAATTGGTCAACCAATTGTTGTGCAATAACAACCTTGTAAGCATCTAACAAGTTAGGGAATCTTGCACCATTACCAGAATCAGAAGGAGATGTTCCATCTTTCTTGGAAATGCCTTGGAAATCTTTACCAACCAAACAAGCGTTCACAGTTCTGTCTGCTTGAATTTGTTTGATTTTCAGATTGAAAGCATTCTGCATAGCAACTTCCAATTTTTCCAAATCAGATTCTTTATATCCCGCTGTCGCATCAACATTTGTCAAAGGATCATGAGAGAAGATTTTTTCTGGAACCGGTGTTGCATTTGCATTTGCATTTGCTGCATCTTGTGCAACTGGGGCAACTGGTGTTGCAGAAAAGTCCTTATATCCAACAACTGACAAATCTAAACGACCAACGACACGTGGTGTAATCTTACCGGCAATCAAATCTTCTTTAGCAAATGAATATGCATCTGCTGAACAAGTTGTTGTGCCTTCTTTACACAATTGAACTGTCAAGATATCGTTTACGAACAAGTTATCTGACAAAGTTGCGTTTTCACAAGTTGTTGTTCCACCACAAACTTCTGTCATTGCTTTATCCGCAGCTTCTTCACAGATTTCGCCATAAGAATTATTGATATTCAAAGCCAAACCTTGCGCAACTTCTGCAACATAATCTTGAACTGTGTCTTTGTTATATTTTGTTTGGCAAGCGATAAGTTTGTCAAATGGGCAAAGAGCAACTATACGATCTGTAGATAAACCAATACAGCCAGCATAATCTTCACCGCAACGATCTTCGCTTTGCAAACATTCTTTAATTTGTTCTGTACATCTATCAACACGGTCTGCAGCCAATTTAGCCTGAACGTATGCAACAACGTCATTTTCAGAACCTACATCACCGCAACGTTTGATTTCTAATGAACAGTAGTTTTTAATAGAATCTGGATTTGACAAACATGAATCGTAGTTGTCTGTTCCTTCATCCATACCTGCAGATTTACATGATTTCTTTACACAGTTAATGATTGTTGTTAAACAATTCATACGTGAATTAGAAGCCATGTTATATTCTGTATTATAAACTGTCAAAGCAATGTCTTTCATAAATTCACCAAGAACTTTACCGCCAGCCAATGTAACACCACCGTTAGCGTTTTGACATTGACGAACAACAGATTCACAACGCATTGCTTTATTCTGCAAGATATCGTATGTTGCAGAAGAAATTGTTACAGTTGTAGCACCTGTTTTGATTTGGGTTGTAGCAACCTTACCATTTTTTGTGCCTTTTGTTTTTCCATATAAAGCACTCAAAATAGAAGTGTCAGCAACGCAACCGCCGAAATCTGTTCCGCATTCACCAGTTGTTTGCATACATTGTTTAAACGCGATTACGCAAGAACCCAAATCTTCGTATTTGTTTTTGTTCTTTTCTTCGTCCAACAATGCTTCACGAACTGCTCTTTGTGCTGTTTGCAATTTTTGAGCAGATGCTGTTCTTTGTTGTTTCAAAGCATTTTCGTAACCCGTACAATCTGAACGGATTTTTTGAGCGTATGTTTGTTGCAACATAGCAGCTGCTGTTTTACATTGACTTGGGATTTGTTGTGTACAAATCTTTGCGGCAGATTTATGTAATTCATCACCTTTTTTGTTTGCCAAATCATCTTCGATTTTGAAATCGTCTTTTTCTTCGTCTCCACCGAATATTTCATCATCATCAAACATAGATGAATTATTCCAAGCAGACAAATCTAATTCTCTCTTCTTTGATGTATTAGCAGCAGCCTGTTGCTTTTTTTCTTCATCGGTCAAGAATTCTTTTTCCAAAGATTTTGCACGAGCATCAATTTGAGAAGCCAATTCACCCATTTGGACTTTTTCAACACCCTGTGTTGCCAAATTCATACTCTTTTCGTCCAACTTCATAATTTCATCAAGAATCTTGTCTAATTCTGTAATTCTGTCATTACATTGACAACGACCACCAGAAGCATTATCCATCATACAGAAAGCGTCCATACATCCATAGTATGCATTTTGACATTCTGTACTTATAGTTGTGTTTTCAACAGCAGTTGAAACCTTGGTTCCCATGTTGATTGCTTTCTTAGTAGCAGCAGCACGCGCACCATTTGGTTTACCAGCAGATGGCTTTGTTGCAGCAGCATTTGAACCACCAGTTGTTGAACCTGTGGATTTGCCAGGATTAGTAACCTTGCCACCACCCATTTTTGCGGCACGGGCGCCATTTGGTTTTGGTGCGGCACTGGCATTTGAACCAGATGTTCCACCACCACGTCCACTACGAGGTGCAGCGAAAGTGCTGGTTTCCACGGCACACATAGCCATGATTATCGGTAAAATTAAAAGTTTTTTCATAAAGTACTCCTTAACCTTTACGGTTATTTTATCATAATCACCAAATATTGACAAGCACATTTTTATACAAAAAAAGAAAAAATTTCTACATTTTGAAAAATTTTTATAAAAAAACACATCTTATATTTGACAAACCATTTTTATCGTGCTAGTTTTTGTCGGCTTGCCCTAAAAAAAGTGGGTCAAAATAAAGGTTAAAAAATGAGATTAAAAAAACGTACTTATGTAATAGACATAAAATCTTTTCCTCAGGTTTTTTGCGATCACTATGCCGATCACACTTATATTCCTGTGACAATATTATCTGTCAATGGACAAAAAATTCCAAGACCAACATCTGAAATACCAACAAAATTATTACCATCATTTGAAACAATCAGAATGTTGGCTGATTTTTATTACAAACCAAAATCACATACAAGATATTCTTTGACGGTTGTTGAATATCACACCAGAAACCAAGAACCAATTGCGTATTTATATCCAAACGGTATGGTGTCTTATACAAAACACCCAACAAACAATGCAATCAAACGCGATATAGCATATCAAATTGCATTACGTCAAAACGCATTGTCTAAATAAAAAAATAAAATAAAAAAATACCACCGATTTGGTGGTATTTTTTATATTACTGAAAAATTATTTTCCAGTTGCACGACGTTTAACAGCCACTGTTTTTGTAGTTTTTGCAGCCTTTGGTGCAGAAACTTTCTTTTCAGCAGTTGCTTTCTTTTCTGTTTTTGGTGCAGAAGTTTTTGTTTCTTCTTTTGCAACAGGTTCTGCTTTTTCAGCAGCAACAGTTTTTGGTGCAACTTTCTTTGCATTTTCGTCACGGTCAACCAATTCAATAATAGCCATTGGTGCCGCATCACCATAACGGAAGCCCGCTTTCAAAACGCGAGTGTAACCGCCCGGACGTTTTGCATAACGTGGTCCCAATACAGCGAACAATTTTTTAACTGTTTTATCAGAATTGTTACCCAATTCAGAAGCAGTCAAACGACGATTTGCAACAGTATCCACTTTTGCGCGGGTAATCAATTTTTCAACCACACTGCGCAAATCTTTTGCTTTTGGTAAAGTTGTTTTAATTTGTTCTTTTTCAATCAAATTTTTTGCCAAACCAATAAACATGGCTTTGCGAGCATTTGTGTCGCGATTGAAAGTACGACCTGCTTTCATATGTCTCATTGATTACTCCTTTTGTTTGCTTCTGCCCTGACATTTAATTACACCAGGGATTCATTTGAGACACCATAACCTGGGGTTACACCCCAGTATTATGGAATTTATAAAGACCATTATTATTTATAAGGATCTTCGTATTTTTTTGCCAATTCAGAAATATTTTCTGGTGGCCAACCTGGAACTTCCATACCCAATGACAATCCCATTGCTTCCAATTGAGCCTTGATTTCGTTCAAAGATTTACGGCCGAAATTAGGTGTTTTCAACATATCATTTTCGGTCTTTTGAACCAATTCGCCCAACCAGTTGATTTTGTCGTTCTTTAAGCAATTTGTTGCACGAACAGACAATTCAAGTTCATCAACACGTTTCAATAACTTTGGATCAAATGGCAAAGTGTCTTTTGATTTTTCGTCATCATCTTCAACAGAAGACATTGCAGGATCTTCAAAATTGATAAATCCTGTCAATTGGTCTGTCAAGATACGTGCTGCGAAAGCGATTGCATCTTCTGGAGATACAGAACCGTTAGTTTTAACAGTCAATTCCAATTTATCATAATCTGTGTTTTGTCCAACACGAGTTGGTGAAACATTGGACGCAACATTCAAAATTGGTGAATAAATTGAATCTACTGGGATAGTTCCCAATGGTAAATCAACAGCATTGATATTTGCAGGTACATAACCACGGCCAGAATTCAAAGTTATTTCCATATCAAAAGAAGCGCCTGCGTCCAAAGTGCAGATTTCAGCGTCTTTGTTCATAACTTCAACATTGCCAGATGTTTCAATCATACCAGCAGTTACAACAGCAGGACCTTTGACTTTCAATTCTGCCTTGTGTTGACCTTCGGTCAGGGCTTTGAAATAAACGCCCTTCAAATTTAACAGGATATCTGTGATATCTTCACGAACACCAGACAAAGATGTGAATTCGTGTTGAGCACCTTCAATTTTTACATAGACAGGTGCACATCCCTGTAAAGAAGACAACAACACACGACGCAAAGCGGTTCCCAATGTTAAACCGAAACCTTTTTCCAAAGGTTCAGCGATCAATGTTGCAATATTAGGATTATGTTCATCAACTTTGATATTCATTTTTTTTGGTTTTATCAAAGTCATCCAGTTTTTTTCAATCATTTTAAAAACTCCATAAGGCTTAGTTTATTATTTTCGCCACACGGCACACACCTGATTTTTCAAGTATGCCCGGAAATTTTAATCTAAAAAACCAATAAAGTCAAATAAAATCACAATATTATTTTATAATTTACAAACACCTAATTTCCCGCAGGTTCTTTGTTTGTTATATGATACATTTTTTCAAAACTCATTGGTATTTCCGCTATTTCAAAGCACCAATTCTGATTTTGTTTGTCTTTTATGCAAAACTTTTTTGCATCAATATATGTATTGCAAACACTTGATTGACAAGTTGTTTCATCACTAGAATTACATACGGTTCCCTTGCCACTTGTCGTTTTACCGTTTTGGCACGCAACACAATTACCAACTGCGCCACTACACGCCATACCTTTCCAAGAATAAGTTCCCTGGACACATTCATATTTATCACCATTCATACAACAAGAACCCGCCGGACATTCTGTCCAAACATTGCTTTCTTGATAGTATGTATTTGCATCATCCACTACTTTAGCCAATTCAGCATATGTTAAACACCATTTCAATTTCATGTTACTTGAATCTGTATATAAAGCGGTATTCCCACCACATGTTTCGCATTTAAAAGTGTTTGTGCTTGTATCCCACAAGAATCCCTTGTTATCTGAACATGGTTTGCAAGTGTGAGGTGCCTGGTCGGTTCCTATGTTAACACCATTAGGGCAACCTTGACAAACCGTTCCGTGTCCACCTTCTGTAACAATATCTACAATTTGCCCAGCAGTTGGATTAGCAGCAGCTTGACCACACACACAACTATTGCCTACGACACGTTCTATATCTTTGCATTGATGACAAACACGAATATTATGGTTACCATCATTGAACGTACTAAATTTTACCACTCTAAAATCTTCATATTCTGCTGAGTTTGTTGCTTGTAACTCATAAGTGTCTGGATATCCATTTACTATAGAACATTCTGCATATTCAAAACCGCTATAATAACTATCTTCATGATTTTCTCTATATGTTACTTCTGATACAATCTCATATGTTTTGTTTGAATTGTGTAAAAAACCCTTATTTGAATTATTAACACCTTTTTTTAAAGATACACATGAATTATTAAAGGTTCCATTAGTTTGCCCATTTACTGTTCCGAACGGACATTTTATCTTTGTTTTTCTATTACATGCAAAATTTTTCGGACAAGGTTGACAAGTTTGTTCCGAAAACCATTGGTCTGTATCACACTGTTCACATTTACCTTCTTCTGTATTAAAATATTGATATTCACCACAACAAACGTTTACATTTGTATCTCCAGCAGATACAGTATACGAATTATCACATGTTTCTACACACTCTTTGCTATCAAAATCATAATACCCACTGCAATAAGCACAACTGCCATCTTGTATTACTTGATAATCACCACATTCTAATTCACAAGAATAGACCCTTGGTTTTTTTATATCTTGTTTTGACGTCATTCCATAAATAGAACATTTAACACATTGACTATAGGATGTTCCTTCTATTATTTGGGAAAATTTCCCATATCCTTTTTCATTATTAAATCCAGTCTCAGTACAATAGTTAACACACCTAGAATTATCATATTTTGCAACTTGGACAGACCCACACGTTTTATACTTATAATAATATTTCTCATTTCCATCTGAAACTTCGTCCGGCACTTTTCCAAAATCATTTTCACTGGTATATGTTATACATTTATATCCCTCAGTATCTTCAACTGACGTTTCACCTGGGTGTTCGTCACCACCGCATTTCCGACATTCACCGTTTTCGGTGTCTCGCCCATATCCTTTCTTACAAACACATGCGGTATGATCACTGTTTGGTTGTTCATTAGCTCCACATGCGGTACAACCAATATTAAGCCCATCTTGTGTAGTAAGTTTCCCATCACACGAATTACATATTCCATTATCTGGATAATAGCCACCAATACAAGCCTCACACCTAGCAGGTAGACTCAAAACCGCAATCATAACAGCGTCTTTTGCGACATACCCATCATTACAAGTACAACTTTTGTCAGTGCAAGATGCATTTTCTAAGGAAGCAACACAAATATTATAACTGCCCTCATCTCCAACTGAAATTGTAAGAGAATAAGGTTTATCACCTCCACACTGTTGACATTGATTGTCAACCTTACCACACCCAGCGGTCGTACATGAAGCGTCAGAAGTACATGTATTTTCTACACATCTGTAAATACCATTCTCATCAGCCTGACTTGTTTTACCAGTTCCACACTTTTCACATGTATTTTTCTCTTCATTAACCCCATATCCATATACAGCATCACTACCATATCCTTCTGTATTACACTTTGATTTTTCTATACATTCATTATGCTCTCTATTTATTTGTTGCGGACCTGTCATTGATTGTGTAAATCTTGCGATTGAAACCTTGCCGCTAGTCGAACATTTTTTACAATCATTACCATCCTTGCCATAATCATCTTCAACACACAGTCCGCATTTAGCCAATCCACCCCATGCACCATTTTTTAACATATCACACGCAAATGTGTTATCACATCTATAACCATCAGGACAAGGTTTACATTCACCATCTTCAGTATAATATCTTCGATAATCATCACCATCACAAGAAACACATTCATTTAGATTATATTCTTTATATACTTTTGCTAAACCATTTTGATGTTTAACATCATCGTGCGCTAAAGCATATGTATTTGCTGGACATGTATCGCATTTAGCAAAACTAACACCGGTGTTGATACCAGAAGCCTCAAAAGATACTCCTTCCCCAGCCCCCTTACACGCAGTCGCAGTCCCAAAAGTCCCTAAAATCAAAACATCTGAACTAATTTCTGAATTAAGACAATACTTTAAAACAACCGATCCTTTTTTAACCAAAACAAGGCTAGAACCGCTCACGGAGCAAGCTTTACACCTATTATCTGACGACGTCGACGTAAAGTCTATATATTTTCTCTGAGAACTATCATAATAACCATAACAGTCTTCTGCAACTGATGCCCAATCATCATCTGATAAAACAACATTATGCACAGACATAATGCACAGAGAAATCAGCAAAAATCTTAATGATTTTTTTATTTGCAAAAGAACCTTTCCTTTTATGTAATTAATAGTGTAAAAAAAACATATCACTCGGTCAAGATATTTTATAAAATTTTTACGAATTTTTTATAAAAAAATACCACCCAAATGGGTGGTATTTTATATTCATCATTTTTATTAAACACGACGTACTTTCTTTGGACGGCACCCGTTGTGTGGAATACGTGTTGTGTCTGTAATAGATTGAACAATCAATCCTGCGTTTGCTAATCCACGAACAGCAGATTCACGACCCTGGCCAATACCGCGCATCAAAACATCAACTGTTTTCATACCCATTTCAGCAACTTTTTTACCAACTGCATCTGCAACAACTGTTGCGGCGTATGGTGTTGATTTTTTTGCACCTTTGAAATTATTAGCCCCTGCGGTTGCCCATGTTAAAACTGCACCGCTTTGGTCTGTGATTGTAATACGTGTATTATTATTTGTAGCAACAACATGAGCAATCCCATGTGATACTTTTTTAACTACTTTCTTTTTTGATTTTGTAACTGCCATTTGTGTTTTCCTTATTTAGATGTCTTCAATTAACTATAGTGTTAATCTCTACCCAATTAAACTTTATTTACCCTTGGTCGCAGAACCTGCAACAACTACGCGTTTACCCTTGCGAGTGCGGGCGTTAGTTTGTGTGCGTTGACCACGAACTGGTAAACGATTACGGTGACGAATTCCGCGATATGTTTTCAAATCTTGCAAACGTTTAATATTCATTGCAACTTCGCGACGAACATCACCTTCTACTTTGAAATTTTGTTCAATGTAATTTGAAATTTTGATAACATCCTCGTCTGTTAAATCTTTTGCACGCAGACCGTCTTTCAATTTCAATGCAGAACAAATCTGTGCTGATTTAGCCGGACCAATACCATGAATGTATTGCAACGCAATTTCAATGCGTTTTTCCATAGGAATGTTAACACCTGCTATACGTGCCATCTTTTATTTTCCTTTTTTTGTTATTTTATTTGGATGTTGCCATCCGTTTATCGCACATCTGAAATCCACACGTTTTTCAAATGCACCATGATTTCTTGTTCGCCATTATTATATACCCGACAAACAAAAAATCAAATCTTGTTTAACTTGGTTCCCGTTCTAGTTGCGGAAACGACCCTTCTTTTGTGTTTTTACAACGCCACTGTATTGTTTTTCAACCAAATAAGATTTTACCTGGTTCATTGTGTCCAATACAACACCGGCGACGATTAAAACACTGGTTCCACCAATTACCACCGGCATTCCACCATGTGTATTTAATATAATTGGTAAAACACAAACTACTATCAAATATATAACGCCAATCGCAGTTGTTCTGGATACAACACCATCTAAATATTTCATGGTTTGTTCACCAGGACGAACCCCAGGAATATATCCACCCGCATTTTTCAGATTTGTGCTGGTTTCTTCGGAATTGAATACAACTGCTGTTTGGAAATACGCAAAGAACGCAATCAATATTGTATACAATATCATATATGACCATGTTCCGTATGTAAAGAATCCCAACATATATTGAACAGTCAAATTTTCACTCTGTACAAATCTTTGGATAAATGCAGGCAACATCATGATAGATGCAGCAAACACAGGTCCCATAACACCAGACATATTTACTTTGATTGGTAAATAAGATGCACTGGTATTCATAACACCGTTTGCCATTGCCTGGCGTGGATACAAGATTTGAATACGACGTTGTGCCTGTTCCATAAATGCAATCAATGCAATGATACCAATTACAAAACCCAATACCAATGCAATCATTGCTGGTGACATACCACCATCTTTGGCCAAAGATAATAATTTACCAATGCCAACAGGAACATCAGCGATAATACCTGCAAAAATCAAAAGTGATGCACCCTGGCCAATACCACGTGCGGTGACTTGTTCTGCCAACCACATGATAAATACGGTACCACCAACCAATGCTACAATTGCAGATAATTCAAACGCAAATCCAGGATTCGCAACGGCAGACATACCATTCACCGGTGCCATAGATTCAAGACCACGAACAACGGCCCAACCCTGAACAATCGCCAAAACAACCGCTAAATAACGTGTGTATTGGTTGATTTTGATACGGCCAGATTCGCCCTCTTTTCTTAAATCTGTCAAAGATTTGCTTGTCGCTGTCAATAACTGTATAACGATTGATGCTGAAATGTATGGAAAAATATTCAAAGCCAACACTGACATACGGGACAAAGAACCACCCGAAAACATATCAAACATTCCCATCATTCCGCCATCAAACAAATGCAAAACAGCACTTGCATTTACACCTGGTAATGGAATGAAAGAACCAACACGATAAACAATCAACGCACCCAATGTGAACAAGATACGTTTTTGTAAATCTGTTAAATTGCTAAAAATATTTTTCAGAAATTTCATGCGTTTTAATCTTTAATTTTATACACCCAACGGATAAACCGTGGGTGTATTGTTAAATATTTGATTATTTAGATTGGATTGAACCACCTGCTTTTACAATTGCTGCTTCTGCAGATTTTGACCATTTGTCAGCAATAATTTTAACAGCAGATTTGATTTCGCCTTTTGCCAAAACTTTCAAACCATCTAATTTACGATTCAAAATTTTTGCATCAAACAAAGAATCCAATGTGATTTCTTTCTTAGCATCAATTTTACCAGCAGCGATAAATCTTTCAATATCGCCCAAATTGATTGTTGCATATTCTTTGTGGAAAGGATTGTTAAAACCAAATTTTGGGAAACGACGCAAAATTGGCATTTGTCCACCTTGGAATGTTGCCTGTTTGCGTGAACCAGAACGTGATTTTTGACCTTTGTTACCACGACCAGATGTTTTACCATAACCGGAAGCCATACCACGACCAACGCGTTTAACATCTTTACGTGCACCCAAATTATCCATCAATGCATTTAATTTCATTTTATTTTCCTTTTTGTCCTATGACTATGATATAGTCTTTGTCGCACATAATTCAAGATTATGCACTCGGTTTATTTTAATTATTTTGCTTCTTCTTGTGCTTCTGGTTTTTTACCATCACGACCAGCGATGATTTCAGAAACTGTTTTGCCACGACGTGCAGCAACAGTTTTTGGAGAATTCATCTTTGCAAAAGCCAAGAATGCAGCACGAATCATATTGTTTGGATTGTTAGAACCTTGTGATTTAACAACAACGTCTTGTACACCCAAGCATTCAAATACTGCACGCAAAGCACCACCAGCGATAATACCAGTACCTGGAACAGCACTGCGAACCACCAATTTACTTGCACCATATTTAGCAGAAATATCATGATGTAATGTGCGACCTTCTTTCAAAGGAACACGAATCATTTTTGCTTTTGCTGCTTTTGTTGCTTTTTGGACGGCTGCTTGTACTTCCAATGCTTTACCTTTACCAAATCCAACCAAACCAGATTTGTCTCCAACTACAACCAATGCAGAGAAAGACATATTACGTCCACCCTTCACTGTTTTGGAAACACGATTGATAGAAACTAATTTATCTACCAAATTATCTGCTTGTAATTTTTTTTCATCATAACGTGCCATTGTATTTTGCTCCTAATATTAGATATTGATTCCATTTGCGCGGATTGCGTCACCCAAGGCTTTTACACGGCCATGATATAAATAACGACCACGATCAAAATAACAATTGTCTTTGATACCTGCTTTTACTGCACGTTCAGCAAACAATTTGCCAACCATTTCAGCACCAGCGATATTCCAACCTTTGCCTTTAAAATCTTTTTCCTTAGAAGATGCTGCACACAATGTGTGTCCTTTTACATCGTCAATTGCTTGAATTTCAATATGACGAGCAGATCTAAATACTGACAAACGGATTTTGCCAGGATTTTTTCTTTTCAACGCACCGCGATTTGCCAATGTACGTCTTTCATCAGAAGATAAATGTCTTAACATTTTATTTTTCCTTTTTTCAAATTCCCGTAACAGCGGAAATTATATTGTTTTATTATTTCTTCTTGCCTTCTTTACGACGGACATATTCGTCTTTATAGAAGATACCTTTACCTTTATATGGGTCTGCTTTACGGATTTTGTGAATCTTGTCAGCAAATTGTCCCAACAAATTCTTGTCTATACCAGAAATTGTGAATTCTGTTGGTGTTTCACCCATTGTAACTGTCAAGCCAGCTGGGATTTCCATAACAACATCATGAGAAAAACCAACAACTAATGTAAAGATATTGCCTTTTACAGATGCTTTATAACCAACACCTTTCATATACATGGCTTTTGAGAAACCTTCTGCAACACCTTTAACAGCGGCTTTGATATTACGTGTCATTGTTCCCCACATAGCGCGAGATGCTTTATCTTCTGCATCTTTTGGAGTGACGACAACATGACCGTCTTCAACTTTAACATCTACCAAGTTAGCGTTTTTAGTTTCCAAAGAAACTTTCATTTCGCCTTTTGGACCTTTAACAACTACGGCTTTATCTGTTAATTCAACCGATACGCCATTTAAAATTTCTACTGGATATTTTCCTGCACGAGACATAACGATTTCCTTTTATTAGATAACTTTGCACAATACTTCACCGCCGACATTCATCAAGCGTGCTTTGTGATCTGTCATAACACCATTTGGTGTGGATACAATTGCTATACCCAAACCGTTCAAAACGCGTGGCATTTTTGCACAGCCAGAATATACACGACGTCCCGGTTTAGAAACAGTTGTGATTTCTTGGATTGCACCATTACCATTAACGTATTTCAATTCAATAACCAAATTTGCGCGTTTTTCATCTATTTGTTCTTTGCGAAAATCTGTTATGAAACCTTCGTCTTTCAAAACCGCCAATACCGCAGCACGTAATTTGCTGTTTGGAACGGTGACGAATTCTTTACCTGCATTTTGACCATTGCGGATGCGGGTAATCATATCTCCGATTGGATGAGAAAGTGACATATTTTACTCCTTGTTTTGCAGAAACTTTCATTTCTACGCTTGGGCTGCATTGTCCACAGCTTGCTTGTTATTTTTAAGATTACCAACTGGACTTGCGAACACCTGGTAATTTTCCTTCTGATGCCATAGTGCGAACTTGTTGACGGCACAGACCGAACATACGTGAGAATCCACGTGCACGTCCTGTGACAGAGCAACGATTATGCAAACGTGTTGGATTTGCGTTGCGTGGCAACTTTGCCAATTTTTTCATGGCATCCATACGTTCTTCTGGTGTTGCATTTACGGACATCTTTGCTTTAATTGTTTCGCGTTTTTTTGCATATTGCGCGACCAATTTTTCACGTCTTTTTTGTTTGTTTATCAACGCTAATTTAGCCATCTTTTATTCCTTATATTATTTCAAAACCAATGGCAAGCCGATTTTTGTCAGCAATGCACGAGCTTCATCATCTGTTTTTGCTGTTGTAACAATAACGATATCCATACCACGGATAGCATCAATTTTATCAACAGAAATTTCTGGGAATATCAAATGTTCTTTGATACCGAAAGCATAATTTCCACGACCATCAAATTTAGATTTTGACAATCCACGGAAGTCTTTTACACGTGGCAAAGCCACTGTGATAAGTTTATCCAAGAAATCATACATTCTTTTACCACGCAAAGTTACTTTTGTTCCAATTGCTTGACCTTCGCGTAAACGATATGTAGCAATTGATTTCTTTGCATGTGTAATGATAGATTTTTGTGCTGCAATAGCTGTCAAATCAGCAGCAGCAGAATCTAATTTCTTTTTATCAGATACAGCTTCACCTACGCCCATATTCAAAACGATTTTGGACAATTTTGGAACTGCAAATGTGTTTTTGTAACCGAATTCTTTAATCAATTCAGGAACAATATTTTTTTCGTAAATATCACGCAATCTACTTTGCATTTGTTTTACCTTTTCGTTTTAATTCCGTAACAGCGGAATCATTTGGTTTATATTTCTGCCCCAGATTTTTTGGAAACGCGAACTTTTTTGTCGCCTTCCATTTTATATCCAGCACGTGTTGCTTTCTTTGTTTTTGGGTCAATCAAAGCAACATTGGATACATGAACTGGTGCTTCGCGGTCTACAATGTGACCTGGTTGTTCTTGTGTTGGTTTGATGTGCCATTTATGACGATTTACACCTTCAACCACTACACGGGATTCTGTTGGACGTACTTGTAATACTTTACCTTTGACGCCTTTATATTTTCCCGAAATAACTACGACTTCGTCGCCTTTCTTAATTTTCATTTCTTAGCCTTTTTGTTTAGTCAAAAGTATTATATTACTTCTGGTGCCAAAGACACAATTTTCTGAACGTCATATTTACGACGAACTTCACGTGCGATTGGTCCAAAAATACGTGTTCCAATTGGTTCAAAATTGTTTTTGAATTGTTTTTGTTGATTAAAACAACAGCATTATCATCAAAACGGATGATAGAACCATCTGGACGTTTAACTGGGAATTTTGTTCTAACGATAATAGCACGTTGAACAGTTCCCTTTTGTACTTTGCCACGTGGAATGGCATCTTTAATAGCGACAACAATTTTATCGCCAACTGTTGCATAACGACGATGAGAACCGCCTAAAACTTTGATGCACATAGCTTTACGTGCGCCAGAGTTATCTGCAACTGTCATAACTGTTTCATTTTGTATCATAACTTTTTCCTCAATCCTGCAAGCGAGGCAATCCCCCACTGCTTTGTTACCGGGTTTCGACTGTCTTGAATATTTTAATTCAAGACCTCAAAAAACCCACCTTGTTAATTAGTCAACGTTGACAGATGTGTCTTTGCTGACCCCAACACGACCCTTTACAACCCAAGATTTTGTCTTGGAGATAGGACGGTGTTCTTCAATAGCAACGATTTCACCAACTTTATATTCGTTGTTTTCATCGTGTGCCTTGTATTTTTTATTCTGCTTCACGAACTTTCCATACAATGGATGACGAAAACGGCGTTCTACTTCTACAACGACAGTTTTGTCATTTGCTGTACTTTTTACAGTTCCTTGCAGTATACGTCTTGGCATAACTTTGTCCTTATTTTTTGTTTCCGGCTTTTGATTTTACACTAAAAAAATCAAAAGTCAAAGATTTTTAGTTATTTCGCAGCATTCAACTTGGTTTTTACACGTGCAATTTCACGGCGAGTTTTACGCAAAACATGAGTTTTTGGCAATTGACCCGCAGCCAGTTGAAAGCGTTGATTCATTTGTTCTTTTTTCAAATCAACCAATTTGCTCTGCAAAGCTTCCTTTGTCAAAGCTTCTTTTTCGGCTGTTTTTGCTACTTTCTTTTCTGCCATTTTTTCTACCTTTTGCACTTGTATTAGTTTACTTTGCGTTCTACGATTTTTGTTTTAACTGGCAATTTTGCAGCAGCCAAAGCGAATGCTTCATATGCGATTTCTGGTTTAACACCGTCTAATTCGAACATGATGCGGCCTGGTTTAACGCGGCAAATCCAGTATTCAACAGCACCTTTACCTTTACCCATACGAACACCACCTGGTTTTGCAGTCACTGGAACATCTGGGAAAATACGAATCCATAATTTACCCATACGTCTCATGTGTCTTGTGATGGCACGACGAGCGGCTTCTATCTGACGTGCAGTTACACGTTCAGGAGACATTGCTTTCAGACCAAACGAACCAAAAGCCAATTCACTTCCACCTTTGGCAGCCCCGTGAATACGACCTTTGTGCTGTTTGCGAAATTTTGTTTTATTTGGCATTAACATGATTAAAACCTTTACATTTTAATTATTTGCTTTTCTTTTCGCTGCTGCCGGCATATTCAGTCGGACGCGCCATTTCAGACGCCAGCTTTTCTCTGTTTACAACATCACCTGTGTAAATCCAAACTTTAACGCCGATAACACCGTATGTTGTTTTTGCTTGAATTGACGCATAGTCAATATCTGCACGTAATGTATGAAGTGGAATGCGTCCTTCACGAATTTGTTCGCTACGTGCAATTTCAGCACCGTTCAAACGACCAGAGCACATTACTTTGATACCCTGAGCACCTGCTTTTTGAGCGTTTTGAACTGCTTTTTTCATAGCACGTTTGAAAGATACACGACCTTCAATTTGTTGTGCAATATTTTGTGCAACCAATTGAGCATTCAAATCTGGACGACGAACTTCGTAGATATTTACAACTACTTGATCGTTTTTAACCAGTTTTTTGATATCGTTTCTCAATGCATCAATATCTTTACCGTCTTTACCAATAATCATACCTGGACGTGATGTGTGGATAGTAACTACTACTTTCTTAGCAAAACGTTCAATAACGACTTTGGCCAAGCCTGCTTTTTCTTTCTTTAATTTCTTTTCAACGAATTTACGGATTTTAACGTCTTCTGCCAATAATGCAGCATAATCTTTTTTACCTGCAATCCAGCGAGAATCTGTAACTTTATTTATAAATTCGCGTAATGAAATTGGTGATACTTTCTGTCCCATTTTATTCACTCCACTTTTATTTTGTTACTTTTTTAGCATTTTTCTTTTCAGGAGCCGCGCCACTTTCCAAAACGATTGTCAAATTAGAAAATGGTTTCAAAATTGGACGAGCACTTCCACGAGGTCCTGCCATTATACGTTTCATTGTCAATGCTTTGCCACACCAAATTTCTTTGACAAACAATGTGTCAACAGGTAAATTTTTATTGTGTTCTGCATTTGCAACAGCAGACAATAATGTTTTCAAAACTTCGTCAGAAACGCGTTTTTTAGAAAACTTTAAAACATCAACGGCACGGTCAACTGGCAAGCCGCGAACCATATCACAAACCAGATTTAATTTCTGGTGGCTGATGCGAATCATTTTATTGAACGCACGA
>CADBLE010000009.1 GCA_902795435.1 uncultured Pseudomonadota bacterium
TCGTGCGTGTGATATAAATAATGTTGGTGATTCAGTAACAGCAATCGCGCATGCAACAGCAATCAGCGGTAATGATTATTACGGTAGCGGTGTTGATACATGCGAACCAACGGCATGTGAAAACGGATGGCATGTCAAGGCAGCAGTAACGGCCCCAGATTTAACCAGTTTAATTGGAGTAAGCGAAAAATTAAACGGTGTTACAGCAAATGATAGCGCAGGTAATGATGCTCATACCGAAGGCATTTCAAATACAATGATAGCAGGAGAACCATCAGCATTTGTATTAAGTTATGCAAATAATAAAGGGATGATAAAGGGACATGGAATATGTAGCAAAACACCTGGCGATAATAATAATAATACGTGGAGTAATCCAACAAAGTTTTCATCTCTCGTAGATGAAACAGGGCAAGAAGGGGCTAAGTATTGCTATTGTCATTTGGACAGCTATACTCCAATTAATGGTGATGCTATTAATTTGTCCTCTTCGTGGTTGTTCGCTGCAGGTGCTTCTGATGCGTCGGAGTGTGCATCTTATTGTGGTGGTAGCTGTGTGATTTTTGTAGCTTTTAAATATGAAGGGTATCATGCTGCATTACTTAGTTCTGTGGAATCAAGTCCAGCCATGTGTGAAGCAAATGTTATCAACATTAATTGGTCTGATGTTGACCCTGCGACCGCCGGTCAAAACAATGAAAACACCGCAACATACGGAAGTGACGTTCGCACCCCAGTTAAGGCCACAACCAAGAAAGGTAAAACATTCCGTGGTTGGCGTTTCAGCGCACCAGAACAAACCAATTTGTCAGACTAGGGCAAAAACGAGATTGGGGCGGGGTTGTGTCCGTCCCGATAAAGGGGCATCTCTCCCTTTCCTTTGCACCCCGTTCCAACGGGGTGTTTTTTTATTCCAGATACTAGGTTCCCCTCCGAGGGAGGGGAGAGCCACGAAGTGGAGGGGAGGGTTGGCTCAACAAACGACATAGGCAGAGCCTATCTGTTGACCGGTTTGTCCAACCCCCCTCGGTTGCTTTCGCAACCACTCCCCACACGGGGGAGAACCTGGTTATACCAATAATGAAAGTAGGTTATACCAATAATGAAAGTATGTTTATAAATTATTAATCCAAAACCAATTGGCATATCATTTCACTCCGTCGCGATATAAAAAAACGCCCGTTTGGGCGTTTTTTTTTTTTTTTTCGCATATTTATATAAATCATCGGGCCGCTGTATAAAAATGTTTTTTATGCCGTATACACGCTTGGTAAATTGAACACAGGTTAATGACATTGTTTTTACATCTTTTGCGTGTTGTGGGGCAAATTTAGCGTTGTATTGAATAAATTCCCAACCATGTTTTGCCAATATTCTTAAATCGCGTTGTGATAATTCTATTTTTGCAACATGATTTCTTTCAACAAATTGGTATAAAATAAATTTATCTTTTGTTTTAATCATTGGTGCACAATGTCTAAATTTTTTACATAATATTTTCGCTGACAATTTATGTGAATACATGGAAAAAGCAATATATGTCATTTTCAATTCCTTTCTTTTTTGGTTCTGATTTATGTAAATAAACCAGAACCGATAATTATTCTATGGTCCAACCTTTCTGTAATGTGTGTTCGCCCAATGTTTTCATCGCAGTTTCCCACAGGTGTGCAGATTTGTTTTCTGAAAAAACATATTGGCGTGGCGCATGACGTTTATCACCAAATTTTTTCATTACTTCCAATTGTGCTTCGGATAATTTTCCAGACAGATATAATTTCGTAATCAATACTTCTACATCCAGAACCTCACACGGTCTTTTTGCAGAAGAATGATGTCCCCTGAAATTATTCTGCATAGATTTACAGTACAAAAACCAAAACCATAATTGTTCTGCGTTTTGGAATTTTTCTGTTGTGTTTGTGTTTTCAGCGATAACTGAATTTGTCATTTTGTTCTCCTTTTTTTGTTTGTTATTTTTTTGCATTTTTTTATGCGAAAAAAGTATAATAAAAATTGAACGGTGTAAAATACTACAACCGTAAATAGAAACACGAATCGGAAAACCGATTCGTAAACGATTTTTTAATTTTATAAAACGAATCGTTAAAAATAAAAAAATCCACATTTGTGGATTTTTTATTTCATCATAATCACTGTGTTTTTATTTTATCGGTGGAAAACAATCGCCGCCGGCATCTGGGCAACAATTAAATCCTTCTTCACCCATGTCTGTGTATGTTTCACCCGCACAGCAACCATTTGCATCAGGTGCAGAACCATCATCACAAGTAATTGTTTCTTCTATACCAGGTGTATTAGATTCAATATCTGCAAATGGATCAACAATTAAACCGTCGTCATCATAGGTCAAACCCAAGATGTCTTCGTTATATGCCTTTAATTGTTCGTCGGACCTGCTGTCGTTATTAGCGCCGTATTTGTTAGCAAATTGTTGTTGTGTTTGAGCACTGAAAACTTCGTTCTTTTTGTTATTTATCGCTTGATATGTTTGCGCTTCGCAATATGCTAATATTGTTCTGTAATCAAGACCAGATTCTTGCCAGTTAGAACCAACGGTTCTTTTTCCATTTTTATCTGGTTCTGTACAATATTTTTCAACATCAAATGAACGAACCTGACCAATCCAAGAAGAATCGTTTGGATTCATTTTTACTTGATTTAATGTTTTCCATTGACGACGTTTGTTTTCATCATTATATGCAACAAATGCACATTTTCTGTTGTCGCCTTCTTTGTCACCACATGTTGCAATCAAATCCACCGGTGAAAATACATTGATACGTGTACCAGCAGCAATTGAAAATGGTGGTGTTGTGTTATCCAACGCATCAACCAATAATTTTTGTGCAACCTTGTTCCAAGTGCTTATCAATTCTTGTTTTGCCATTTCAGATGAACGCATTGTTCCCGATTGAACAATAGTGTTATTATCCAAATCAATTTGATTTACAACTGTATCTGCAATAGGTGCAATCATATTGACGGCGGCTGGAACCATTGCGGTCAATATTGGCATAACCATTTGTTCAACATAATCGGTACTGCCGTGACCCGGAACACCCATACGACCCTGGGCATCGCCAGAATAAGGATCTTGACCTTCTCCAAAATTAAATTCAACACCATCTGGTCTGATAAATTGGTACCATTTAATATTCATACGACCGTATGTTTGATATGGACCCGGCAAATCACCATCAAGATAACCCATCAACAAAGTTCCCGTTGGAATAATAATTGTGCGGCCATCATCTGAATAAACATTTCGGTCAACCGTTGCACGAACAGGGATACTATAATTTTTTCCTTGATCACAATTTCCTGATTTATCACAACCATAAACACTTGGGTCTGCGCGAACTTCTGAAACAATAGTTGCAGGAATTGGTTTGAATTGACGCAATATAAATGTTCTGTCGTATGGACGAGAAGATATAACAGATTCTGTTCCTGTTGCAGAACCTAATAATGCTTTTTTGTCATATTTTTTCTGCCATTTTTCATAGTTGCTGGCAAGGGCAGAATCTTGATTTGAGAAACGATGCATACCGTTTGTTTGGGCACCACCTTCTGCATCCCATACTGCGTTTTCAAATGTTCCGTCTGATGCAATTGTAGCAGATGATTTTGGTGATGACAAAGAAGGCATTTTTACATTTCTGTTTTTTACACCACGAAAACCGATATGGTCTGCATCTGTTCCAATTTTAGAACCGTCTTCCAATGATGTGATTATACCGGTTGCAATATCATATTTACCCGTTGGGGTTGAACAATCTTTGTCAGAAAATGGGTGAAAATAATTTGCACCACGTTCTGGTTTAATCCAACCGATTTGTTTCCCAGATGCATCATAACCAGCAATTGCGAATTCTGAACATTTTTCAGGTGGCAAAACAAATTCAGGTTCTGGTTCAGATGTGAATACATTAGATGGTGCAATTGATGTAATCGCATCTTCTATTTTTTCTTTCACTGGTTCTATGACAGGTTCTGGTTCCAGTTCAACAACTGGTTCTGGTTCAACAACTGGTTCTGGGGCCGGTTCAACAACTGGTTCCGGTTCAATAACTGGTTCTGGAACAATTTCTGGTTGTGGTTCTTCTTTCTTTTTTGCAGAATAAGAAACAGAAACAGTTTCAGTTTGTGAAATATCAACCTGGTCTTCGGTGTGCCATGTTACAGTAAGTTTTGCTTTCGCAGTTTTCTGAACAGATTTTGGTTTGTATATGATATTTATAATGCAAGATTCTGTTAAATCTGCACAATCATTTGTAGTTGTAAAATCTGAAATTTCAAGACCGTCTTCTGATAAAATTTTTACATCTTGAACAACAACAGGTGCATTCACAGAAACATTCAATGTTTTGTTATCGGTTGAATCAACCAATATATCATTGAATTCTATGGATTTTGGTTCAATATCAAATGTTATTTGTTGGTTTGCATCTGAAACATTTGTTTTGTTTGATTTTTTTCCTATTACCAATGTCAGTAATATAATAACCACAACAAAAGCAGCACCCAACAACAACCATTGTAAATATTTTGGTGTTGAAGAACGAAAATCTAAAATCTGTTGTTTAATGTTTTTCATCTTTTACTGTATTCTTACCACGTGACAACTTGCACCGCTGAATTTCAATAATTGGTCACACAATTTTTGTGCTGTATCTATATCAGCCAATGGGCCAATTCTTAAACGATATAAACGTGCGGTTGCAGATGATGCACCCAAATCACCAACACCATGTTCGTCAACAGCAAAGAATACGCTGTTTTTATATGGTGTCAATAAACCAACGCCATCATCACCACTGAATTTAGCCAACAAATCTGTCCAGTAATCATTCAATGCCTTGACCGAAGTGTCAGATTTCAATTCAATTGCAACGCCTGTTTGGTTGCTTGTAATAAGTGGTATGTTTGTTTGTGGCAAATAAGAACCCGCTGTTACACGTTCTGTTGGCATCATAACAACACCACCGCCCGTGCTGACTGGTGCAGGGTTATAACCAATTTGTTGGTTATTCATATACATAGGTGTTGTTGTATAATTATTTACAGATGCGTCCATTGCATATTGTTCATTCATATACGCAACATTATTAAATGATTGATTTGACATCATGGATTGTGCAACATTTGCCTCTGCCAAAGCCATCACAGACGCTGTATCTGCAATCAAGAATGGTTTTTCACGTTTTTTGATACAAACAATTCTTTGACCACTGCGCAATACCATGTCACCAACTGCTTCTACAATCAATAAACGACCATCTTCACCGTCTGTGCGGAAACCAACAGGGCTTTCGCCACCTTCTACTAATAATGAAACAACCGGACGTTGTGTCATAGAAATAACTTTGTCACCGAAATCAATGTATGTGAATATTCTGTCGCGCCATACACGTTCAGGTGCGATAACATAATCGTCTGGGTTTGGAACAAATATATCTAAATCAAAACGGAATTCAGACGGGTCGATTTTCATTGTTTTTATCCAACCATAATCTTCGCCATCAACACCAATAACAGAACTTGATTTTGATTTTTTCTTGAATATAGAACCCATTGCAGCAGGTGTTGGTGCGGCATTTGCTGTACCAGCAATCGCGCCACCATTACCCAATGTTATATCAACCTGGGAATAAGAAATTTCACTTGAATTGATAGGATAGGCACGTAAATAGAATATGTATTTATTACCAGATTGTCCGGTTACAATCATATTTGTGTCATTACCATTATTGCCAGATGCAGGTGTTATGTACATTGCCTGGGAACCAGGTTCTGCATCAATGGTAAATAATCCTTCGTTACCAACAACAACGTCTGCAATTTTTTCGCCCGCTGGCAATGTGACCAATGTTGCCATTCCCGCGCGTGTTTTTAATGGTAATACGGTACCAGTACTCCATGCCAGGTTTGCATAACCAGGTTGACTGGACCCCGCCGCCATATTTGCATTTGGATTATCCCATGCAGTTTGCACCGCGGCATTCGCATTAAAAGCACAGCAAATAATTGCAAGTAATGATATATTTAATTTACATATTTTTATAAAAGTCATCTTTTATAATCCTTACCTTTCAAATCTTTACCAAGATTCCACATCTGAATTTAATGGATCTGCACCACCTTTGACTGTGTATTCAACAACTTGTATTCCCAGCGGATTATCGCGCATTTTTTCAAGTTGATTTACCAATCCAGACAGTTTTTTATCCAAATCAGATTGTATCCTTATTCGTATCTTATAATTTTTTTGGGTGGTCTGTCCACCAATATTTTCATTTTTGCAAACCCAGGTGAATTTTACCTCATATATATCATTATTATCATCTGTTTTTAATATCGGCAGGTCATTATTTACCTGTTGGAAATTTACAGCACATGATATGGTTGGCAAGAAATCGTTAAGACGGTATTGTTTATAAAGGTTTGTTTGGGTAAATTCTTCCAAAACCTTTTTATCAGACCAAGGTCTTACAATTTTATCCCAATTGTTTCGTGTCATAATTGCATCGCGACCAATTCCCAAAGTGTTTCGTGCAATGATATATTGACGGATAAAACCTTCTTTGTATGTTTCAACGGTAAATTCGTTGGTTGCGTCAGGGGTCATTGGTTCGATAACAACATTTGTTGCGCGGGTAGGGGTGAATAAAAAGAAAACCTCTGGCCGTTCAAGTGGAATCATTTTTGCCAAAGTAATCATCAATGCGCCCAAAACAACAATGGACGTTGCAAGCACGAACGTCAGCATTCTGGATAACAAAATAGGTGGTTCAACGACCTTTGCCAAAATAATCCCCTACATTATGTATGTTGATTCTAGACAATTTTGATAAGATAGTGCAAGTAAAAAATAACAAAATATTTACCTTTTTATAATATGTGATGCTTTTTATAAAAAAACGGTGGTGCTTTTCTTCTTGCGAAAAAAACAAAAAAAGATTATAATATTTTCGCTTGATTTTTAATATGGGTGTGCTATGCTTTCACCGATTATCAGTATAAAATGGCAGAAATGCTGGGGTATGGTTATGGGAACAGATTAAAAAGTGAGTATTTTAGGGGCTTAGTTCAACGGTAGAATATCGGTCTCCAAAACCGCGGATGAGGGTTCGATTCCTTCAGCCCCTGCCAAAAAAATGCTGATAAATATAAAGAAAATTAGGAAATTTTATGAAAAAAGTAATAGAATTTATTAAATCAGTACGTTCAGAATGGTTCAAAATTGTTTGGCCAACACGTGAAACTGTGTTCAAAACAACTGTCCAAATATTGGTTTTTTCTGGTATTGCGGCGTTGTTCTTTTTCTGTGTTGATGGTATTTTGAATGCGCTGGTTGGATGGATTTTCTAAAAAATTACAAAGGAATGTGTTATGGAAGAACAGATGCAGTGGTTTGTCGTAAATGTTCACACGGGTTGCGAAGATAAAGTTGCACGTGAATTGCGCGAACAAATTGATAAACGTAAATTAAATGCTTTCTTTGGGGAAATTTTGGTCCCAACACGTGAAGTTTCCGAAGTAAAAGCGGGAAAACGTGTCAAAACAGAAAAGAAATTCTTCCCTGGATATATCGTTGTTCAAATGGTTATGAATAATGAAACATTTTCTTTGGTAAAATTAATGCCTCAGGTTGTTATGTTCCTGGGTCAAAAGGTTAAAAATCAGTCAAGACCTATCGCTATGAAAGAAGCAGAAGCCCGTCGTTTATTGAAACAGGTAGAAGAAGGTTCTGTTGTGACAGAAGATACTGTTTATGAAGAAGGTCAAGAAGTTCATGTTATAGACGGACCTTTTGCAAGTTTCAATGGTGTCGCGTCCAAGGTTGATAATGTAAAACAAAAAATGACTGTGACAATTTTAGTATTTGACCGCGAAACAAGTGTTGATTTAGATTTCGCGCAAGTAGAAAGAGTTTAGTTGCAAAACAACTAAAAAAATGTGGTAGATACGCCATATCGCACCACAACACTAACCAGATGTGAAAACATCTAAAACAAACGGAGTGAAAAAATGGCAAAAAAAGAACTGAAAGGGATTGTTAAATTAGTAGTCCCTGCAAAACAAGCAAATCCTGCGCCTCCTATTGGACCGGCTTTGGGTGCTGCTGGTGTAAACATCGCAGAATTCTGCAAACAATTTAATGACAAGACAGCTGATAAAGAACCAGGAATGCCAATTCCTTGCATAATCACTGTTTATACAGATCGCACTTTCGAATTCATTATGAAATTGCCACCTGTGTCATATTATATTAAAAAAGCATTGGGCTTGAAAATTGGTTCTCATAAACCAGGCCGTGATTTTGTAGGCATTATTTCTAAAGCTCAAATTGAAGAAATCGCAAAAGCAAAAATGCCTGACTTGAATTGTGCAACTGTTGAATCTGCAATGAATATCGTTGCTGGTCAATGCCGTTCTATGGGCGTAAAAGTGGGGGACTAAGATATGAAAGTTACAAAAAGAAAACAAACTTGGTCCACATTGGATGCAAAAAAAGTTTATGCTTTGGATGAAGCAATTGAAACTTTGCGTGGTTTTTGCTCTTCTAAATTTGACGAAAGTTTAGAAATTGCTATCAAATTGGGTATTGATGTAACAAAAGCTGACCAAAACATTCGTGGAATGTTGTCTTTGCCAAACGGTACAGGTAAATCAGTTCGCGTTGCAGTATTTACTGTAAATTCCCAAGAAGACGCTAAAAAAGCAGGCGCTGACGTTATCGGTGGCGAAGAATTGATTGACAAAGTAGCCAACGGATTTTTGGATTTTGATCGTGTTATTGCAACACCTGATATGATGCCAAAGATGTCAAAAGTTGCTCGCGTTTTGGGACCAAAAGGTTTAATGCCTAACCCAAAATTGGGTACTGTTACAAATAACGTAGCAGAAGCAATTGCCAGTGCAAAAGCAGGACAAATTGAATACCGTGCTGAAAAGAAAGGTATTATCCATGCTGGTATTGGTAAAATGTCTTTTGCCACAGACAAATTGGTTGAAAATGCAAACGCTTTGATTGACCAATTGAAAAAAGTTAAACCTGCATCTGCCAAGGGTCAATATATCTTGGGTTGCAGTGTTGCTACAACTCAGGGCCCAGGTCTGAAAGTTGAAGTAAAATAATATATGGTGGGGCAACCCACCATAAACAAGATTTCTGTCCAAGACTGATGGTGTGGTAATCACTTAATTTCCATCATAGACAAAGAAAAATTCTTTGGGGCAGGAACAAAAGCCCCACCAGTGGGAAACCACAGTGGAAAGTATAACAAAAGCTTAAAAGGATATAGAAAGATGAGACGCGAAGAAAAATCAGATTTGATTTCAGCGTTGCAGTCGTCCTTGAAAGAAGCAGACGGTGTTTTCGTTATTGAAAACCATGGTTTGACAGTTAAAGAAATGGAAGCTTTGCGTAATGAATTACGTCCATTGGTTTCCGTTTTCAAAGTTGTTAAAAACCGTTTGATGAAATTAGCATTGAAAGATACTAATTTCGCACCTGTATCTGATTTGATGAAACATCCAACTGCTGTTGCTGTTGCAACAGACGCTTTGGCTGTTACAAAAGTATTGGCAAAATTTGCTGATGAACATCAAAATTTGACCATCGTTGGTGGTAAAATGGATGCAGACCTTCTTGATAAAGACGGTATTGTGCAATTATCCAAGCTTCCATCCCTGTTGGAAATCCGTTCTACTATCGCACGTATCTTGGTAGAACCAGCATCACGTTTAGCACGTGTTTCAGCAGAATATGGAAAAAAACAAAATTAAAAAACTCACAAGGAGTATTAAAATGGCAGATATTCAAAAATTAGTTGAAGAATTGTCAAAATTGACTGTTCAAGAAGCAGTTGAATTATCAAAAGCATTGGAAGAAACATGGGGTGTAAGCGCTGCTGCTGCTGTTGCAGTTGCTGCTGGTCCTGCTGCTGGTGCTGCAGCTGAAGAAAAAACAGAATTTGATGTTATCTTGGCAGATGCCGGTGCAAACAAATTGGCTGTTATCAAAGCTGTTAAAGACATCACAGGTTTGGGTTTAGGCGAAGCAAAAGCTTTGGTTGAATCTGCACCTAAGGCTGTTAAAGAAGCAGTTGCAAAAGATGAAGCTGAAAAAATGAAAGCTACATTGGAAGCAGCTGGTGCAAAAGTAGAAATGAAATAATTTCTATTTTTTAGGAATCGCAAGATTCCAACAAAAAATTGATTGCAGAAATGCAATTTTCGCCGCCCGCTGAGGATGTAAAAATCTTTGGCGGGCACACAGGCGTAAAAAGGTTGTTAAAACTTTTTTCGTTTGCAAAACACAGAAGAGAAAAAATAAAAGGATTCAGAAAATGGCAGTTATCCAGAAACTTAGAAAATCTTTTGGTAAAAGTTTTTTGCAAACTCCGCTTCCTGATTTGGTTGAAATTCAGTATAATTCTTACAAAGATTTCTTGCAGGCAGATGTTGACCCAAAAGACAGAAAAAACATTGGGTTGCAAAATGTTTTCAGTTCTACTTTCCCAATTAAAGATTATGCCGGAAATGCGGATTTGGAATTTATTGAATATACATTGGATAAACCAGTGTATAATGTGCAAGAATGCATGTTGCGTAATATGACTTATTCCAGCAAACTGAAATTGAAGCTGAGATTGATTTTGTGGGATATCGCAGAAGATGGAAAGAAAACTTTGCGCGATATCAAAGAACAAGAAATATTTATGGGTGATGTTCCTTTGATGACGGAACGCGGCAGTTTTATCGCCAATGGTGTTGAACGTGTCGTCGTATCTCAGATGCACAGAACCCAAGGTGTGGTATTTGATACAACAAAAGAATCAAAAGCATCTGGAAACAAGGAATATACAGGCCGTATTATTCCAGAACATGGTTCATGGATTGATTTTGAAGAATCTAAAGGCATCATCAATGTTCGTATAGACCGCAGACGTAAAGCACCTGCAACAACTTTGTTGCGTTGCTTGCCTTCTAAGGAAGACGAAAAGAAATTTGCCGCAGATCCACACAAGACAACAATCAATGGTATGTCTTCAGAAGAAATTTTGGAAAATTTCTACAAAAAGATTTCTTTGACATTTGATGGTAAATTGTGGGTTGGTGACCTTTCTGTTTTTGATGGGTTGAATGGATATCGTTTGAATTATGATATCTTTAATCCAAAAGACAAAAAAGTTTTAGCATCTAAAGGTGATCGTTTGAATGCTAGACGCCTTGAAAAAATCAAAGCGACATCAAAAACATTCGGTATTGAAACATCATCTTTGATTGATGAATATTTATTCAGTGCTTTGACACTTGGTGAAGAAGTTATCCAAGAAGGTTCAAGAATTACAGAAGATATGGTTGCTAAAATTGAAGCATTGGGTGTTAAAAACATCTCTTTGGTTTCAATTGATAACACAACAATTACTGCCCATATCTGTAATACATTGGTCGCAGATAAAACTTCTAACCGTGAAGAAGCATTGTTCGCAATTTACGATTTGATTCGTCAAGGTGAACGCACAACATTAGAAGCAGCAATCAATATGTTCTTGCGTCAAGGTTTTGACCCAGCATACTATGATTTGTCTGCGGTTGGTCGTTTCAAGATGAACAAACGTTTACATATTGATTCCGGTAAAAAACCAGAAGATGAACGCACATTGTCAAAATCTGATTTCTTGGCAGTGTTAAAGACATTGACAAACATCATTGATCACAAAGATGTAATTGATGATATTGATAATTTGTCTAACCGTCGTGTTCGTGCTGTTGGTGAATTGTTTGAACAAACTTTCCGTACAGGTATGGCCCGTATTGAAAGAGCAGTTCGTGAAAATTTAACATCACCAAACATCGCTACAATGCAACCACAAGATGTTATAAATGCAAAACCTTTGATGTCATTGGTTTCTGAATTCTTGGGAACATCTCAATTATCTCAATTTATGGATTCTTATAACCCATTGGCAGAAGTTGAACATAAACGTCTTATTTCCGCATTGGGTCCTGGTGGATTGAACCGCGAACGTGCTGGTATCGACGTCCGAGACGTTCATCCAACACACTATGGTAGATTATGTCCTATTCACACACCAGAAGGTGCAAACATTGGTTTGATTTCACACTTGTCTTCATACGCACGTGTGAATCCATACGGATTTATTGAAACACCTTACTATGAAGTGAAAAACGGCAAAATTACTGACAAAATGGTATATTTGACTGCTGATGAAGAAAACGGTCATAAAATTGCCCAGGGTAACACCCCAACAACATCAAAGGGTGAATTAGCAACAGATATGGTCACAGCACGTGTAAATGGTGAATTTACAATGGTGGCAAAAGATGAAATCGATTTAATCGACGTGGCACCACGTCAGGTTGTATCTATTGCAACTGGTTTGATTCCATTTGTGGCTAACGACGACGCTAACCGTGCTTTGATGGGTTCTAACATGCAACGTCAGGGTGTCCCATTAATGCGTGTAGAAGCACCATTGGTCGGTACAGGTATTGAACGCGAAGTTGCACGTGATTCCCGCACTGGTAAGGTTGCAAAACATTCTGGTGTTGTTGAATCTGTTGATGCAAATCGTATCGTTGTTAAATGTATGAATTCTCGCAATGTTGTAACAGGTGTAGATATTTATAATTTGGAAAAATTCGAACGTTCAAACGGTGAAACATTGGTTCATCAAAAACCTTTGGTTCATGTTGGCGACAGAATTTCCGCTGGCGATATTATTGCTGATGGTTCTTCTATGAACTACGGTGAATTGGCATTGGGTCGCAACGTATTGGTTGCATTTGTGCCATGGCGTGGTTATAACTATGAAGACGCTATCGTGATTTCTGAACGTATTTCTCGTCAGGACGCATTTACATCTATCAAGATTGTAGAAAAAGAAATTAAATTGCGTGATACACAATTGGGACCTGAAAGTTTCACTCGTGATATTCCAAATGTTGGTGAAGAAGCACTTAAGAATTTGGACGAATCAGGTATCATTTATGTTGGCGCACGTGTAAAACAAGGCGATATTTTGGTCGGTCGTGTTTCTCCAAAATCAGAAACTTTGATGACTTCAGAAGAATCTTTGTTGCGTAACATCTTTGGTGACAAAGCATCAAACGTAAAAGATTCATCATTGAAGGTTGGTCCAAACGAAGAAGGAACTGTTATCGGTGTTAACGTTTTGACCCGTCATGGATACAAGAAAGACGACAGAACACAAATGATTGAATTGCAAAAAATTGAAAAAATCAATAAAGACCGCAAAGAAGAAACGGATATTATTGAGAGAGGTTTTGCAGATCAAGTGTTCCAATTGGCTGAAAACGCAACAATTTCTGGTTCAAAAGGCGCTATGGGTTCTTTGAAACCATTTATCGGTAAAAAATTGAATGCCGAAGTGTTCGAAGCAATCAGACCATCTGATATGAAGAACATGATTGTTTCTGACAAAGAAATCCAGGCAAAATTGGACGAATTGTCTGAACAACAGAAATTGAAACTGAAAGAATTAAATGATCGTGCTGATGCTGAAATCACAAAGGCAACAGAAAGCAACACTTTGGGTGCAGGTGTCTTGAAAGAAGTTAAGGTTTATATCGCACACAAAATGAAATTGCAACCTGGTGATAAGATGGCTGGACGTCACGGAAACAAGGGTATTGTATCTCGTGTTGTGCCTATTGAAGATATGCCACACATGGAAGATGGAACACCTGTTGATATCGTGTTGAACCCATTGGGTGTGCCAAGCCGTATGAATATCGGTCAGATATTTGAAACTCACCTTGGTATGGCTGCCAGAGAATTAGGTAAACAAATCGGCGAAAAACTTGAAGAAATAAAACAAAAACGCGCTGTCACAGACGATTTGCGTAAAATCATGGGCAAAATCTATGGTAAATCTGTTGCAGAAAAATTAGAAAAAATGACTGATACAGATGTCCGTGCCCAGGCCGCATTGTTGAAAGACGGTGTTCCAATGGCAACACCTACATTTGATGGTGCAACACCTGAAGAAATCAAACAGATGTTGAATTTGGCTGGATTACCAGAATCAGGTCAATTCACATTGTATGATGGTGTCACAGGTGAAAAATTTGCCCGTCCAGTTACTGTCGGTGTAATGTACATGATGAAATTGCATCACTTGGTTGATGAAAAGATTCATGCTCGTTCAATCGGTAATTACTCTTTGGTCACACAACAACCTTTGTCTGGTAAAGCACACATGGGTGGTCAGAGACTTGGAGAAATGGAAGTTTGGGCATTGGAAGCACACGGTGCCGCACATCTGTTGCGCGAAATGTTGACGGTTAAATCTGACGATATCGTTGGAAGAAATAAAATGTACGAAGCAATTATTTCCGGTAACAACGATATTCAGATGGGAACCCCAGAAGCGTTCAACGTGCTTGTACGTGAATTGCGTGGATTGGGTTTGGCGTTAAATACAAAGAAAAATGATTAGTGGCTGGGCCAACAGGCGTGTAAAAACGCCTGCCGGCCACAAGCACTTTTAGTGACATAAAAGGAGCACAAAAACATGGCAAAAACTCTGCAAAAAATATTTGGACAGTTGGAAACCAAGGAACAATTTGATGCGTTGCGTATTTCTATTGCTTCCCCAGAAGAAATTCTGTCTTGGTCGCATGGTGAAGTTACAAAACCAGAAACAATCAATTATCATTCCTTGAAACCAGAAGCAGACGGTTTGTTCTGTCAAAAGATTTTCGGTCCTGTAAAGGATTATGAATGTGCCTGCGGAAGATATAAACGTATTAAATTCCGTGGTGTTGTTTGCGAACGTTGTGGTGTAGAAGTTGGTTCTTCTTCTGTTCGTCGTGAACGTATGGGACACATTAAATTGGCGATACCTGTGGCACACACATGGTTTTTACGCGAAGGTAAAATTGCAACTTTGTTGGATAATTTACCACAAAAGAAATTGGAACAAGTTATTTCTTATGATGCTTATATTGTTACAGAACCTGCTTTGACAAGTTTGAAAAAATATCAAGTTATCAGTGAAGATGAATATCAAAGCGCAGTGGAAGAATTCGGTGAAGATGCTTTCCATGTTGGTATCGGTGCAGAAGGTATTCGTGAAATCATTTCTAAATTAGATATGGGTGATGAAAGAACTCGTTTGCGCGCTTTGTTAGAAGAAACAAAATCTGAATCAAAACGCAAAGGTATCATCAAACAATTGAAATTGGTTGAATCATTCTTGGATTCTGATACAAAACCAGAATGGATGTTGCCAGATGTTTTGCCTGTTACACCACCTGATATGCGTCCATTGGTTACATTGGATGCGGGGCACGTTGCAGCATCAGATTTAAATGATTTGTATCGTCGTGTTATCATCCGTAACAATCGTTTGAAAAGATTTATGGAAATGCATGCCCCTGAAATTATCGTTCGTAACGAAAAACGTATGTTACAGGAAGCAGTAGATTCATTGTTTGATAATGAACACAAGGCACGTCCTATGGTTTCACAAAACCGTCGTCCTTTGAAATCTTTATCAGGTTCTTTACATGGTAAATCTGGTCGTTTCCGTATGAACATGTTGGGTAAACGTGTTGATTATTCAGGTCTTAGTGTTATTACACCTGGACCAACATTACGTATGCACCAGGTTGGTTTGCCAAAGACAATGGCGTTGGAATTGTTTAAACCATTTGTATTCGCAAAATTGATGGCTGGCGATTATGCTAACACAATCAAGGCTGCACGTAAAATGGTTGAAAACGGTGATGATAAAGTATGGGAAATTTTGGAACAAGTTATTTACCAACATCCTGTATTGTTAAACCGTGCTCCATCTTTGCACAGATTGTCATTGTTGGCATTTGAACCAGTTTTAATTGAAGGAAAAGCAATCCGTTTACACCCATTGGTATGTAAGGGCTTTAACGCTGACTTTGACGGTGACCAGATGTCTGTTCACGTTCCTATTTCATTGGAAGCACAACTTGAAGCACGTACATTGATGTTGGCAACAAACAATGTATTGTCACCTGCCAATGGTGAACCTATGACTGTTCCATCTCAGGACATGGTTTTGGGTGTTTACTATATTTCTTTGGTAAATGGTGATTGGGATGAACAAAAATCTCCAAAATTCTCTGGTATGGACGAAGTTAAATTGGCACTTGAAAACAAGACAATTACTTTGCATACACCTATTTACGCTCGTATAAATGGTAAAAAATATGCTACAACAGCGGGTCGTATGATTTTGGGTGAATTATTACCAGAAGGAATGCCATTTGATTCAGTAAATAAAAAGATGCCTGTTGGCGAAATCAAAAAATTGTTGGCAAAAACATACGAAGTATGTGGCGACAAAGCTATGATTTTGTTGGCTGACGCTTTGAAAGATACTGGTTTTGAACAGGCTGTTCGCAGTGGTATTTCAATTGGTTTTGATGATATTGTTATTCCAGAAGAAAAACAAACATTGATTTCTAAATCTGAAAAAGAAGCCGCAGAAATTGAAAAACAATACCAAAACGGTTTGATTTCAAGTGGTGAACGTCATAACAAATTGATTGATTTGTGGCAGCACACAACTGATGAATTGGGTAATTTATCTTTTGCTGCATTGGGTAAATCCGAAGGCGACAATTGGAATTCTATCTATATGATGGCTGATTCAAAGGCTCGTGGTTCCAAGGCACAGATTCAACAGTTGGCTGGTATGCGTGGTATGATGGCACGTCCAGACGGTTCTATTATTGAAGTTCCTATTATTTCGAACTTTAAAGAAGGTTTAACCATGTCTGAATACTTTACATCAACCCACGGTGCTCGTAAAGGTATGTCAGATACTGCTTTGAAAACTGCAACTGCTGGTTATTTGACACGTCGTTTGGTCGATTTGGCTATCAACACAGTTATTACAGAACATGATTGTGGCACACATGAATGCATCACTGCAAAACCTGTATATCAGGGTGCAAATGTAAGCATTCCTTTGGGTGACGTAATCTTGGGCAGAACCGCTGCAAAAGATATTGTAAATCCTGTTACAAACGAAGTTATCGTAGCAGAAGGCGATTTGGTTACAAAAGCCGCTGCACGTCAAATCAACGAATTGCATGATGCTGGTTTGCAAAGTGCAGATGTCCGCAGTGTGTTGACATGTCAAAGTGATGGTTTGTGTGCAAAATGTTATGGTATGGATTTGTCACGCAACGCATTGGTTCATGTTGGCGAACCTGTCGGTTTGATTGCAGGTCAGTCCGTTGGTGAACCTGGTACCCAGTTGACATTGCGTACCTTCCACATTGGTGGTATTGCGGAAGCGGGTGCATCTGAATACAGCACACCATCTGCGGGTGATATCGTATTGAAAAATATCAAGACCGTTGAAAATAGTTTAGGACAAGTAGTTGTATTTAACAACGAAGGTGAAATTTTGCTTAAAAACGGCGACGCAGTTGTTCGTAAATGGAAAGCAAAAAAGAATTTAATCTTGTCTGTTAAAGACGGTGCGCATGTTGAAAAAGGCATCATAGTTGCTAATGAAGACAATATGAATGCTATCGTTGCAAACGAAGATGGTACCGTTTCTTATAATGATTTGGAAGAAAATATTTCCTATCAAGAAGAAGTTGATAACACAACAGGTATCGTTTCCAAGAAAGTAATAGAATGGAAGGGTAAAACAAAGAAATCTTTGAATCCTGCTATTTTGTTGGTAAATAAAGACGGTGAAATAATCGCTTCTGGTAAAAAGAAAGCCGAATATCTGTTGCCAACATTTGCAACAATTATCGTTAAAAATGGTGATGTTGTAAAGGCCGGGGATGTGTTGGCTCGTGTACCTGTTCAAACAACAAAGGCGGGCGATATTACTGGTGGTTTGCCACGTGTAGAAGAATTATTGGAAGTTCGTCGTCCTTCTAATCCTGCTATCTTGGCTGAAAAAGAAGGTACTGTTGAATTAGAAGATGCAAAATCAAAGATAATAATTCATATTGAACCAGATGATGGTACACAAACTGTTGATTATGCAGTAGCAAAAGGAACAAATATTTTGGTTCGTTCCGGTGACCATGTCAACAAAGCTGATAAATTGGTAGAAGGTGAAATTGTTCCACAAGATGTTCTTAGAATCAAAGGACAAAAAGAATTGGCACAATTTATGGTTGAACAAGTTCAACAAGTTTACCGTTTACAGGGTGTGTCCATCAATGACAAACACATTGAAATTTTGATACGTGAAATGACACGTCGTGTTGAAATCAGTAATCCAGGTGATACTGCATTCATCAGTGGCGCAGTTGTTGATCGTGTTGATTTTGAAGAAGAAAATGAACGCGTAAGAAAAGACGGTGGCCGTGTTGCAGAAGCCTCTCAGGTTTTGGTTGGTTTGACACGTGCATCTTTGACATCTCGTTCATTTATATCTAACGCTTCGTTCCAACAGACAACAAAAGTTTTGGTTGACGCAGCAATCAGTGGTTCAACAGATAGATTGTTGGGTGTAAATGAAAACTTGATTGTTGGTCGTTTGATACCAATTGGAACAGGTGCTTATGTCCGTCGTGTTCGTGAAATTGCCAAAGAAGAAGAAAAAGCTGAAAAATTGGCACGCGAAGGTGGAGAAAAGCAACAAATGTTGGATATTAAATAACAAATAATTAAATGCTTGGTATTTGGATTGTTCCAAATCCCAGGCATTTGTCATGTTTTTAATATATTATTTTTTACTTGCAAAAGGGTAATAATTTAATAAAATTAGGAACTGTAAATAAAAGGAATATAAAATGGCAACACCAAAAAGTAAAACAAGTAAAGCACGTTCAGCACAACGTCGTTCACATGATGCTTTGTCTGTAATGCCTGTATCTGTATGCAAAAAATGTGGTGAAAAGAAACGTCCTCATCATGTTTGCCCTGCATGTGGTTCAAAATAAACTTGTGTAAAACAAAAGGAAATTAAAGGGCGGGGATGGTAGACACCCTTGGCCCTTTTTTTATATCAAAATGTCAGAAAATAAAAAGATTATTTCAGTAGATGCAATGGGCGGTGATCATGCGCCTTATGCTGTGCTGGGTGGAATGAATCAGTTTCTTTATCAATATGGTGAAGATTCTGTGTTCTTTCGTGTTTTTGGTAATGAAAGAATATTGCGTCAATTGTTAAAGAAATTTCCACGTGTTGCACGTAATTGTGAAATTATCCATTCAAACGAGGTTATTTCCGGTTCAGACAAGGTTCGGGATGTTATTCGTCATGCCCAAGATACATCTATGTATATGGCTGTGAAAGATGTTCGTGACGGTAATTCTTCTGCGGTGGTATCTGCTGGTAATACTGGTGTTTTGATGGCTTTGTCAAAATTGGCATTAAAGACAGTTGATGGCATTTCAAGACCTGCGATAACAACCATGTTGCCATCTGGTAACGGTGATACACGTGTTGTTGGACTGGATTTGGGTGCAAATGTTCAATGTGATGAAGAAATTTTGTTTGATTTTTCTATCTTGGGCAGTGTATATGCCGAAATCATTGGTAATATGAAAAGACCAAGGGTTGGTATATTAAACATTGGCGAAGAAGAAACCAAGGGCAGTGAAACATTGCAACGTTTGAACAAAATATTGATTGAACACAAAGAAGAATTGCCATACGAATATATTGGATTCGTAGAAGGTAATGATGTGACTGCTGGAAATGTCCAAGTTGTCGTCACAGATGGCTTTACAGGCAATGTTATGTTGAAAACGGTAGAAGGAACCGCAAAAATGATTTCCCGCATTGTAAAGGCAAATTATAAGCGTTCTTTCTTGGCTATATTGGGAACATTCTTTTTAATCCATTTATTTAAGAGATTGAAAAACAAAATAGACCCACGTTCTTATGCGGGCGCTGTATTTTTAGGGTTAAATGGATTCTCTATTAAAACACATGGTAATTCTGATGCTTTGTCTTGGACACATGCGCTGGAATATGCTGTGAATTTATCTAAATCTGATTTCTATGGCAAGATTCGTGAAAGAACAACATCTTTGTCAAATATCAAAGAAGAAATCAAGAATATAGAATCAGCAGAATAAATAACCATATAAACAATAAAAAGACGGGTGTATACCCGTTTTTTTGATATATGTTATAAATCTATACTTAAAAATAAAACCACCGTTTCCGGTGGCTTTATTTTTTAATCTTCATCAGATTCTATAATACAATAATGAGTTGTTGTTGTATTACCGCCTGATGTTGTTGCGTGTTCATAATCTCTATAATCGCTTGGGCAATGGCAAGATGTTACCTGGCCACCAGCAGATTCAAGAAGAACATCTCTGTTTTGGCTGATTGGGTTACCGTTGACCAATTTTGCCACAGTCGCGGAACCACATTTCTTACAAGATACAACACCAGTACTTGTTTCTTCCAAATATTCGTTTACATTACATACCTGTAACATACTTGCGACCCAATCAGACATAGTGCGTAATGTCAGGTTGGAATTATCAGATGGCATATATCCACCAACAGACATACATGTTACAACGTCTGCACGGCAAGCATTCACAGCGGTTGTAGAAGCAGAAGATTTTGGATTTGATTCATCATATCCGTTTGTAGACAAACATGATGCTACATCGCTACGGCAATCTTCGGCATAGTCAGCCAAGATAGAATCTTGTTGTAATTTAATCTTGGTCAATGCAGATGCCAAATATTGACGGATAACTTCGTTATCTGGTTGATATTTGTCGTTCTTGTATGTGTAATCTTGACATTGTTTCATGATAGATGCGCACATACCGTGAACTTTGTTGTTATCTTTGGAATCTATATAACCAATCTTGCGCAACAGATATACAGCGATGTCATCTGTTGATGCTGTTGAAGAATAATTATTAGATTTAGACCAATAATTAGTCAAAACAGAATCTATATATGCATTAAGGTTTTCAGATTTACCACGACCCCATGGATTGAGTAATGATGTTGATGATGAAGTTGAAGTTGCAGGACCTTCGGTTGCTGTATAATTCCAGACGGAATACAAATTAAACATACCATTTGATGTCCATTCACCAAAATCTACAGTTGTATCGTCTGATATCGGTTCTTTATTAATAACAGAACCACCAGAAACACCAGGTGTTCCACCCTTTACAATTTCACCATTTGCAAGGTATTTACCAGTTGGGTCCAAACATAATTCATAATCTGAACCACAGATATATTCGTCTTGCATACATGAATCTATCGCAGCAACGCAACCACGAACATCATATGAATTTTTGCTCTGTGCTAAAACAAGACGTGCCTGTTGCAAGATAGTTGCAGCATTTGAAACATTTTGTCTCATTTCAGAATTTGCATCATTCAAACTGCGTTCGTATGCGATACATTGTTTATCAATTTCCAAATCGTATGAATTTGTTATAACGTTTGCATCAATACCCTGGGCAACACAAGAATTCAATACTGCAGTTTTGCAACGATTTGTAGCAGTTTTGAATAATTGTTCACCACGTTGATTAGAAACACTGCTTGTACCGGTTGAATTACCAGTATTCAAGAATGAATTCAAATCAAATCCAGATGACAAATCTAAATCAAACAACCCAGATGCATTCAAAGATACATTTGTTGCAGATGAAGATGCGTTTGGAGATGATGCATCAACGATTTTTCTTTTAATAGAATCCAAACTGGTCTTCAATTGTGAAGAATCACTTTTAGATTTCATTGTCAATTCTGCTTCGGTTTCTGCGAACAAAGCAGTAATCTGGTCGGCAGACAAACCGATGTATTTAATCTTTTGAACTGTGTCTTGGAAATCTTCTGTGGCCTTGGCCAATGCTTGTTCTGTTCTTTCGTAATTTTTTACATTCTTAGAACAAGAACATCTGCCCTGGTTATCATCCAAAACATTACAATAATTATCCATACATGCAGCATATTGAGCCTTGCAATAATCGGTCAATTCTGCAATCGCAGTCAAATTAGATGTTGTTGTTGAAATATCTTCTTCTGTGATGACTGGTGTAGTAGAAACACTTGTCAAACCAGTTGACATACGTGCGGTTGCACGACGATTGCTGGCAGCACGTGCGGTTGTTGTTGCATTATATGTTGAATTTGCACTGTCTATATATGCAGCGGAAGAACCAGTCCCAGTATTTTTATATGCGCCCATAACGGTGTTGTTGCTTGTTCCAATACGTGCAGTCACAGGTTTTGCAGTTGTTGCACGGGAAGAACGAGAAACAACATTTGCATTACGTGATGTTGATGCACGTGAAACAACGTTTGATGGACGTGTTGCAGTGCGTGAAACGGTTGAACGTGCAGTTGTTGCACGGGAAGATGAAGCCATTGCACGTGAAGATGCACCAGAACGTTGAGATGTTTGTGTCCCAGCAGATATCGCACGTGATGTGGATCTATTTATTGTTGTGCGTTGCGCAACATTTTTTGGTGTCGCAACTTCTTTTGCAGGTGTTTCTTCTGCTTCATCAACAGCGTCTAACATTTCGTCTGTGTATTCAACGATTTCGTCGTAATATACAGGCGCAACCTCTGCAAAAGCAGGTAAAATAAGTAAACTACTTAATACAGTAATAAATCTTTTCATGATTTTTCATCCTTCCTTATAGGATAATTTTATCACAGAACAAGATTCTTTACAATAAAAAAAAGCAGTTTAATTGTTGATTTTTATGCTTGGACGATTTTTTTGTAATTTGGATAAAGATTTTTCTTGGACAGAAGCAAAATCAGACGGATTCCATATTTGAAAACTGTTGCCACGACCAACAAATAAAGCGGTATCTTTAATGTTTGCGTGTTTTAATAAATCTTCTGGAATAATTATACGGCCGGTAACATCAAATTGCAAAGGGCGGGCGTCTGCAAAAACGAGTGCGGACAAATCGTCAAGTTCACCATCAAACATTTCCATTTGGTCGGTTGCGTTTGCGATTTTTTCCATGCGGGACATGGAAACACCTTCTATGCAATTATGTGTAAATGAACGATATAAAACAACACCAGAAAAATTTTCACTATTCAATGAAGAACGAAAAGCAGCAGGAACAGAAATACGTCCTTTTGTATCCAAACGATTTTCGTAACAAGAAAGAAATAAACCCATCTTTATTTCCTTTTTTTAATCACTGCTTTAGGTTCTTCATTTTGGAATCTAGCACTTTGTTTTATGGTTGTCAATGACAACTTATAATTATTTTATGGGATTTTATGGTTTTATAAGTAAAATCTGCGATTTTATAAATAAAATTAAAATAAATAAATTTTATGCTTGACGAACGAATCGATTTTGTTCTAAGATGTTTGTATAGACAAGGAGAAAGTTAAACGAAACCGGCAGAAATCTGGAAAAAAGCAGAAATCTGGCGAAAAAATAAAAACCGAAAAAGTCATAAATAAAAATTTGTAAATACAACAGTAAATACAAAAATAAAATGATTTTTTCTACAAACAACAATGAAAGGGGGGATAACCACATGCCAAAAAATATAAAAGAAATTATGATTGCCCTGAACAAAGTATTAACAACAACAGTATGGGTAAATGCAGATAGACAAATCGTTTCTTTAAGCGACGAATTGCATATTGGAAACAATAATGCACCACGTTCTATTGAAGATTTATCTCGTGCTGCTTTGATTGGTGCTTATGTTTCTTTGCAAATCAGAACAGATAATTTTGATGTGGCTGCCGAATCATTGGAAACATCTAAATTGGCACTGCGTGTCAAAGAAATGGTGTTTTCAGAAGCCAAAAAGATTATGGATTCGGGCGAAGTGAAAGAATCAGATCGCATTGCCGCATAACACAGTTTCCGTATATCGGAAGGAAGGGAGTCCCGCCACAGTAAAATGTGGCGGACTTTTTTGTATGTTTTTTATCTGCCGTTGTTTAATAATCTGACATCATCAAATTCGGGGTGGTTTTTGAATATGTTTGATATGTATGGGCATATAGTCATTACTTTGCGGTGTTGTTCGCGTGCCATTTGTATTATTTGTTGAAGCATATTTAATTCAATATCTGAATCTTTGTATGATGGGTCTATTTCTGATTCTGAAATCATTATTTTATCTGTTCCAATTTTTATGAAAAATATACTGCCCACAGATTTGCCATCACATATTGCATAAATACGACAATCGTTATCTGAAATTTTGAAAGTAATATTGTTGATTGTCATATAAAAAATCCTTTGGTTTGTTATTAAATTTTACTATACCAAAGGATTTATTTTTGACTATAAGATTGATTTCTTTTGATTAAATCGCATCATAATTTTTGCGAATTATTTTTCCACTCTTGCGTAACAGAGCAGATTCATTTGCGCTCAATTTTGTATGCAGATTCATCAAAACACCTTTTTCACCAATTACGCGTGGCATGGACATAGCAACTGCATTTTTACCAATGCCATCAACAATAGATGTTGTTAAAATTCGTTTTTCATCATTTATTATCGCGTGTAATAAATCTGCGACCGCACCGCCAATGCCGTCCCATGTTGCACCACGTCCGCGTATGATTTCGTATGCTGCATTTCTGACACGGTGTTCGATAGTGTTTCGTGTTGTTTGTGGCAATGATAATTTTGCCTGTTTGCAGAAATCGTCTAATGCAATTCCGCCAACATAAACCGCAGACCAATTCAACACAGATGAATCACCATGTTCACCCAACACATAAGATGTGATAGAACGTGTAGATATTCCCAATTGACGTGCTAATATAATTTTGAAACGCGCTGAATCCAACATTGTTCCTGTTCCTATCACGCGTGATGCCGGTAATTTAGATAATTTTTGTGCCAACATAACCATAACATCAAGTGGGTTTGTTACGATTATCAATTTAACTTTCTTTGCATCTACATTTTCCATAACCTTTGGCACAATGTCGGAAATAACAGCAGCATTTTTCTGTAATAAATCTGTTCTGGTTTCGCCTGGTTTTTGATTTGCACCCGCAGCGATAATAACAATATCAGAACCGCGTATTCCGCGATAGTTGCTGACTGCGGTCAATTTAATATCATAAGAAAACGCAGACGCGTGTCCTAAATCTTCGGCGGCCGCGCGTGCGCGAATTCCGTCGCGGTCAAACAAAACGATTTCATGTGCCAATCCTGTATTTTGCACCGCAGTTGCAACCGCAGAACCAACAGAACCAATACCAATGATTGCTATTTTCATAATTCTCTCCATTTATTTTGATGAATATATTATATCATAAAATTGATATAAAAAAAACGGGGTTTTAACCCCGTTGATTTTAATGTTGTGATAATTTGTTTATCAAATCTTTTATTGTGTCTGAATAATTATCTATATCCAATGTGTTTGGTAAATTGGCTGTGTCGTAATTATTTACACGATATTTAACTTCAATTTGATTTTGTGCCATATTTTTTGCAGAAACGATTAAACGAATTGGTGCAGAAATTAAATCTGCATCTGCAAATTTTTCACCGGCACGATTATCACGTGTATCAAGTAAAACTTCTACCCCGGCAGATTTCAAGTTGTTATAAATTTCTTCTGCCTTTGGTAAAGTTTTTCCTTCTTTATCTGTTAAACCGATAACTTCAACTGCAAATGGTGCAGTTTCCATATTCCAAATTGGTCCGTTATCATCTGCACTTTCTTCAATGATAGCAGCCATAACACGTGAAACACCGATTCCATAGCAACCCATGATAGGTGTTTTTTCTGTGCCGTCTTCGGCTGTATAAGTCATGTGCATAGAATCAGTATATTTTTTACCCAATTGGAAAATGTTTCCGATTTCAATACCGCGAACCTTGTTCAGAGTTTTTCCGCATTTTGGACATACGGTTGAATCTGTTTCTTCAAGTTCTTTGTTTGCACGAAAACCACAATCGCAAATATACAAAGTATCTTCGCCCATTTCATTTATTAATTGAAATTCATGTGCGATTTTTCCACCCATATCACCAGTTGCAGACATAACATCTGTTACGTTTTTCAGACCGCATCTTTTATAGATTTTATAGTATGCGTCAAAACAACGTTTGTAATATTTTTCCAAATCTTCTTGTGTTTCATGGAAAGAATAACCGTCTTTCATGATAAATTCACGTGTTCTGATTAAACCGGCACGCACACGTAATTCATCACGGAATTTAGTTTGTATTTGATAAACCATGAAAGGCATTTGACGATAAGATTTAATCACAGAACGTGCATAATCTGTAACAACTTCTTCGTGTGTTGGGCAAATTACATAATCTGCACCAGAACGACTTTTGAATTTTGCAATATTGTCCATGGAATCATAACGACCTGTTTCTTTCCATAAATCAGCACCGCAGACAACAGGCATCAACATTTCTTGTCCATCAATTGCATTCATTTCTTCGCGAATAATATTTTCTATTTTGCGAACAACAGACCAACCCAATGGTGTTAATGTATAACCACCTTGGAAAGTTTGATATATATAACCACCTTTGACAGCGATTTTGTGTCCGCGTGTTGTTGCACCTGCAACATCTCCGTATAATCTATCTACGCATAAATTTTCAATTTTCATTTTTTTACCACTCTATTTTTTTATTTGTCTTGAATATATTTGTCTGAAATTATTTTGTGCAGAGTATCTGCCATTTGTTTTCTGTCCATACCCGTTAAATCGGGAACAGGCAAGATTTCTATTTCAACCAAAAATCCGCCCAGCATCATTATGTGAAATACCTGCATAAATGCACTGCGTTCAATTTTGCAATATGGACCACAATCCATTTTTTTGTTATCAAAATATGCAAAATGATTTGCCAAATCTTCGTCATTTATTTTTGTGCCGTCTTTCAAACGATAATGGACAACAACAGGTTGAACAGGAACGCCTGTTTTTTCAATGACATCAAACATAGAACTTTTGAATTGTTTTACATACGCGCCATTTGTAGATGTTCCTTCTGGGAATATAAATAATGGGTAATCAACACAATCCAATTCGTGTTTGATTGCATCTAATGCTTCTGCTGCGTGTGATGGGCGTCTGTCAATAAATACAACACCGAATTTTTTTGCCATCCAACCAATCAAAGGCCATGATTCAATATCTTTTTTTGCAAAGAAAGAACCACCCAAAGCCGCCGCCATAGTTGATATTTCAAAAACAGAAATATGATTACATACGCATAACAATGGACGTTTAGAGGACAGGTTTCCTGTTATTTTATAACTGACCCCCATGAACCAGTTAAAATAACGCATGAAAAATTTCATGTATCTTACAGAAATTTTACCGCGTGGTATGAAACACAAAATAATTGCGTTCAAAACCACGTATGTCCATGCGGTAATGAATTTAACCGTTGCCCAAAGCGTATTGAAAATATTTTGTTTTCTTATTTTCATTTTTTTATTCGCCTTGCTTTTCAGATTCTTCTTCTGAATTTTCTTTGCTTATGTATTCAACATCATCTGCGTCTTCGCGCATAAATAATTCTGCGAATGCACGAATTGCCTTTGCTGCACCAGTGAAAGGTGATGCGACAATTTTACCAAATATCTGCAATGGGCCCGCTTTGATATCAAATTCATCAAAAGCATTTTCAGAACCTGCAAAATGTTTCTGGTATGTTTTATCAACATTTTTAGTTTGAACCATAACGAATACGTCGCATGTTCCAAAACTTTTATCAATAAACACACCACGACCAAATGTTGCACCCAATCTCAAATAACCCTTGATTAAAGGTGTCATTTGTTTTTTTGCTTCTTCTTCATCAACGAATGCGCGTGGCAAAATATTCATTTGTGTCATGCGTGGATCAACACCCGGTTCCAGTTTATCTTTCAACACGGTTGCACGTAAATGCAATGGTGATAAATTGTTATAGTATAAATAAGAAATTGCCTGAGCAAATTGGGCAGGTTTACTGCCAACCCAAGATGGTACACCAAATAAAATAACGATTTTACGTTTTACAATGTATTCACATAAACCCGCCCATAACAGACGCATAACCAAACCGTTTTCACGATATTCTGCATCAACACATGCACGGGACATTTCTGCAATGTTCCCTTTGACTTTTTTAATTTTGGATAAATTGTATTCGCGTTCTGTATAGAAACCGCCCATTTTTTCAGCGGCATCACGGTCAATGATACGATATGTTCCAACAATTTTGTTGTTATGAAACACCGCCATATAATCAGCGTATGTATCATAAGAATCGTATTCTTCGCCAAGGTTTTTTTGTTCTTCTGTTGCAGATGCTTCTTCTTCTAAACAGAAAACACGATAACGCAATTGGCGAACCTGTTTGCGTTCTTCTTTTGTACGAGTTAAACGGACTTCATAGTCACGAACTTTTATAGCCATAATATATTTCCTTTATAATAACATACAACAAATGGTATCAAAGAAAACACATATAAGCAATAAATTTTATTTTTACTGGACTTTTTATTTTTTTAGTATAAGGAAATTTTTTATTTCAATTTTTCAGACAATTCACCAATGGCAATTGCATACCATGAAGAATTGTTCCATCTTTTAATTCTATAAAAATTAGGATAGGTCAAATACCCGTAAATCACAGGTTTTGGTGCAATATCAACATCCGGGTCTAATTCGGCAGATTTTTCTTCTAAATCCATTTTTGCGATTTCTTTTGTGTCTGCGACAATTCCAACGATTGTATCATTTGGAACCAATTGAATTGAATCAGTTGTCATAACACCCAGATTCGCCCATTCGGTAATAGATTTTTTTACATCACCATTAAGAAATTTTCTGTCTATGTCTGCAGGTATAATCACGCGTTGAACAATTTTTTCGTCTTTCTTCCAACCTAATTTATTCAGATAATTTGCAGCACTATACATTGCGTCGCCAATGCTGTTTATAATATCCACGTGTCCATCATTATTTCCATCGACACCATATTGTTCCAATGTTGTAGGTATGAATTGAAAATGTCCCATTGCGCCAGCCCAACTGCCGTGTATAGAATTTATTTTCAATTTATTTTTGTCTGCGATTTTCATCAAAGCCAATAATTGTTTTGTGAAAAATTCTTCGCGTCGTCCATCGTAAATAAGTGTTATAAACGCATCGCGTAATTGGTATTTAGATTTGTTTTTACCGTAATTAGATTCCATACCCCAAAACGCCAAAAGTACATTTTTAGGAACCCCAAATTTTGTAGATGCACGATTTAACAAAGTTGGATATTCAGATTTCTTTTTTGTTCCGATTTGTATTCTGGTTTGACTGACCATGCGGTTCAGATATTCGTCCATGGTCAATGTAAATTCAGATTGATTTCTGTCTGATTTTATAATGCTTGGGATAAAATCAGGTGTTTTTAATGTTTCGTCTATGACAGATTCTGAAATTTTTTGTTGTTGCGCACGATTTCTTATGTTGGAAATTACATTATCCCAACGTTCGTAATCAAAAGCACCACGATTTGCAAATGCAGGATTTATGAAAATACTGCACAAAAAACATATACCACAAAATAGAGTATGTTTTTTCATCATAATATCTGTTTATTTAATCATTAAAATGCGTATTTGATTCCGATGTGCAATCCATAGGAACGCCATGTTGCATTCTTTAATGAATCAGTAACTTTTTCAGTATATGCAGGTTGAGTCTGAACAATCCATTCGCCAGGATTTGTTTCACTTTCTACATATATTGTTGATTCTGCAACATATAATTCGCCACCAATTTTGCCAATGTGGAAATAATCTGTGCTGGCACTCAAAGACAATTGTAAACGGTCAGATAATTTATATGTGTATTCCATTTCTGCTTCGTAAGCGAATGCACCATTATCGCCTTCGTCCAAGAAACTTGGGTCTTGTTGCCAATCATCACGATTTGGCCATGTTCCTTCTGATGAATATTTTGGCATACTTACCTGGACATAGAAACGCAATTTATCAGCCAATGTCATTTGTTTTTCAAGTTCCAGACCAAGATAAAAACCAGACCATGTTGTGTTATAAATGTGTGTTGTGCCATCAACAACAATCTTTCCATCACCACCAATTACGACACAGTCGCCTTCACCAACACCCCATGGAATATCACCAAGATTAGAAGTCCAATCAACTGTTGTCAATGTATCGCCGATTAAGTAAATACCACTGCCACTGGATGTTGCAGGAACGATTTTAATGTCTTCTGGGGACATACAAATTTGATATAATCCAGAATCATCAGCCACAACAGTATCTTGGGAAACAGCATAATAATTTTGTTCTGTATCACCAAATACATAATCGCCAGATGTTGTCATCAATGGTAAATAAACCCCAGGATTTGGGTAGATATGGTTGCTCATTTTCAAGTTATGTTTGAATATTTCATAACCAATATGTGGTGTTATTTTCCAACCACCAACATCCCAAATGTGATGTGCACCAATGCCAAATTTCAATTTGCTGGTTTTTCCAGTTTGGTCACCCATAGATATTGTGAAAATACCATCCATTGGGTATGCGTAATCGTATGGTTCAAGGTCATAGTCCATAGACAGACCGCCTTTCTCTAATCTGCCTAATGAATATTCAGCATAAGCGGCCAAATCAAAACCATGTAAATCAAACACGTGTTTGATACCAGCACCAATTTCATTGAACATCATATCGTCCCATTCCAAAATGGAATTTACACCGGTTTTGAATTCAAAATCGGCAAAACGACGTGTGTATTTTGCATAAACGCTGGTTCTGTAATAATCCCAATCTGCAATACCGTTAGTGGTCATTGCACCACGGTCTGTTTTTTGGATTTTTTTTGGAACCTGATAAGAATATGAATTAGAAGTTAAAACCTGTTTTTTGCCAGTATTACCAACATAATTGGTATATCCGAATTCTTGATATTTAGGATATGCCATACGATTTGCGTTCACAGGTTTTTGTTGTCTGTAATATGAAGGCACCCCTTCGTTAGAGGCAAAAGCCATCAACGGGGCAGAAATCATGCACAAAACAGATAAAAGTTTACTTTTCATTTTCCTTTCGTATGACTATTATATCATAAATTTTACATTAAAAAAAGTGTTTGTTTGTATTGAATTTTATTTTTTGTAATATATTATTCATTTATTATGAATTATCCGCATAATCTTTATATTCATGTCCCATTTTGCAGGTCTAAATGCAAATATTGTGCATTTTATTCAGTTGCTTGTGAAAAACCAGATTGGGAAAAATATTGCCAAAATATATGTGATGAAATTAAATTTTGGGCGAACAGGTTAGGTAAAATTGAAATTCCTACTGTATTTTTTGGTGGTGGAACACCATCTTTGATGCCTGTGGATGTAATGGCACGAATTTTACAAACGGTTTCAGACAATTTTATCGTAAATAAAGATTGCGAAATAACCATGGAATCAAATCCAAAGACATTAAATCATGAAAAATTATCAGATTTTGTTTCAATGGGTATAAACAGATTGTCTGTTGGGGTTCAATCATTAAATGATGATGAATTGAAATTTTTGGGTCGTTGTCATAATGCAAAAGAAGCACTTGATTTATTAAACATTGCACAAAATATGAATATCAGGGTTTCGGCCGATTTTATTTATGGGTTGCCGGGACATAATGTAAAATCTGTGGTGAATTTGTGTAATGAAATAAATAAATTGGGTTTGGAACATGTTTCTCTTTATGAATTGACGATAGAAGAAAACACCCCGTTTGGAAAAATGAATTTGGATATGCCGAATAATGAAACAATGGCAAAAATGTATACTGAAATTCCAAATGTGTTAAATTTACCACGATATGAAGTTTCTAACTATGCTGTCCCGGGTCAAGAATGTCGTCATAATAAAAATATATGGAATGGCGAACCATATATTGGTTTGGGCAAGGCGGCGGCGGGTCGTGTTTATATGAATGGTATTTGGTATGAACAAAAGGGCAATAATGAATTATTGGAAAAAATACCAAATGATATGCGTGCAATTGAAAAAATAATTACTGGCATGCGAACTGTTTCTGGTGTAAGGTTGGATTCAGATATAAAATCTCAATTAAACACAGATTGGATTTTGAAACATCATGATTTAGTTGTTATGGATGAAAATTCATTAAGGGCAACTGATGCAGGAATGTTGATTCTGGACGATTTGATAATGGAAATAACAAAATGAAAAATAAAATATTAAACATAATTGGAATAATTGCGGTTATTATCGCTTTATTCGTTGCGTTTTTTGTAATTAAAAGGGGAAATGTTATGAATGGTGGAATAAAAATTGAAAATATGGATTTGAATGTAAAATATGGGGACGATTTTTATGAATATGCAACCGGTGGTTGGTTAAAGAAAAATCCGATTCCAAATGATTACACCAGATGGACTTCGTTTCATCAATTAGACGCAACGAATTTGGAACGCGTTCGTGATATTGCAGAACAAGATAACGGCAAAATAGGTTTGTTGTATAAAATCGCAATGGATACTGAAAAATTAAACAAAGAAAAAACTGCACCTGTTAAATCTTATTTGGAAAAAATAGATGAAATTAAATCTGTAAAAGATATGGCAGAATATCTTGGAAAAAGCCACCGTTATTCTTCTGCGTTTTGGGGTGATGGTGTTTTATTAGATGATACAGACAGCACACATTATATCTTTGTTATCGCCCAGGGCGGAATTGGTTTATCCAGAGATTATTTCTTTGATACCGATGAAAAATCAAAACAGGTCAGAAGCGAATATAAAAAATACATCAAAAAAATTATGAATAATTTTGGTATAGAAGTTGATGTTGAAAAATTATATGCGCTGGAAGAAAGAATGGCAAAATCTTTCTATACAAAAGAACAAGAAAGAAACCCATTATTGAATTATCACAAAAAATATATTTCTGAATTGAAAACAGAAATGCCGAATTTTGATTGGGAAACTTTCTTAAAGGCACGTGGTGTAAATGCAGAATATATAAACATAGAACAAATTGAACCGATTGCAGAATCTATTGCAATTATGAATGATACAGATATAAATTTAATCAAAACATATCTGAAATACAGAATTGTAAATTCTGCGACATCTTTATTAGATGATAAAACATACGATATTGCATTTGATTTTTATAACAGAATATTATCTGGACAACAGGAACAAAAACAACGTTGGAAAAGGGCGGTTGATATTCTGGACGGTTCATTGGGCGAAGAAATCGGTCAATTATATGTGAAAAAATATTTTTCCAAAGAAGCAAAAAATCGTATGGAATCTTTGGTTGAAAATTTAAGACGTGCATTAGAAGTGCGCATAAAAAATCTTGATTGGATGAGTGATGCTACAAAAAAACAAGCACTTGATAAATTACATTCTTTCAAGGCAAAAATTGGATATCCAGATAAATGGCGTGATTATTCTAAACTTGAAATAAAGGACGATTCTTTGTATGCAAATATGATGCGTGTTGCTGCATTTGAAGATGAATTCTGGTTGAATAAAATCGGTAAAGAAAAAGATTCAACTATTTGGTATATGAACGCACATGAAATAAATGCGTATTATGACCCGTCCAGTAATGAAATATGTTTTCCTGCGGGAATATTGCAATATCCATTTTTTGATGTAAATGCAGATGACGCATTTAATTATGGTGCAATTGGTTCTGTTATTGGACACGAAATGACACATGGTTTTGATGACAGTGGTCGTCATTTTGACAAAGATGGTAATATGCGCGATTGGTGGACAAAAGAAGATGCAGAACAATTTGAAAAACACGCAAATATTATGAAAGAGCATTTTAATAATATATTGGTTGCACCAAATTTACACGCAAATGGTGAATTTACATTGGGCGAAAATTTGGCTGATTATGGTGGGGTAACAATATCTTATACGGCATATAAAATGTTTGGTAAAAAATCAGAAGAATATTTGGGCTTTGATTCAGACAAAAGATTCTTTCTGGCATTTGCCATGACCGAAGCCGGAAATATCAGAGATGCAGAATTGATTCGTATGACAAAAACAAATGAACATTCTTTATCACGTTGGCGTGTAAATGGAATATTGCCACATGTTGAAGCGTGGTATGATGTGTTTAATATATCTGAATCTGATAAATTGTATATTGCCCCAGATAAAAGGGTGAAATTGTGGTAAAATAAAAACCGTCATTTTGACGGTTTTTTTATAAATCAAATTTTTTATTTACCTGCAACCTGTTTTCTGAATTCGGTGCTTGGGTGGAAAGTTGCAACGCGACGCGCAGATATAATCGCAGGAACGCCAGTTTTTGGATTACGACCAATACGTGCAGATTTAGATAAAATTTTGAATGTACCAAAACCTGTGATTTTAACATCTTCGCCATGAATCAAAGATTGTTCAATTTCATCAAAAATAATATCTACCATTTTATAAGAATCTGCGCTGGTCAAACCAAAACGGTTTCTTAATGCATTTGCCAATTCTATACGTGTAATAGTTGCCATAATAATTCACCTGTTTCTTATTTTGAAAGTATTATACAAACAGTTTAGAATATTGCAATCACTAAATGTTGATTTATTTTTTTATTGGTGTAGAATTTGGGGCATGTCCTCATAGTTCAATTGGATAGAACAAATCCCTCCTAAGGATTAGATGCAGATTCGAGTTCTGCTGGGGACACCAAAAAAGAGGGTTAAATATGAAAAATAAAGCAGTAAAAATCGGTGTAATTGCGTCAATATTACCACATTTGTTTTGTTGTGTTTTACCAATTGTTTTGTCTGTGGTTGGTTTGTTTGCACCAGAAATCAGCCATACTTCTTTAATTCCAGAATGGATAGAACCATGGTTGTTTGTATTTTCTGCTTTGATGTTAGGGTTGTCTTGGATATTGGTTTTGCAAGATTGTCCATGTGCAGAATGTGAAAAAGAAAAATCACATAAAACACAAAAAATTATTTTATGTGTGATAACTGTATTATTTATAGTCAGTGTGGTTTTGCATTTAATGGCACATGGCCACTAAAATTACTTTAATACAAATTCTTCAGATTCATTTTCTATTGCGTGATTACGCAAACTATCAACTATACCCCGGTCACGAACCTTACGGAAAGCGAGATACATGGACGTCACAGGTTGAGTTACATTTGCGTCGTGCGAAACATTTTTGGAACGATATATGTTTTTATACACACGTTCAATGTCATCTTGTTGAAAGCCGTTTTTCTTAACAATGCGGTAATCACGCATAATGTTTTTATATATACTTTGTGCTTCTTTTGTAATTTGTCGGAATTCAGAATCAGAAATGATAACAGGTGTATAAATCCAATTATTATTTACCAATGAATACATTGCACCAGTTCTGAAATGTTTTCTGCTTTTAGTGCTGTTGCAATTTTCAAAAGAAATATCGATTTTTCTGCCATAGATGCAACAATGATGTGTCATTGCCCAATTATAATAAAACATGGTCATACTTTGTTCTACACGGGCATCAGGATTTCTTTCTGCGATTTTATCCATATCCAACAATATGCACATATCCATATCAGATTTGCGTGTGTAAAAATAGTTTGTAATTGAACCGTATAGGAAAATATCTTGTATATCAGAATTATGAATTTTTAATCCCATTTTACAGCGAACATTATCAATGTATGCCCATGCCATGGATAATAACATTTCGCGCACTTCGTTTCGCAAAGAATTATCTGGGTTCCATATTTTTGGTTCAAGATGTTTATGTTTTACAATTTTCATTTTTTATCCGTTACATATTTATATTTCTTAGAAACCAAAACATAAATTTATATTTCCATGGTATGTATTTTGTTGGTATTTTTTTAGCACAATATTTCAAACTGGTTTTATCGTGTTGATAAACACCTGCGTCCATTATACGTGGTGCCAGGTTTGAAAAATACATTTTCCAGAATTTTTTATTGAAAGATTTTTGTTTTTCTTGGAAATTATCTACCAGATTTTTGTATTCAACCGCCGCAATATCAAGATTTCGTGTTTCTTGTAATACACAAATCAAACCTGTTTTTACAATCGCATCTGTGGTTGCCAAAATATTGAATATAAATAATTCTTCAGGTTTGCAATATTTCAAAGATTGTAAAAATTCACGTTTAAAGCAAAATTCAGACAAAGAATCAAACATATTGTTCATAATTGTTTCGCGTCTGACGGTATAGCGGAAAGAACATCTGTGTGTCACAGGTTTTAATTCAGGTCGTTTTTCAACAAACAATGTTGAATATACGATTATGTTCGCATCTGTTGGTTCTATCATTTGGTTGATAAAATCCAATGCAGATGGAATAAAATAATCATTAGAATTTACAATAATTACATATTGCCCAGAAACATGTTGTATGGTGTTATTTATGTCGTCTGATATATTGCCGGTTTCAGAAATAATATGAAATCTTGAATCTGAATCAACGACAGTTTTTATTTTTTTGTTTTGTTCCCCAATAATAAAACATTCCCAATTTGTAATTGGTTGTTGTAATACTGATTCTATAAAATCTGTATTTTTTGATTCTTTGATAATAAAACTGAACAATTTATCTGACATAAAACTTTTATTCTGTTGTTGGAATGTGAAGTGGGGAACCCGTTGTGTGACCATTTGATAGATTGTAATAAAATTTATATGGTTCTTGTGATGTTTCTGATTCATAATAACTGTATGTGCCACTTGTATTTGAAAATTCATATTTATAACAATCTGCTATTGTATAAATTTTCCATGTGTTTGCATAAATACTATATTGATCATACTGGTATAAAGAATCGTCGACCACACCATTATCTGGACATGTGGCACACACAACATTTGTTGTGTCTGCACATAATAATGTCAATAAATCGCCAGCAACAGATGCCATGACGGAATCGCCTTCTAATAAATACCTTTGATTTGAATTTTTATATCGGTCACGGGACTGAATATGGTTTTGGTTTGCACTGTCTATTGCGTTTAGAACTGTTTCCAATTTTGATGAACCTGATGGGTGGTTTGGGTGTTCATTGCTTGAAGGTGAAGTATATTTAAAATTAGCAGTATCTAAAAAATATCTTAAAGCAATAGATTTTTCTTCAGCTGATAAATTATTCATATCAGTATAAGGCTCTATTGTAAGGTCTAGAATGTGTCTGTTTTTTACTGTTTTTGCAGTGAATTCACCGCCGTTTGATAGCCATTTTGTCCCGATTGCGATGCCACTGCAAGATACGACATATTGGTTCGGACTCGGGCAAAGTTTTTTTGTAGATAAATCTGTGCTTACAGCGGCGTCAGATGGTTTGTGATAAAAAAACATCACAATCGCGCAAAATAATTTCCACAAAAAACTTCCAGTTTTTGACATCTTTTTCCCTTTATCAAGATTCTATATATTTTGATATTTTTAAGCAAGAGAAAAATCAAAAAACACTTGCTTTTATATTCTGGTTATTTCTATAATTCCACAAAAGGAATAAAAGGAGTTATTTATGAAATTGTCTAAAATATTTGGTTTTATATTGTTTGCTGGGGTTATTGGTAATGCAATGGCTGCGGATATAACATTGTATTATTCACCAACATGTCCACATTGTCATCATGCACGTGATTTTATCAAAAGCGAATTGATTTATGTTTATGATGAATTAAATGTAGAAGAAGTCAATGTTATGGAAACTTCTAATCGTCAAAGATTTTTTGATACTGTAAAAAAATGCGGTTATGAATCTGGCGGTGTTCCTGTGTTGGTAATCGGTGAAAAATGTTTCCAGGGATATGGCGATTCTATGCAACAAGATATTCGTAACGCAATAGAAATTGATTTAAGCGCAGAACAAAAGAAATCTGCTGAATCAAACAAAAAAGAACTGGAAAAAGACAGACAATCTTTTGTTTCATCTCATTCAGACAGATTGAATGCTATTGTTGATAATGGTGCAAAAAAAAAATTAAATAAGGCATCTCGTGATTACACAAACATTTCATTATTTATAGTAATGATTTTGTTGGTTATTGGTTTGGGAGCCGTGTTGTTCAAAAAACAAAAATAGGTAAAATAAATGTTAGATTTAACGGTACTTGATTATATTTATATTGTTATGGTTATTGGTTCTACCATTTGGGCAACTGTGCGTGGTGGAATATACGAAACAATTGCAACTTTGTCTTGGGTGGTGGCTGCTATCAGTGCACGTTTTGTATCGCCATACCTGGATAAGTTATTGCAATCTTGGTTTCATGTGTCTGAATCGACAGTTGTTACATTATTGGTTTCTTATTTTATAGTATTTTTTGCAATTTTAATCGTTGTCGGATTTATCAACCAAAAATTACGTGAAAGGGTTCAAGACAGTGTTTTGTCTGTTACCGACAAAACTTTGGGGGTTATTTTTGGAATAATTCGCAGTGTTGTTATTATGGGATTCGTTTATTGGGGTGTGTTGTGGTATTATTCAGACATGCCACGCGGTTTGCCAAAATGGGTTGCAGACGCATCTACACGTCCGGTTATGCAATTGACGGCTGTGAAATTAGACGAATGGTTTTTCTTTGGAAATAATAAATTGTTGCAACGTGATATGACTGGTGCCAAGGAAGCCAAAGAATTATACGATAATTTAATAAACCCTGTGGTTGAAAACAAAGAAAAGAAAGATTCTGAAACGGGTTATAAATCATCAGAGCGTGAAGCACTTGAAAACCAATTATTACAAATAGAATCTGTTGCCAACGCAATCCAAGAAAAAGATAAATAACAGGAAAGGTCGCAAACGCGACCTTTTTTATTGTAGACAAATTTTATGTGTTTTTTGTATTGTAAATAAATAATTGACAAAAATAATATTTTGTATTATGTTTTATGTATAAAGGAAATATTAAATGTCTGAAAAATTTTGTATATTTTGCGGTAAAAAGCCAGAAAACAAAAATTTGGAACATGTTATTCCACAATGGCTGATACGTCTTGCGGGGCAAGAACGCAAAGACGTGTTTGCTTTTTTACCAAAAGAACACAGACATTTGACTTTTTTGAACTATAAATTCCCGGCATGTACAAAATGTAATACAAAATACGCTGATATGGAAGCACGCGTAAAACCAGTTATGGAAAATGTTTTATCCGGTGGCACAATCAGTGGAACCGACGCCAGTTTGTTATTAGATTGGTTTGATAAAGTGCGTGTTGGTTTGTGGTTGACCGAAATGGTTTATAACCCAAAACTGAAAGACGAAGTTGAACCGCACTTTTTCATAGATTCACGTGTTGGGACCGCAGACAGAATGTTATCTATTAAAAAATTAGACATTGGCTCAACGGACGGTGGTATTTTGTTTAACGGCACAAACAGTGTTTTGTTCACATATTGCCCAAGTGCTTTTACCATGGTGATAAATGATTATTATTTCTTTAATGCATCAAATACAAACATTGTTTCGCCACGAATTGGTTTTCCTATTGTTCGTTATGCGGTGGTTGAAGATAAAACAACTGGAAAATTTTTTGGTGATATAGATTTTGGTCGTCAAAAAATTTTAAGTCCAGTTATAAAAGGTTTTTTGCCAGACAAAGATTCAATAACTTTTTATCAACCAATTTATAAAGATTTCATTGGTGTACCAATGCCAGATGCAACCGCGCAATATGTTGCAGAACACAGTTATGATACCGCAAATGGAATTGGTGGTGTCTTTGTCCAGAAAGGAAACGCAAACAATATCAGATATTTGCAAGAAAACGATAAAACAAATATAAATATTAAACCAATAAATTTCCCAGATATCGCAAGGGACGTTGTAAATTTCCAAAATACTATTTACGAAGTATCCCCATTAAAAAACACAGAAACACAATTGGGAATGATGATAAATAAAAAATTCCTGGAAAACACAAAATAAAAAAAGCGCACCGTTTGGTGCGTTTTTTATGCCGTTTGGCGGGTCGCAGAATACATAATTTTTATCGTTGCGTAAATTTTATGAAATTCTTATAATGAAATCATGGATAGCCCAATTGTTTCGATTATTTTACCAAACCGCAATTATTCAGATTTTATTGCTGATGCGATAAATTCTGTGCGGGCGCAAACTTTGACAGATTGGGAATGTATAATTATAGATGATGCCAGCACAGATGCATCTGTTCGGGTTATCAAAGATTTAATTCGTGGTGATAAACGGTTTAAATTGGTTGTGAATCCGGAACCTTTGGGTGTTTCTGCAACACGCAATATTGGTCTTGAAATGGCGACGGGTGAATATGTTGCGTTTCTTGACAGTGACGATTGTTATGCAGAATATTTTTTGGAAATGTTGGTGAATCTGGCACGAAAAACAAATTCAGACATAGCGGGGACCAAGGCTCGATTTGTAGACGCTTATTTTGAATTTAAACCTGTGAATATGAAATGGAATACGGACGATTATGATGTTTATGATAATATGATAGACATAGAAAAGGCACCGCAAAATCGTAAATGGATTTGGATATGGCGCAGAATCTATAAAAGGGAATTATTAAAAGATGTTCGTTTTCATAATGAAATGAAAATAAATGGTGACGATATAACATTTATGCTTGATTTGTTATGGCGTGTTCCACGTGTGATAGAATCAAATTTTGACGGTGTTTATCACCGAATACATCCGTTATCTGTGACATCTGAATATACAGATTTTAATCTGGAACGTATCAAAATGTTTCCGCGATTATTTAAATATATGCGTGAAAATTTATTGGATAAATACGAACGGGAATTTCTGGAATTGCTGTATAAAAATTTGTTTGGATATATGCTGTCGGAATGTTTGCTTAAAAAGAATTTAAATTTAACCGATAAAAACAAGCAAGATATTAAAACGGTATTATCAGATGCGTGCAAATTGATTGAACAAGATTATTTGCCAGAAAATCATCAAAAATTATGTAGGTATTTGTCATGTCTGAAATAAAAGTATTATATTGTTTTGATTCTAAATTTTGGCGCATGGCGGCGGTATCTATGGAATCGTTGCTGGCAACTGCGAACGAAAATACATCTGTAAAATTTTATTGTATGGTTGCGCCAAACACTGATGGTCGTGAACAAATTGAAAACATTATAAAATCGCATAAAAGCGGGGCGGGTTTGGTTTGGCGTGAAATAGAGGCATCTGAAAATCCGTTTCAAAATTATGAATATGCAAGGTGGAGTCCGGTTATATTCTATCGTTGTATCGCACACAGATTTTTCACAGACATAGACAGAATATTATATCTCGATTCGGATATTTTGGTTTGTCGTGATTTGACTGAATTATTTAATACAGATTTAAACGATTATGTATTGGGTGGTGTTCGTGATATGGCACCGGTCAACGACAGATTTCATCCCCAGGGCATATTTGTAAAAAAATTTGCAGAAAAATATCTGAACAACGGACCATATATAAACAGTGGTGTTTTGCTGTTGAATTTGGAAAAAATGCGGGAAAATGAAAATTTGTTATTTGAAACAAAAATACCGCTGTTTTACCCAGACCAAGATTTAATAAATGCTGCATTTGTTGGTAAAATCAAAATATTGCCATTGAAATATAATCTGGCACCTGGGTTGCATGTTCCAAAAACTTTTACCCCAACCGAAGCACACGAAGCAATGTTTGGTGGCCATGTGATAATACATTGTTATTCGGTAAAGCCGTATGATTACGAACATGCACCGGACCAATTATATGAAATGTTTTCCAAACATGCGAAAAATATAGGTATGGAACCAGAAAAATTTATGGAATGGGACAGGGAATATAATATGAATAAAATCAGGGATACATTTATCCCAAACATAAAAATACGTGCGGGAAATATAATAGTGTTTAATGATAATGGCAACGAAATAAAAATAGAATTATAAAAAACACTTGTGTTGAATATACGATTTTTTATAAAATAGGAAAGTAAGGAGAAAAGAAAAAAATATGAACACGCTGAAAGCCGCAGTTTTCTACACACACACACACACACACACACACACACACACACAGATAGTTTCTTTGCGTGAAAATTGTGCGAATGAAATTCGCACAAGATTGAGAACAGACAAATAACGTTGATGACGTTATTTGTCTGTTTTTTTTAATAAAAAATAGAGCAAACCGATTCATGAAAAAAAAAGGAAAGGAGAAATCATGAAACAAAAAATCTTTTTAACGTCTGCCCTTGCAATGGGCTTTGTTGCACCTGCAATGGCTGAACCAACCAATACCGGCACATTCCCAAGTGACGGTTATATGCAGGAAGATTATACATATACCAATGCTGCAACCGCAGAAAACATGGACACCGTGTATGAGGGAACCGTCAACGCGAACGCAGAATATACAGATATCTTGTATGATATCGTCGCTGGTAATTATTTGGCGGCAGGTTCCGAAGATGAAAACGGAACACAATGTACAGCGGGTAATTTCTGTCCTGGGTTAACAAATGCGTATTATAATGAAAACGCAGACCAAGGAATAAATTCATGTTCCACCGCGACGAACGGTATATACGCATTGTCCGCAGCGGGCTCTGATTCACAAAACGATTGTTACAGAACATGTACAACTGCGGATGTTGCACATTCCGCAAGTGTAACGGGTGGCTATTATTATGGTAATAATAACCAATGCGAACCAACGGCATGTGTGAACGGTTGGCATTTGAAACAGGGATTGAATTTAACAACAGCAATTGGCACAGGCGCTGGTGAAAACAGTGCATATGTAAATGAAAGAGGTCAATTTACTGAAAAGAGTTTTGATGGCGCGTATGACAAGGGACAAAGTTATTATGGTATAAGCGATAATTACACATGGGCGGTAGATTACGGCACCAACGGAATGTTGATTGGTCAAGCACGTTGCAGTACTGTTGAGGGTGTTTTTAGTTTCAATTGGTCAACGAACCAATTAAATCAACCAATAACAACACATACAACATCAGAATTGGGGTCGGAAGGTGGTAAAAATTGTTATTGTAATGTGACTGGATATAAAGGTACGGACGGCACCATGCAAGCGGTGTCCTCCTCTTGGGTGTTCATTACCAAATACGGCCTTGCGAACTATTGCGCGCAATGCCCTCTCGAGTGTGCGGCCCGCATGCGTAGCTCGGACCCAGACCGCCTCGCGTTCCGTGCTGCGTTGCTCGGTTCGGTTCAACCGGGTTTAGCCATGTGTGAGGCAAATGTTATCAACATTAATTGGAACGATGTTGACCCAGAATATGCCGGTCAAAATAACGAAGGCACCGCCACATACGGCAGTGACGTTCGTACCCCTGTCAAAGCCCAAACTATCAAGGGTAAAACATTTAAGGGTTGGAGATTCAGCAAACCGGAACAAACCAATTTGCCATAATCGGCAAACAACAATTGGCATATCGTTTCGGTATGTCAATGAAAGGGAAATCATGGTTCTCTTTCTTTTTCCTAAGCACCCCGATTATTCGGGGTGTTTTTTATTCCAGATACTAGGTTCCCCTCCGAGGGAGGGGAGAGCCACGAAGTGGCGGGGAGGGTTGACCCCACAAACGACATAGACAGAGCCTATCTGTTGACCGGTTTGTCCAACCCCCCTCGGTTGCTTTCGCAACCACTCCCCACCGACATAGACAGAGCCTATCTGTTGACCGGTTTGTCCAACCCCCCTCGGTTGCTTTCGCAACCACTCCCCACACGGGGGAGAACCTGGTTATACCAATTGAAATAAAAAAAAAGCGCACCGTTTGGTGCGTTTTTAATTTCTGGTGCCGGTTGTCGGACTTGAACCAACGACCCTCTGATTACAAATCAGATGCTCTACCAACTGAGCTAAACCGGCAGTGCGAGTTATATATTATATGTATTTCAACTGTTTTGCAAGCAAAAAATGTATTTATTTTATATCTCGTCTATGTGTTGTATGTTTTCCATTACGCATTGTGCCATATACATATCTTTGACACGTTTGTATAATTTGACATAATCTGGTTGTTTTGATATTGGCATTCCCAATGTTTCATATAACACTTTCATTTGATCATGTCTTTTTATACCGTATTTTTTTGTTGTTGGGTTATAACCAATTTCATATAACAAAATTTCCATTCCAAAGACACGATATGTTTCGAAATTCTTGCTTGGGTTAAAAACAATATTTGTGTGTGGTAATGTTTTATTAAACAGATTATCTGGATTTTTGTCTTTTGTTTTGAACATTTTATAAAATTCATATTGGAAATTTACCCACGAATATAATTCACCCGGTTCCAAGATAAGTTCTGTATCCAGATTTCTTTTTTTATATTCATCCAATAACAGAGGACTGCGGTCTATTTCATATTCACCAAAGAATCTGTCGTAATGAATATCAAATAAAACACCACTGTTATTAAATACGAAAAAATGATTTTTTTCATAATGGACGCCAGAAACCAACAATAATTCTTGATACATTTTTGTCATTTGTGCGGAAATATCATTGTTGTTCATAATTGTGCCTTTTTTTAATGATTTCTGATTGAATTTTCATGCAAGAATTTTGAGAACGCAATTTCTTTCTTGGTCATGTGAGATTCTAATACCCCATATTGCATAGCGTTTTTTTCTGCGAAATGCGAGATAATGCTCCATATCATATAATTATCTGTGAATTGTTCTTCTGTTTGTGCAAAATGGTTTATATGTGCAAAATGTTTGTTGTTTATTTTTATTGTTGCACGTGGAAATTCTACATCAAAAACATCTGCAGACATCAATAATTTATTTTTTTCACCAAACAATTCATACATAAAATGCGTGTCGGAAAATTCAGTATATTTTACTGTGTTGTGTTTTATGCTGTATAAAATATCTTGCAATATTTCGTGTGTCATAGTGATTTTATTTTTGCACAAAAATATGTATTGTCAATATTTTTATAACAATACCTTGAAATTTGGTTTTTATTTGATAAAATTTCACGGAAAACAAGGAATAAATATGACTAAATTACCAGAATTATTGGCCCCAGGTGGAACATTAGACGCGTTCAAGACCGCTATTTTATACGGTGCAGATGCGATTTATGCGGGGTTACCGGGATTTTCTATGCGTGCACGTGCTAAAATCACCGTAGATGAAGTAAAGCAGGGTATAGATTTTGCACATGAACATGGGAAAAAGGTTTATTTAGCATTTAATTTATTCGCACATGACCGTGATTATGCAAATATGCCACGTGTTAGTGAGGTATTGAATTATCTGCGCCCAGATGCGTTGATTGTGTCTGATGCGGGCGTTATTATGTGGTTGCGTGAAAATCATCCTGATATTCCAATTCATATTTCAACCCAGGCGAATATTTGCAGTGCGTCTACGGTTAAATTTTGGCAAAATGCCGGTGCGGTTCAATGTGTTTTAGCCAGAGAGGTTTCACACCCTGAATTCGTGTCTATTCGTGAACAATGCCCAGATATAGGTCTTGAAATATTTATTCATGGCGCAATGTGTATGTCTTATTCAGGTCGTTGTTTGTTGTCTAATTATATAACTGGCCGTCCGTCTAATCGTGGGGCATGTGCGCAATTATGTCGTTGGAAATATGATGTGATTTTGCGTGAAAAAGAAAGTGGTATTGAAATGCCATTGGAAGAAGACGAACGCGGTGCATATATTATGAATTCAAAAGATTTGTGTTTGATGCCTAGACTCAAAGAAGTTATTGAATCACACCCAGACACATTAAAGATAGAAGGTCGTAACCGCAGTGAATATTATGTTGGTATGGTAACCCGTGCATATCGTAATGCGCTGGACGCGTATGCGCGTGACCCGGAACATTTTGAGCCTGCGCCTTTCATGGAAGATTTGAATTTGTTGGAAACACGTGGTTATACAACTGCTTTCTTTGATGGGCCATTGCCGGCGGATGCACATGATTATGAACAAACACATTCTAATTCTGATTATTGTGTGGCGGGTGTGGTTGCTGATGTGAATGATAAAGAAATCACACTTGAATTGCGTAATGAAATCAAGGCAGGCGACACAATCAATTTTGTTTTGCCATTTATCCAAGACAAAGTTTCCGTCGTTCTGGACAAGATTATAAACGCGAAAACACGCGAAGAATTACCAAAGATGTCTGCGGGTCAGAAAAATTCTTTGATTATTCCGATGGAAAAGATTCCGGAACAATATCGTTCCAAGATTGTCCCATTGGTTTTGTCTTATAAACATAAATAATATGAAAATCGAAATAAAAAATTTTAATCTGAAAAATGCGCTGCCAATTATGGGGCAGGCGTTTGATGTTATAAAAATAAATAGACAAAGATTAGAACCATGGTTTTGGTGGACCAGCGCCAAGGTTACTCCAAATAAAACAAAGACAATAATCTTTATGTTGCTTTATTTATTAGATACAAAACGCAAAGAAATTGCACATAAATTAGATTCCAAGAAAGAATATGATGAACAATTTTTGATATTTGTTGATGGTAAATTTAGTGGAATGATGGGATTGGATAATATCAATATTACAAAACGTGACGCAGAACTTTGGTATTTTGTATCATCTGAAAACGAAGGACGTGGTATTGCTAGTGAATCTATACAATATCTTGAAAATTATTCATTAAATGAAAATAAATTGAATTCATTATATGCGAAAGTGAATACAGAAAATACAAGAAGTAGAAATTTGATGGAACGAAATAATTATGTTTGCACAGATATTAAATATAAAACTCGTACATCAAAACGAAACCCAAAAATAGCAGATATAATGACATGGGAAAAAGTTTTGACTAAATAAAAAAAACGCCGTTTGGCGTTTTTTTATTGCTGTTGTTGTTTCTTTAAATCTGGAATTTCAACATAATCATTATATTTAGCCAGGAATCGACCACCCGTCATACAAACAAAGTTAGATAAAGAATCGTTATATGTGCGGACTGCTTCGACCCAACGTTGTTCTAATTCTGTTTTTGCACCCTGGTATCCAGCAAGACCACCCAATGCACCACCAGTTGCAGTTCCAATCATGGTTGCTTTTGCGCGGGCTTCGTTATTTATATCTATTAAACCACCGTCTTCGGCATCTTTTGCGATAGGTTGAAATTCATATTCTTTTTTGTTTTCTTCTTTTTTATCAGAACTTTCTTTTGTATCTTTTGTATCTTTTGCTGATTCTCCTGGTTGATATAATAATCTGCCAACAGAACCATCGTTATTACGTGCATAAACAGTATATCCTGTTAAATCTGGGTTTTTCCCAAATTCTGATACAGAATAACCAAAGGCAGGTTTTTTAATGTTGTGATTATAGACAGCATATGCACGAACAAACGAAGAAACAGAATCTGCATAGGCTATTATGAAATAAGAACCATTTGAAGATGACGATGTTTCCATTTTCAATTTTGATGGATTATTATCAATAGGAACATATGTTTCGGTTATATACGAAAATTTACTCTGGTCTTTATCACGTGCCTCAGCAAAATCAATTAAATCGTTTGGTGCGTTTAATTTTATGTTTAACAATCTGCTGGCAGAATGACAGTCGTTGAAAACGCCTTCTGTTTGGGTGTCTTCATTGTTTCTTTTGCAAGAAATCGTATCACCTTGGCGGTTTATAAGATAAACTCGCTTTGAAACATCGTCGGAATATTCATATGGGGTACCTTTTGTAGCAAGATTACCAACGATACAATCTCTTTCGGAATTTTCACCTTGTGGGGTACATTTTGTTATATTCAAAACACCACCACCACCAGACATTCCCGCAGCCATATTACCAACCAACATACCTGCGGTTGCATTCACAGCTGTAGATTTGATTGTGTCACCGGCAACTTTGCCTGAATATGTGCTGGCCGCCATGATACCTGCACCAGTAACAGCACCAACAGCGGTATCCATTAATTGAGTTTTGCTGGTTCCCATCAGTTTTGTATCACCATAATTTTTTGGTGCCAACATATTGCCTGCAACACCACTTATAATTGCGGCGGCCGCAATTTTTATTCCTGCGTTTTGTTTTTGTTCTTCGTTCATTACGCGTTCAACATCTGCCATAGTAGGTGGAACGTCATTAGGAACTTCTACTTTTTCAATTGCAGGTAATAATCCAGATTGTGGGAACATATCCACGTTGCAACGCATAGAATCGCCCGCACCAACCGTTGTGACCGCCAAGACAGTATTTGTATTTGCGTCTCTTAATTCAACAATCGCAACGCATTGTGGAATTTGATTCATACGAACACCAGATTCTGGAATTGACCATTTGAATTGTCCATTTGGATAAATCATTGAACACATTTCCAAATCAGACATATTTACTGAATCAGATGTATTATTTATAATTGCGTCTGCCAGATTTTTATCATCAACCATAACAGGTAAATTTGTCGCCTGGCTGGCAGTTGTGACATTTGTAGCCGTCGCATCATAATATGCCTGTTGTTGTTGGATAGATGCAACCTGGTTATATGCGTTTGCATAACTTCTGTTGTAATTTTTTGTTTTGACGGCGGCATCCACCGGTGTATTTGCTACACACGCCAATATTGCGGAAAATAAAGATATTTTACATATTTTGTTTTTCATTTTACGTCCGCCAATCCCAATTTTTTGGGTCTATTAGAATTCAAGTCTCAATCTGACACCAACGTCCAAATTGCTCAATCTGCCACTTTCGTACCATTTTGTGTAATGGAATACACTGTCATAAGGGGCTTCGTATTCGTCACCGGCACCGTCACTCAACCATTCTGTTTGGGAAACAACGATAGAACCAGATGTTTTGATTTTACCTAAATTTGCATAACGAACAAAGAAATCCAATTTCAAACCTTCGTTCATTTCAGTTGTAACACCGGCTTCTAAACTGAATGCCAATTGTTCCATTGTGCCACCGTTATGATATGCGTAAACATCACTGATACCGGTCAAAGTGCCCGCTGGAATACCATCTAAACCCATTCCGTCGGTTTCATCATAGAATGTTCCGTCAAATACAACATAATCTGCGATTGTGTTTAATGCCAAACCAACACCACCACCAATATAAGGACGCAGAGAACCACCCATCATATAACCGGTAAATGAATCAATGTTATAATAAACATTTAACATTGTTGAATTAGATGTGATTGCACCACCAGAAACGGATGCTTCTGTATAGCCATCGCCAGTATATGTTTGGACATTATCCGCATAAGACAGCCCAGATATACGCATGAACGAGAAATCAACACGGATATCGCTGTTGATAGCGGCACCGACAGAAATCTGTAAAGGAATAACAGTGTCTTTCTTGAAATCAGATTCACGGAAAGAACCCGGTGCAAAGAAAGATTTGTCTTCGCCAGAATAATCAGCAGACATACCACCATTTATCATTGTGCTGTATGCCGCAGAAACACCGATATACAGACCACTTTCAGCCAATCTGTTATAATCAGCGGCCTGGTAATATTGACGGCCCGCATTTGTAGCAGAAGACCCCACGCGTGGCAGAGAACCCGTCACACGATTAGGATTTGTTTTTGCAACATTTACCATTGGACGACCGTTTACAGCGGATGCGGCCTGTAATTGTTGTGGCATAATATTTGTTTTTTGGGTCGGTTGCAAATAATAACCATTACCAGTCATAACAAAACCATTATTGGCCATTGCCTGGGGATTATATACAGGATATGCGGCATCTGCCACGACGGGCACAGATGCTATGAATCCAGCCAAAACCGTAAGAAATTTGGTCTTTCTCATCTTTCTTCAGACTTCCTTTTGTCGTTATTATATCATAAAACGGGGTCTAAAAAAAGTGCAAATTTATATAAAAATTATAAAAAAACACCCGAAAGAAAATTCGGGTGTATTTGTCCAATATAATTTTTTGTTTTTTTAGAAACGTGCGTTGAATCTAAAGCCCGCTTCTGCTTTGATGTCGGTTCCATTTTGAGAACCAGAATGGGAATCGTCAAATGTGTATTCCGCGAACATAGCAATTTGCATATCGTCAGAAATGCTGTATGCTACATTTGCCTTTATCACATATTCATCCCAACCATCTTTCATGTTTTTAGTTTTTTCCAATAAACCATCTACAACACCATCTTGTAGTTGTTGAGCAACAACAGGTGCGCTTGTTCCAAGAAGGGCTAATTCAGCAGTTGCGCCATCTGGATTTTTCATTTTTGTATGAATGCTTTTTACACCGTTATCGGAATGTTCAATGTATTCAAAACCACCACCAAATGACCATTTGGAATTTATTTGATACATTGCATCAAATCCAGCAACCGTTTCGTGTGTAGATTTCAGATTTACAGCAATTTCATTTGGAAAACCAAGTTGGTTTGCAGTAAGATTTTCAAGTGTTTCTTGCATTCCAGGAATTGCCACCAAAGGTGCTAATTCAGGATTATCAGCAACTTTGCCTTTCAATGGTGTTAATTTTGGATCAATATCGATTTTATTGTTGTGGTTTCCAAATGTTTGTAAATATTCAACATGGGCGGCCAATGTGAATTTATCCCATGTTTTACCAAAACGTGTTCCGGCGATTATACCATAACGACCGTTGGAATAATTATCAAAATCAAAACCATGGTTTGTATATGTTCCTTTCATTGGGGAAACGCCTGATAAATATGAATCAACATATAAATCAACAACCACTGGTTTTTCTTCGGTCAATGCACGATACATTAAACCTATACGACCGCGGTGCATACCCTGACGAGAAATATCTTCATCGTGTGTATAACCAAAATGTCCATGGATGTCTAATTTGTCGGTGATTCCATATCCAATATCACCCGCGAAACGCCAAATTGGGTTTTCAACATCCCCATCCATGTGTTTGTTTCTTGTTGCTTCGGTGCTGTCTGCTTTTTTATACATAAATGCAGCGCCTGTTTTAAGGTAGACCTCTCTGTTCTTAGGCATATAAAGAGGATTTTCCATGTTTGATGCAGCGAACGCAGTTGCAGAAACAACAGATGCAGTCAATGCAATCAAACTTACCAAAGGACTTTTCATCTAAATTCTCCTTTCTATTAAGTGATGAAATAACCAACCCCCATTATTGGCAAGATTGGTGTTATATCCATACCACCCATTATTGGCAATAGTACGCTTTGCGATATAACAATCATATTTTTATACATTATTTAAGTGATGTCAAAAAATAAATTATCTTGACTTATCACTTGAAATATGTCAGACGCAACCTATATCTGTAATAGAGAGGTGTAGGAAACCCAATAAAACCAAAGGGGCGCGCCATGATACAGCCATTATACACAGACAAACAAAGACAAGAATTACGTCGTAATCAAATTTTGATGCACGGTGGTTCATTGCAACAATATAAAAAACAACTGTCAAAAGAAACCATTGAACAAATCAAGAAAGATTATTATAAAATGTTTTTTGGTTTTACATCTGTGAATTGGTCAAAACCGGGAACTAAACTGGGGACCGCGTGGCAAAAGGCATTGGAACAGATGAAATCTTATGTAAAAACCAAATCAAATGTTCCGAATAATCCGGTATATGAATGTTTGGTTGATATACACAAAAAATTCAGCAAAAGAATTTCTGAACACATTATGAAATGTCAGGGTCGTGAATCTGAAACAATATTGCCAGAAAGATTACGTGAACAATTCGCACAAGATGAAAAAATGATAGCAAATGGAAAAAGTGCGCTGGATAATGTTTATACACAATATATGCCAAAGCAACAAACCCAAGAAAAACCGAAAATGATACCACAAGATATACGGAAAATGTTGTTGCAAGAATATTTATCCAGACAACATGTTGCTTAAAAAATAAAAAAAACTGCCAAACGGCAGTTTTTTTATTTCATTATTTTTTTATTGGTTGATTATTTCAAGAACACGTTTTACAACATCTTCTGATTTAATTCTTTCTTGTTCCATGCTGTCACGGTGTCTTAATGTGACAGTGCCGTCTTCCAATGTTTGGTGGTCAACGGTTATGCAAACCGGTGTTCCAATTTCATCATGACGACGATAGTTTTTACCAATATTTCCAGAATTTTCTAATTCTATTTTGCCGATGCCTAATTTTCTTAAATCATCAACAATTTTATTGGATAAATCTACGATTTCAGGAACATTTCTGACCAATGGGATAACTGCGGCTTTGACCGGTGATAACCATGGTTTCAATTTCAATACAACACGAGATTTACCGTCACCCAAATTTTCTTCGTCATATGCTTCTATCATCACAGCCAACATTGCACGATTTACACCCATAGCAGTTTCAATTACATATGGAATGAAATTTTCACCAGTTTGTGCATCGCTGTAAGACAGTTTTGTTGTAGAATCTTTGTTTTCCATAACATTTGCAGCCAATTTGAATTCATTTTGAGATTTTGTATGTGAACCCAAATCAAAATCTTGACGGTTATGGACACCTTCTACTTCGTCAAAGCCATCTGGGAATGCGTATTCGATATCAACTGCGGCTTTGGCATAGTGTGCCAATTTTACGTGTGGTAAAAATCTCAATTTTTCAGCAGGAATTCCCAAAACATTTGTCCACCATGCGAGTCTGGTTGCTTTCCAATATTCAAAATATTTTTCATCATCGCTTGGGTTTACAAAATATTGCATTTCTGCCTGTTCAAATTCGCGCATACGGAATACAAAACCACGTGGGGAAATTTCATTACGAAAAGCCTTTCCAATTTGGGCAATTCCGAATGGTAATTTGTGTGGTTTAGAATCAAGAACATTTTTGAAATTTACATAAGTTGTTGTTGCGGTTTCAGGACGCAAATAAGCGTTTATTGCACCGTCTGCCATTGCACCAATGGATAAACCCATCATCAATTGATATGCGCGTGGTTCTGTGATGTCAGTGCTGCCACAATTGTCGCATTTTGTTGGGTCTTTCATTTTGTCTTGGCGCATGCGGGCACCACATTTTTTACATTCAACAAGTGGATCTGAAAAACTGCTTTCGTGACCAGAATATTTCCACATCAAACGATTGGAAATAAGTGCGGCATCCAGTCCTTCTATATCATTTCTTGAATAAATCATGGCATTCCACCATGCGTTGCGAATATTACGCATTAATTCAACACCGTATGGACCGTAATCGTATGCACCACCAAGTCCGCCATAGATTTCAGAACCTGTGAAAATAAAACCACGTCTTTTGCAAAGTGCTACGATATCATTTACTGATTTTGCTGGCATTTTTCTACCCCTATAATTATTTTGCCAATTATTATTTTGCTTCTGGTGCGATTGCTGCCATTGGACATACGGCGGCACATGTTCCACAACCCATACATTTTGTTGGGTCAATTACACATTTTCCATCTGGTGAATCAGATATTGCCATTGCAGGGCAAACACCCATACATGTGTGACAACCAATACATTTTGCTGGGTCAATTTTATAAGCCATTTTGTCTTCCTTTTTTTTATTTGTTTTTTTTATTTTAATCTCTGTTGTTCAATAATCCAAGTATATATTCAAACAAAGCAACGAAAGATATATACATGTGCAAAGCGCCCAATACAGCCAATTGGTCCCTTTGTGTGTCGTCGCTTATAACATTATAAGCATTTTTCAATGTTTGCATATCGTATGCTGCAAACAAAGCGAAAATCAACACACCCAACAGACAAACGATTGTGCTGAATGTTGCACCAAATGGGACAAATATAGATACGATTCCAACCAATATTAAACCAATCATACCCAAAAATAAAAATACGCCCAAGAAAGATAAATCTTTCACGGTCTTATATCCGAATAAAGTCATGCAACCAAACATCAAAGCGGCCAATACCAACGCCATTACAACGGACGCACCGCTGGATACCAAAACCATAGGGCTGATGATGATTCCCATTAAAACAGAATACAGGAATAACAATATTGTTGCGGTAGATGCCTGCATTGAAAATGCACGTGCCTGGGCCCACAGGGATAATCCCAATGCACCAAACGCAATAATATAATAAGCAACAGACAAACCGCCGTGACTGATTAAATTCATAACAGAACCAGTTGCAATCATTGCGAATGTTGTCAGGGCAGTTAAACCAACCGCGCCAGCCATTAAACCGAATATGCGTTTGAAATATAATTCGATTCCGCCGATTTTATTTACTTTCTTTGCAATGGATTTTGTCGCAACCATTTTTGTTCTCCTTGTTTTTATATGACAGAAATATAATACACTTGTGTTTGCAATTCAAGATTAAAGCAAATATATTTTTTATACAAACACTTGACAAATGACTTTTTGTCAATTATATTATTAGCATAAAACACAACCAAGAGGGGTTAGATATGGCTAATGATGTAGTAATAGCAAAAGATGTTTACAAGAAACAATGTGAAGAACGTCTTGCACAAAAACGCAAAGATATAGAAGTATTGAATCAAAAATTGAAAACTTTGGTTCCAGGTTCTGATGCATATAAACAATGTCAGGAAAAAATTGCAAAGGCTGAAAAGAAAGCAAAAGAATATGTTCAATCTATCTATATTATGGATGTTCAAATGAATGCGAAAACATATGCAAGATTTATGGGTATTCCAATGATACCTAATATAAAATAAATAAAAAAAGGAAAATAATATGAATTTGGAATGTAAAGTATTACCAGGTATCGGTTGCGCTATCTCAACAAGAGAACGTATTGGACAACAATATATTGAAATGACAAAGAAATTTCGCAAAGAAAGAATCAAGGGCTATATGTCTGACAAAGTTATTGCAAATTATGAAAGAATTATTGCAGAAAAAAGACCTTATTTTCCAGATTTTATAAAGGGCAGAATAGAAAAATTGCAAATTCAGATTGCTTGCACTAAAGAAAACAGAGAAAAAAATCAAGTTGCTCTGAATTTCTGGTTGCAGAAACAAAAACAATATGCTTAAAAAAGGTATATACAAATGAAACACGAAGACCCAAGACAAAAATATTTGCGTGTACGCCAATCTATAAGACAAAGTATGGAAAGAGAAGCAGCATTTACAGGTGTTATGAATTTCCCTGCTAATCAAACTGCAAATATTGAAAAATGGAAACAAAAAATTGTCGAAATCAAAAAAGATAAAACATTGAAAACTGTTGAAAAGAAACAAAAAATAGAACGTTGTAATCAAAAAATTGCAGAAATTGCATCTTCTATTGAACTGTTTTATGTTCAACACCCTTATGTTAAAAGAGAAGTTTTAACAAAATAAATTAAAGCCACGAAATGTGGCTTTAATTTTTGGTTGAAAGATATTTTTTTTTAATAAACAATAGCGATAACAAAGAAAGGTTGAATTATGGCTATTGTTATAAATCCTATATCCCCGGTTGCGTTCAGTATTTTTGGTTTGCCAGTGCGCTGGTATGCGTTGGCGTATATAACCGCTTTCTTTTTCGGTTTTTATTTTATGAAAGATTTAACCAGCAGAAAAGACGCAGAAATTCAATTGTCATCAAAACAGATGGATGATTTGCTGACTTATTTCGTGTTGGGTGTGATTATTGGCGGACGTTTGGGATATATATTGTTCTATAATTTCAATATGTTTTTACATAACCCATTGGAAATATTCGCAGTGTGGCATGGCGGAATGAGTTTTCATGGCGGTTTTATCGGTGTAATTGTTGCAACTGTGTTATATGTTATGTCGCAAAAATTCAGCGGTGGCACGGTTAAAAATTCTTTCAAGATATTAGATGTGTTGTCGGTTCTGACACCTGTTGGGTTGGGGTTGGGACGTATTGCCAATTTTATAAATATGGAAGTTATGGGACGTGAAACAACTTCTGCATTTGGGGTTGTTTTTGCAGGTGGTCAATATTTTCCACGTCACCCAAGCCCGATTTACGAAGCAACATTGGAAGGATTGGTTTTATTTATAATTATGTGGTTGCTGTATTCCAGAACAAATATCAGAAAATATACGGGTGCACTGTCTGGGGTATTCTGTATGTTATATGCGATATTCAGAATTATTTGCGAACAATTCAGAGAACCAGATTCACAAATCGGTTTCTTGACATCGTGGGGATTGACAATGGGACAATTATTGTCGGTATGTGTGTTTTTAATCGGTCTGACCGTTTTTGGTTGCGCAATCCGTAAAAATAAAATATAATTACAATGAATAAACAAAGGATATATGAAATGGAAACTCCTATTGTAGAAGGCTAAAAAAATAAATTGACTTTTTGTCATGTAAAATATAAACTACCTATGCTTATCCAGTTTAGGATGGGTGGCAGAGCGGTCGAATGCGACGGTCTTGACTGCGAAGCGAGGTAAGAGCAAACAAAGTTTGCGCATTACCAAAACCGCCAGGTTTGAAAGAACCGTCGGAAAAAAGTTTAGGATGGGTGGCAGAGCGGTCGAATGCGACGGTCTTGAAAACCGCTGAAGTCGCAAGGCTTCCGGGGGTTCGAATCCCTCCCCATCCGCCACAAATAGAAAAATGTCCCAACGGGGCATTTTTTTATTTGTGTTGAAATTGGGTTAAGGAATTAGGCACTGCAACGAAAGTTGCTGGGGTTCGGAACGAAGCGCAGCGAAGTGAAAGGGACCCACGAGAGAAACGAGTGGGAATTACAATCCCTCCCCATCCGCCAGAAAAAACTTGACTTTCATATATCTGAAAATTAAACTGGTTTCGTAATGAATCATTTAGAATATAAATTTTTTGTTTTGTTTTTTGCCCTGTAGGACAGGGCTGATTTTTCATACATTTTTTTCAAATTAAATATACTTACTTATTTTATTAACAAAAAACAATAAAAGGATTTTTTTATGATAAATTCTAAATATACACCTATGTATGTAAGATATTTCTGGCAACCGTCAATGTCTTACAGATGTCCAGTCAAACCATTGTCGGAACAAACAGAGGTAGAAAAAATACATGCCAGAATATTATGTTTGGATACGCGTAAACGGAACGAATTATTCAAAATGATATCTGCAAATTATGAACTTAAAATTATAAAGAAAAAAACATTTTTATCTTTGGTTCAAAAAACAAAAGAAGACTAAAAAAACACCCGCAATTGCGGGTGTTTTTAGTTGTTGATTTCTGCCCAATAGTAAAAGTCTATGATTTTTGTATCAGAAATATGTTCTGAGAATGTATCTTTAAATTCTGAAATTTTATCTTTTTCTTGGGTAATTTTAGTTTTGATTTCTAAATCAAGCTTTTTATACAATTCTGTTGCTTTTTTTATTTTGTCATCAGTTGTTTTACAGGTGTTAATAGGATTGTAGTTTAATTTTAATAATGACTGACGTATATTATTATCCCATATTGGTAAATCTGGATTTAATACATGCATAGCTTTGCTTATGAAAGATGCTTCAACGTGTGGTTTTAACCCATTTTCTTTTTGTAAATCATAAAAAAACTTCAAATTGTTTTCCAAATCTTGTATTTGTGGTTTTTTTGTCTTCAATTTATTAAAAAAATCAAAATATAATTCTTTCCATTTTTGTGAACGGACACCAAATTTGAAAAAATTGTTATATCGGCTTTGCCAATCAATGGTGTTTGATTTGTCAAGGTTATTGATTAAATAGGCATATATTTCAACAGCATTCAGAGTGTGGTTTGCATAATTCTTTTGTAATAATTTATCAATTGTTTGTGAAGACATAAGCATTCCTTTTATTTGTGTTGTTAGAAATTTCTATCTTAGTTTTTGCCACCCGTCAAGATAGATAGAACCGGGGTAGGAGACGTATATGGGAGAACAGTGGTATAAAGGAGTTAAAACCACACAAATATACGCAGGCGGGGTTTGTTATCTGATTAAATCAAATGTTGTGTCTAATCTGTTTGAACGACGCAATATTTCAAGAACCAATTTCAAGAAATCTTTGATGTCATCAAATTCGTGTGATTCAATGATTTCAGACAAAACATCTTTAACAATTTTTTGTTTGTCTTTTGATTCCATATAACCACGTGCAATCAATTTATCCATGATGGTTTTTAACAGTTTGCTGTTTGCTGTATGTGGGTGTTTTAATGCAGATTTAAGGAATATGTAAAAGAATTTCAAGAAATATGCAAAAATCCTTGCGGCAACAATAAGTTCCAATTTGTTGCTTGGTTTATAAGTTTTGTTTCCGTCAATAAATAAAACCAATTCTATAACATTAGAACGTGACATGGCATATAAAAACCCAGTCCAGAAATTATAGAATAAATAATCATCACGACGATAGTTTGATAATGCGTCATTATATAAATGCACCAATCCGTCAAATTGTTCATCAACAGGAATTCCACGAATAGATGCTTTTACATTTGGTGTAAAAACTGTTGTTGGTAAGATTGCTTGAAAATAAGCTGATGTCATAAAATACCCCTTTGGTTTTGTTTTTTTGTTTTTCTGTATATAGTTATGATTTTTATCCCTTTCAAGTAGTGGATAAAAATTTTTTTATGGGATTTACAATATATGTTATAAACCCCATAGTTTTGATTAGTGAGACATTGGGATTGTGCTGATTTGACGACCATGTTCATCAAATACATAAACCCAATTGCTGCCACGAGTGACGGAAACGGTTGAACCCGTGAATCCATATAATTGACCCGCGATAGTTGTTATTTGACGGCCGGCTTCGTCATAGACGTAAACCCAATTGCTGCCTCTTTGGACGGCGGTTCCGATAGACATGTTTTATCCTTTTTTTGTTTTTGTTTATTAAAATGAAAGCAAACCTTTGTTTGTTTTCAATACTAATATAAAACCCATACCAGACAAAAATGGTCGTGTATTTTTAAAAAATAAAAATTTAGTTGAAGTGTTTTTTTATTCGCTGATAAATCCGCCAGATTGCATTTTCCACAATTTTGCATATACACCATTTTTACGCAACAATGTTGAATGGGTTCCGGTTTCTACGATTTTGCCACCATCCAATACAATCAATTTATCCATATTGCGTAATGTGGACAAACGGTGTGCAATAACCAATGTTGTTTTATTTTTAGATAATTTTGCAAAAGATTTTTGTATTACAGATTCTGTTTCGCTGTCCAGTGCAGAGGTTGCTTCGTCCAATATCAATATAGGTGCATTTTTCAAGAAGGCACGTGCGATAGCGATTCTCTGTCTTTGTCCGCCAGATAATTTTATTCCGCGGTCGCCAACAAAAGATTCGTATTTATTCGGTGTTGATAAAATAAATTTATCAGCAGACGCATTTTTTGCAGCGGTTTTAATTTCAGAATCGGTTGCGTTTAATTTCCCATATTTAATATTTTCACGAATTGTTCGGTTGAACATTGTTGAATCTTGTGGAATAAAGCCAATATTTTCATGCAAAGATTTTTGAGTTATTGTGCGAATATCGGTTCCGTCTATTAAAATAGCACCATTTGTTGGGTCGTATAAACGCATAATCAAATTGACCAAAGTTGTTTTACCCGCACCAGATAAACCTACAATTCCGACCTTTTCACCAGAATTTATTGTGAAATTCAGATTTTTCAGAACCATATCTGTATTATATCTGAAACTTAAATCTTTGATTTCTATTATTGCTTGCTTGATTTTCAGGTTTTTTGCACCGTCAATATCTGTGACAGATATTGGTTGAATCAATGTATCGTATGAACCGATTGCTTTGCCCAATTTTTCAATAAAGTTTTTTATTTCCATTATTAAACTAAATGATACAGCACTGATTCCGGTGAAAATACTGAGCGCAAAAGAAATATCTGCGATTGTTGATTGACCCGTTGAATACATGTATCCACATACCAATATCAAAGCAGTCATTCCGAACGCGTCCATTGCAAAATTACCCGGTCCCCAAAAGAATCTGGATATTGCATGTCCGGTGCGTGCTGTCTTTTCATAATCACGACGGAAAGGTTCTGCGCATTTTTGTTCAAATTCAGAATGTGCGAAAGTTTTAACTGCTATGAAATTTGATAATGCGTCTAATAATCGTCCATGCAACATATTGAATTTTTGTGATGATTTTGCAGATGCTATTAGTGTGCTTTTAACCCGATAAATTCCCCATAATATACGTGCCAATGCCGCAATTATAATAACCACCAAATATTGCCAACCAATTACAAACAAACCGCCGATTGCCAATAAAAATGCACCCAATACCGCCAACAAATTTCCAAACACCGCACCAATCATTTCATAAAAACCGCTGGCAACACCGTCTATTTGTGAATTTATTTTTCCCGGCATGGAATTAGCATAAAAATCAATACTCTGTTTATATACATATTCGTATAAATCGCGTGAAATATGATTATAAGAACGATATTTAATTGTGTTATCAAAAACAACCCAACGCATAATTGCGCCGCCAACCAATACAGAACGCAACATTAAATATCCAATTGCAATAGGAACTATTTTATCAAAACCAACAGATATAGGATTGTTTTCCAATGTAGCGACTATCATTTTAATAAAGAAAGCCGGTATAACCGTATGGCCCGCTGTATCAAATATTGAAAATAATGTGAATACAAATGGCCAGCCTTTCGCATAACGAAATAAATTTTGGAAATAAAAAGATAAAACTGATTTTGGGAATTTCATCATAGGAATAATTATATCATAAAGATATTATTATTCCAAATTATAAAACTGAATTTTAACCAGACAAAAACGGTCTTGTATAATTGTCAAAACACATTTTTTTATTGATTTGTATGTATGAAAACTAAAAAAATAAATATAAATAAATTTTTATAAAAAAAGGCGAAGTAATGAAAATTTGTATTTATAGAGGAACAAATGAAATAGGTGGAAATTGTATAGAATTGGCAAGTGGTAAAACGCGTATATTATTGGATGCGGGAATACCGTTGATTTCAATGGAACAGAAAGATGTTCCAATCAGCGAATACAAAGTGCCAGTTGTTGGATTGTATGAAAACGAAACACCAACTGTGAATGCAATATTTATAACGCATTGTCATCCCGACCATTATGGGTTATTGCCGTTGGTGAATAAAAAAATACCTGTTTATATGTCAAAAACATTACATAAAATTTTGACCAAGATTCAACCTTTGTTGCCAGGTGGTTTTGATATATCACATTTGGATATTCGTGATATAGACGCAGATGAATCTGTGAAAATTGGTAATATAACAATAACTGCACGTGCGGTTGATCATGCACCATCTGCGTATGCATACGAAATAGATGATGGAAAAAAACGTATTGTTTATACGGGGGACATTCGTTTCCATTCAAACCAACGTATGAAATCGTGGGCATTGGCACGCAAATCTAAAAATCCAGATTATTTGATTATGGAAGGAACGCGTCTGTCCCGTCCAGAATTGACGGAAAAATATCCAACCGAAGAATCTGTGTCGCGTGGTATAACAGATTTGATTAAAGATTCTGGCAAAGTGACTTTTATAACAATGTCTTCACAAAATATGGACCGTGTTGTTTCTGTTATCAAGGCGTGTAACAGGGCAAAAAAGACATTTGTTATTGACCCTTATACCGCTTCTTTGTTTGATATATATCATGAATTATCACCAAAATTTCCGTTGTTGAAAGATTTGGATAATGTGCGAATTTATTTTGGTATGTCTGATGGTATTGTAGAACGTATGAAAAAATCAGGTTTGTTTTATAAACACAAATCTAAAAAAATTACTGCAAAAGAAATTGCACAAAATCCAGATAGATACCTTATTAAAAACAACTTGAATTTGACGCGATATCTATTGAATAATGTTGTCAAAGATTATGATTTTATTTATTCTATGTGGCACGGTTATTTAACAAGACAGCATACATGGGATAAATTCAAGAATCATATCACTGAAATTCATACATCTGGGCATGCTGCGATAAAAGATTTGCAGAAATTTGTGAAACAGATAGATGCAAAAAATATAATACCGATTCACACAGAATGCAAAAATGATTATGAAAAAATATTTGGTGTAAAAAACGTTATTGTTTTAAACGATAACGAACAGAAAAGGATATAATTATGACTCGTGCCTTGAAATCAGAATTTTATGATGAATTCAAAAATGGTTGTTTTACACCTTTGGTAGACCTGTTGAAAGTAAAGAAAGGAAAATATAGATCACGATTCATGATGAATTTGCGTGGTAATCGCGTAATTGTTTATTACAAAGGTGTGGTTGCAGTAACAATATACAATAAAACGAAACAAAACAAATTTTATGGTTTGGAAGTGCAAAAAATGTATGAAACCGGGGATTCTAGCGGATACAGAAAGTTTTATAAATCAGAACAAGAATTATCCATTTTTCCTTGGGAACAATTTTTATCAAATATTGCAGATGGCATAGATGCGTATGATAAAAAAGATAATTCTGAAAAAGAAGTTCAACAAAGAATCTGGTATGAAAATAATGTTGCCAGAAATGCAAATTCAACAGATTATTTTATTGTTGATACAGAATACAAAGACAAAAATGGTGGTCGTTTTGATTTAATCGCTTTTTATTGGCCAGCGGGTGAAAACAAACAAGGGCACAAAGAAAAACCTAAAAAAATATCTGTTATAGAATTAAAATTTGGTGATAATGCGGTTGGTGGTTCTTCTAATGAACAAACTGCAACATTATCTACGCATTTACAAGATTTTAAGAATTTTGGATTTTCTGATGATTTCTTGAAAGATATGACACGTGTATTTTTTCAATTATATGATTTAGGTTTAATAAATATTAAATTTGGCAAAAAGGTAAAGGGTGTTGAAAATTTAATATCTTCAACAGATGTAAAACAAATGATGTTTATATTGGCAAATTATAATCAAAAATCTAATAATCTCGCTAATCAACTGAATAAAATGAAAAAACAAACATTACCAGATGATAGAGAGATTGTTTTTGCAAATTCTTCATTTATGGGTTATGGTTTGTATGATGTTGGTATGAAACAAGATTTATAAAAAAAGGGGGCGACCATGGCGGAAAGAGATAATTATCGTAAGTTTAATGAAATATTTGGGGTGATTCAGATTTTATCAAAACCAGGTCTTGGGGTTTCTTATGAATATATTGTTAATGATTTGGGGTGTAGCAAAAAGACCGTGGAACGAATTATTAAATTTCTGGCGCAACAATTTCCTTATCAATTTAGTGAAATGGAAGACCCGCAAAGAAGCAAAGTAAAATTATTCCATTTGGATACACCAGATTTTTTACCACCTGATTATATAAAAGCATCAGAATTGTTCGCATTAAACAATGCTATTAAAAAAATTAAAGATAATACGATAAATCGTGGTTTGGTTGAATTGGAATCTAAATTAAATCGTATGTATGAAAAAAGTTTGCGTGCACGTAAAACAGAAAAAGAAAAAAACAGAAAGTTAAGTGAAATGGAACAAGTTGTCCAATTTGAAGCGTCTGCCCAGGAACCACGTATAAAATTTAAAGCGGAACCAGAAACCTTAGATATTTTAAGAGATGCTATTTTAAATTGTAAAGTTATCTATTTTGATTATCACAAAACTGGTGAATCTAAAACATATACGATTAAGGCACAACCATTGGGAATATTATATGGTGCGTGGAATAATTATTTAATCATTAAATACAGGGGAAAGATACAACAACAAGTGTTGTTGAATATCAGTAATATTAAAATTACCCAAGAAACTTTTAATCCAGGTGATTTTTCAATATCAGAATATGCGAGAAATAGTTTTGGTTCATACCATACACCGGGTGGTCCATTTGATGTAGAATGGCTTGTTAAACCAAGTGCGGTAGAAAATGCTTTGAAACACGAATTCCACCCAAATCAACGCGTAAGGAAAAACAAAAAAGATGGTTCTTTGATTATCAGTTTCAAGGGTGATGGTTGGCGTGAAATGTCTTGGTATTTATTCAGATGGGGCGGTGCAATCGTTCCACTGAAACCAAAAGCATTGGTTGATGAATATAAAAAACTGATTTCAGAATTAGCAAATTCTATAAAATAATTTATATCGGACCATTTTTGTCTGGGTGGTGTTTTATACTGATAGTATAGAAAATACAAAAGGGACAAAAATGGTTATAAACACAAAAGATATAAAAAAACATCAAACTGGGCCGATTCTGGATAATATTTTTTATACAATTGATTCGGGGAATAGATATTCTGATGCTGTAAAAAAATTTACCAAAATGGGAATTTTAACAGAATTAAAAAATAATGATTTGGTTGTGGAAATACCACTGGAAAAACGTGAAACAATCAAAATACAAAATTTGTTGGAATCACCAGAATGTAAAAAATGCAAACTGCCAATAGTTATGGGCGTTGATGTGTTTGGAAATACAGTTGTAAAAGATTTACAAAATATACCGCATTTATTAGTGACTGGTCGGACGGGCAGTGGAAAAACAGTTTTTCTGAAAAATATTTATGAATCGCTGACACACCATTTACCTGCGACAGATTGTAAATTTTTAATCATAGATACAAAAAAATATGACTTTAATAATTTTAACGGGAAAAAGAATTTATTTATGCCGGTTGTTTCAGATGTTGATAAGGCAATTAGAGCATTGGATTTTGTAACAGAAATAATAGATGAAAGATATGTTGTGCTGAAAAAACAAAAATCAATAAATATGGTGGAATATAATAAAAAGTTTTCTGGTATGCCGTATTTAATAGTCATGATAGACGAATTGGCGGATTTAATGTGTGTAAACAAAAGAATGACAGAGGCATTTATCCAATATATCGCACAAAAAGGACTTGCGGTGGGGGTTCATTTGGTGGTCGCAACACAAAAAACAGAAAAAGAATTTTTGTCTGATTTAATTATGGCGAACATACCAAATATTATTAGTTTTCAGACACGTGATAAAAAACAATCGGTCAGAATATTGGGTGACAGTGGCGCTGAATTATTGTTGCCGTATGGCGATATGCTGTATTCAGAATTGGGACAACCATCGCTGCGAATTCATACAGGAATGTAAAAAATAGGTTCAATATAATACTTTTTTGTAAATATATGTTATAATAGAATCATAATATATAAAAACCGATTCGGTCTTTTGATGTAAAATTCAGGCTGACAGCGGATTTGGTTCATAATATATAACATAATTTTTATGTGTATTTTGTGGGTTGAACCGTTGTTTTTTTTTACAAAAAATAATTCACAAATATCAAAATAATACGATTTTTAAGCGGCTTCCTTGAATTTTTTATACCGGACCATTTTTGTCTGATGAGGGTTTTATATTATAAACATAGAAACAAAAACAACAGCAACCAAAGGGGTAAAAAATGAAAGAATACACATACGAAGAAAACAAAAAAACAGCACACACACGTCATAACAATACAAATTATGACAAATACGATGTTTTTTATCATGTTTTCTTGGGCGAAAGAAAAAAATTAAATTGGAATTGCGCACAATTTAATAATTCAGAAATGGATTTGTTTGATTTTGTATCTGCAACAAATCAAATTGAATCTGATGTAAATTTACACAGACGCGTGAATCAAAAAAAGTTTATTGAAGACAAAATTATAGATTTACGCGAAATTTACCCAGATGAAAGCAGAAGTTTTCTGAAAAACATAGCGTATAAAATGTTGAAAAAAACATTACAAACGCAAGAAAGAAGAAATCTGGCACGCGTAAAACCTGTTAGATTGTATTTTTATGAAGATTAAAAAATATAAATACAGGACCAAATTTGTCTGGTGACGTATATATAATATAAATATAGAAAATAAAAAAAGGGGTGCGAATATGCCAAGATATACTTTTCAATGGGACGGTTCTGATGTCGTTATTTACACTTTGCCAAGTCGTAATTATTGGCGTCGTGTAAAGTGGGCAAAAGATGCGTATCATGACGGCAAAGCAATTGTTGTTATCGGCAATTGTAATGAAGTCATAAGATTTGAATAAAAAAACAAAAAAATAGGGGTCAAACATGAACTTACGCGAAAAACAAATTTTTGCATATTATCTTAAAAATATTTTGGTATCAGAATGCCAGCCAGAAGACACAGACAGTTTTCTGAGTTTTGTTTGGCGTTATTCTGATGATATTTTTGGGGTAAATATGCGTCCTTTGATACGCAAAAGAAAAATGCAATCGTTCCATGACCATGAAGATTCAGATTTATCTGAATTGGAACAAATGCGTTTGTTACGCGGTATGGTCAATGGCGAATTTATAAATTGTGGTTTGGTATCTGATGAAGCCGAAATCGCAAGAATTGAAAATATTGTTCGTCAAAACAAAATAGATATGTTTGATATAGATATAACACAACGCGATTTTGACAAAAGTTTCACTGTGATTTGTGATGCTTTTGATATAGATGAAAAATCACGTCCATTGTTACAGTATTTTATGTATGCAACCAAAATTTCTGCCCTGCACAGAATGACAAATTTGTTTAACGACAGATTCAATGATGGTTTGATGCATAATGACAATGTAGATGTTATGTCTGGTTTTACCAAAATATCATTGGAAGATATTAAACAAATTATATCTATCAACGGTCCATTGATGGACAAAGGAATTTTGTCTGCCAGATACGGGGATAGGGGATTCAGTGGTATGTTCAATAAATTGATTGGGACGTATTTTGAATCTGTGCGTGAAGTGCAAAATTTCTTGGTTGGGAATCCTTTTGAAAGTGATTTAAATCGTGAAAATTTTGATTATATTGCAAAAGATTATGACATAATCAGCAATATTCTGAAAAACGCGAAAGAAAAAAATCAAAAGGGTGTAAACATATTATTATATGGTCATCCGGGCTGTGGCAAAACAGAATTGGCAAAATCTGTTTGTGTGGCGCAACATCTTGATTTATACACAACCCCTGAAAACAAAGAATCAAAAGAAGAACGTTTAAGCGGATTGTGCCAGGTGCAAACAATATTGAAAAAATCTGAAAATGGTGTCATTTTGTTTGACGAAGCCGAAGATGTTTTTTCACTGAATCCGTTCAGTTCGCACACCCCAAGCAAACTGTTTTTGAATCGCAGATTGGAACAAAATACAACACCTGTGATATGGATAACAAATAATGTTCAATATATGGACCCTGCATATATTCGCAGATTCACAATCAGTATAGAAGTCCAAGACCCAGATATCAAAGCAAAAACAGTTGCTTGGAAACGTGTGTTTGATAAACACGGTGTTGAAATATCTGATGAAAAATTGGAAAAAATCGTCAAAAAATATGATGTGCCAATTGCGTTGGTTGATACCGCGGTCAGAAATGTAAAATTGTTGGATGACCCAGATATGTTGGAATACACAATTGATAATCTGGTCAAGGCGGCAACCGGCGTCAAACCAACAGACAAGAAAAAACAAGATGAAGTCAAATTTGAAACATCTTTGTTAAATACAGATGTAGATTTGAAAAATTTGGCAGACAAAATCAAAGAAAAAAATCTGAAAAGTTTTTCTTTGTGTTTGTATGGTGCACCGGGAACTGGTAAATCTGCATACGCTAAATTTTTGGCGGAAATGTTGGATATGCCTATTATTTCCAAAAAGGCCAGCGATATTAAATCAATGTGGGTTGGGGGCACAGAAAAAAATATTGCCCGTGCATTCGCAGAAGCCAGAGAAAAGAAAGCATTGTTGATTTTTGACGAAGCAGATTCTTTCTTGGCTGACAGACGTGGTGCAAACGCATCATGGGAAGTTTCCTGTGTCAATGAAATGTTGACCCAAATGGAAAATGCAGAATACCCATTTGTTTGCACAACAAATTTAATGTCTGGTTTGGACAAAGCATCATTGCGCCGTTTCTCGTTCAAGGTCAAATATGAATATATGACAACGGCACAGGTTAAATCTGCATGTAATTTATTTTTAGGGATAGATGTTTCTGAAAATGAAATTGCAGAATACAACAAATTGGCACCGGGTGATTTTGCCGTTGTAAAAAAACAGGCATCTTTGTTGGAAATCACAGACAAGGCCGAATTGTTGAAAATGTTG
>CADBLE010000010.1 GCA_902795435.1 uncultured Pseudomonadota bacterium
TTGTTGGTATGATGGCTTCTGTGTCTGCTTTTGCAGCAAATGCTGGAAAAGGTGCAATAACAATAGATGATGGTATGTGTGGTTTGTTAAAGAGTCTGCATGATGTGTTTTCTATTTTAAGAATTATGGCGTTTGTTGGTGCTGCATTCTATATTGCAAATTGGGCATGGGGTTATATTTCTAATGCCGGTGATAAAGATAAAGGTGGTTCTGTTGAAGATTTGAAAAAGAAGGGTGTAAGTTTACTTCTTGGATTTACTTTGTTGTTTGTTATCGGTATCGTTTTGTCTTTCGTAATGTCTGCATCCGGATTAAAAGTTTTGGGTTGCAACAACATTTTGCAAAACTGGTAAAGATATACGAATCTAAAAAATTAAAACCGTCCATTTTGGGCGGTTTTTATATATTTTGTTTTGATGGGTTTAATTCTTTTTTGTTTCGTCTATATTCGCCAAAGAAAACAATACAGACGATATCAGGGATTGATAGGGAACATGTTGTTCGTCGGCCAATTCTTTTATTCTTTCTAATATTTGATGTGGAATACGCATATTTATTACGCAATCTGATTTATTAAATGCACGATATGCGGCATATTCGCGCAGTAAAGATTCAATATTCATAACAAATAATTGTTGCATTACATTTGGCATATACGAACCTCTATACTTGTGTGATTACATATGACTATAACATTGTATTTACATTTGTCAATACATTTGTGTATATCTCTGTAATGGCGGAAATATAGGCGTTTGTGTTGATTAATGTATTGGTGGTGGGTGATAAAATTTTCCTTTCGTTTTGATTTTTGTGTGCTAGTGTGTTAGAATCTTGAAAGGTTAAATATTAAGAGAAAGGAATATTCAAATGCGTAAATTTTTATCTTTGGTTATTGGAATTATGTCTTTGTGTTTTGCACCAATTGCCCGTGCGGAATTACATGTTGATATTATTGCTGGTGAAACAGAACCTATTTCAATAGCGGTTCAAAAATTTGAAACCGTTGGCAAGGTGTCTTCGTCTGATGTAAAAATGTTGAGAGAAGTTGTCGAAAACGACCTTAAACGAACTGGGTTATTCAGAATTGTAAATCATGATGCGTTTCCAGAATTTGTAAAAATGAACGATATGCCTAATTTCAAAAATTGGGCTGCGATTAAAACACAGAATTTGGTTCAGGCATCTGTTAAAGCAGAAGGAAAAGATAATTATAAATTGGAATTCTATTTATGGGATGTAAATGGCAAAGAACAAATAGAAGCACAAAGTTTGGTTGCGTCTAAGAAATCAGTTCGTCGTTTGGCTCATATTATGGCGGATGCTATATATGAAAGATTGACTGGTGAAATTGGTTATTTTGATACCCAGATTGTATTTATTGCTGAATCTGGTTCTGTCACAGACAGGGTTAAACGTATGGCTATTATGGATCAAGATGGCTATGGTATGCGTTATTTGTCTGATAAAAATACACTTGTAATGTCACCGCATTTTTCACCAAATATGGCAACAGTTGTATTTTTGTCTTATCGTAATGATGACCCAATGGTATGGGCACTTGATTTAGATACAGGTAATCAAACAAAATTGGGTAATTTTGGCGGTATGAGTTTTGCGCCACGTTTTTCACCAGACGGTACAAAGGTTGCTTTGTCTTTGGTTAAAAACGGAATTACAAATATATATGAATATGATATAAATGAAAAAACTTTGCGCCAATTGACATTTGGTAAACATATAGATACATCCCCATCTTATTCCCCAGATGGTAAATATATGGCCTATAATTCAGATATGTCTGGTTCACAACAGATTCATGTTTTGGATTTGGGGACTTTGAAACAAAAACGTATCACATTTGGTGCGGGCAGATATGCGACACCAGCCTGGTCCCCAGATGGACATTTTATTGCATTTACAAAAATGGCGGAAGATACATTTTATGTTGGAATTATGAATCAAGATGGTCGTCATGAAAAAATACTAGCAGGTGGCTGGTATATGGAAGCACCATCTTGGGCACCGGGTTCACGCAGGGTTGTTTATTATGAAACAGAACGCAGCGAAGACAACCAAGAACGTATAAGTCATATCCGCAGTGTAGATATCACAGGTCAAAATATTTATGATATTGAATTGCCAGACGGACTTAGCGGGACAGAACCAACATGGTCTCCAAAATTGCCATAATATGAAAAGATTATTGTTCGGATTTTATATAGGTTTGTTTTGTGTTGGTGCCTTTGCCACACCGGCAGAGGTCAAACGCATTGTTGATGGTGATACTTTCGTAGCAAAGGTTTTGTTGGCTGATGGGATAGAGGTTTTATCTGTCAGTGTTCGTTTGCGTAATGTTGATACGCCTGAATTACATGGGAAATGTGATTCAGAAATAAAACGTGCAGAATATGCAAAACAAAGGTTAGGGGAAATTATTCCTGTTGGTTCAACGGTAGAATTGAAAAATATTAAAAATGATAAATATCCAGGCCGCATAGATGCAAATGTTTTTGATTCTGCAGACCGTGATGTTGGTTTGGTTCTGGTTCAAGAAAACGTTGGTCGTCCATACGGTGGCGAAAAAAGAAAATCTTGGTGTGAAGAATAACCTAGCAACTATGTTTATTTATTGCTTCCTGAATTTCTTCAAGATTTGCAGTTGATGGTAATTCGTTTTCAAAATAAATATGTGCTGTTCCTGATTTTATTTTGCCTTTCTTTGGCCAATATAAACCCGTATCAACACCAACTGGCATTATTGGTAATTTCAATTCGCTGGCCAAAAATAATAAACCGCGTTTCAATGATACTTTTTGATTTGGGGCGACACGTGTTCCTTCTGGGAATATAATCAATGTCATAGAATTCATAATCTTTTTCATGACACTATTAGTCAATTTTTTCATGTTTGTTTTTCCACGATTACGATTTACACCGATAAAACCCAATCTGGCAAAAGCCCAACCATAGAAAGGTATCCACATCAATTCACGTTTTATTATGAAAAATGCGTTTGGTATATGTCTGAATAATATAATTGTTTCAAGTGCGGACATGTGTTTTGATGCGATAATAGCGCGACCGTCCAAACGGGTGTTTATGTTATGTTTAAACGGTATCCCGTTTTCATTTGTCATTGGATAATGTAATTCATATTTTATGCCCGCTATCAAACGAATAAGAATCAAAGAACATTTTGCGATAAATACAGAAATTTTTCTTTCAAGAGATACATTGATTAAACCAATAAATAAAAATGGCGCCCAAAACAAGAACCAGAAAAATAAACAAAAATATAACACTATTTTTTTTAACATATTTTAACTTTCCTTTATTCCGCATAATGTGACGATATATTTCAAATATTCAACCGCCCATCTTTTTAATCTGGTTGGTGTAGGCATGCCAGTCAAAGAAGCAGGGCATGCGATAATATCTGTGTCTGGCATTTCGTGTCTTAACAGGTATAAAGCACGATTCATGTGGTCTTCGGTTGTGACGACAACAATTCTGTCGAATTTTTTGTCGTTTACAATCTTTTTTATTGCCAATGCGTTTTGGTATGTTGATTTTGATAAAGATTCAATTTGGACATGTGTTATATCTGGAATTTGTGTTGCACCTGCACCAATAATGTATAATTGTCCATATTTCAATGTATCTAATTTTTTTACAGCGTATGGAATACGACGAATGTCACCTGTTAAAACAAATAAATTGTCATCTTGTAATAAATTGCCACATCTTGGTGGGGTCATGGATTTGAACATTATTCCACCAAAGATAAAACAAAATATCAAAATCAAAGATACAGGAATATATTTCATTATTTTTCAGATAATATTTTTATTGTTGTTTTTCTGGTTATGAAAACAGAAAAACAAATGATTATTATTGGTAATAATATCAAAGCCAACCAATTGTTTCCTGTTAAATTCAATGTTGCCAACAAACCAACGCGTGCAGAATGTGCGGTTGATAAAATCATAAATAAAATTGGCACTGCGGATACAAAACCAATCAAACATGCGACAGAACTGATTTTTCCAACGATTATTTGCATTTGTTTTGCGATAAAATCATCAGATGCACCAACTTGGTTTAATATTTCAAGTTCATGTTTGTGCAACATTGCGATATTTTTTGATATATATGAAATACATACCCCAATGGAAGTCAATATTATAAGCAATACGAATACAGTAATGCTGACTAATTTCCAACCCGCAGAAATAGAATTTTTCAATGCAGATGTATGATTCAAGAATTTAGCGCGTGTTCCAATGTCTTTTTTTATTGCCGTCATATCTTTCGCATTTTTCATTTTTAATTCATACATTTCTGGCAAATAATTATTTAATCTGGCACCACTTGAAATCCATGGACGCATCATGTTTTCCATTTCTGTTTTTGTGATTTCTTTCACAGATTCAATTTGTTTAGAATGTTTTACGAACACTTGTTTTACATAAGCGGTGTTTTCAGATTTAGAAATTTGTATGGTTGCATATTTATCCCATTGTGTGTTCCAACGAACAACACCACTGCCGATAGACAGGGCGATTCCAAAAGATACGATTGCCAAAAAAGACAATATTGATATTATGACCGTCATAAATATTGATTGGTCTTTGACAAGTGAAAATACAAGTGTTGTTTTCTTTCTCATAATTTTTCTATATCTTCAAATTGTTTTGATAATTCGTTTATATCTGATTGTTGTGGTTTTGGACCCTTCCATTTTCGGGTTGTTTCTGGTGCGGTTTCGGTTATGCCAGAAAAAGAAACATGGTGATTTTCAATACTGATTACAGGAAAATGATATGTTTCCAATAATTTTTTGTTGTGGGTTGCCAATATAATTGTTGTTCCAAAAGCCTTGTTCATTTGGATAAATAATTCCATCAATCTTGATGCGTTTTCATCATCCAAATTTCCAGTTGGTTCGTCCGCCAATAAAATAGAAGGTTGGGTAATAATTGCACGGGCAACGGAAACGCGTTGTTGTTGACCGCCACTTAATTCCAACGGATATGAATCTGCATATTTTCCCAAACCAACCCATTCAAGTGTTGTTGAAACCAATTTTTTAATTTTATCTTGGCTGAAACCACGAACACGCAAAGGCAGGGCGATATTATCAAAAACGGTCATGTGCGAAATCAAAGAATATTCTTGAAAAACGATAGCCATTTTATGACGTAATTTTGCCAAATCATTTCGTGACAAGGCAGAGCAATCATGTCCAAATAATTTTATTATCCCGGTGTGTGGTTTGTGTAATTGGTATATCAAACGCAAAAGCGTTGTTTTACCAGCACCGCTGTTTCCAGTTAAAAAATAAAAAGACCCAGCACTGATATTAAAAGACACATTGGACAAAACGTCCACTGCGTTATCATAGTTTGCAGATACATTTGCAAAAGATATATTTGTTTTTCCTTCCATGGTATAAACATAATAGAAAAAAAATTATTTTTGGGCAAGGGTTTATTAGAACCTTTTTTTTATTTTGAAAAGACCTTTGATATATGATATAATTTAGATAAATAAAAAGTCGGGGGAAAGATGAAAAAATTATCAATTATAGCATTGCTGGCTGTTTTGCCATGTGTTGCGGATGCTGCAAAGCATTCTAATCCGTATAAATTAAACAAACAGTCATCAAAGACAGAAATTGTATCAACAGAAACTGTTGCAAAAAATCATATTCGTTCTGCAAATTCTGGATTTTATATTGGGTTGCATGCAGATGTTTCTTTCTTGAATTGGAAAAATGAATACAAAGGAGATGGCGCAGATGCTGGAACCGAAAAATTCAAAATGAAAAATTTTATCGGTGCTGATATTGATTTTGGTTATAAATTTAATAAAAAATGGTCTGCCGAATTAGAATTAGGTTATGTTGGTAAATATTCAGAAAGTGAAAAATTTTCAACTGATAAAACAGATTATGATTTATCCGCAGTGTATTTCGATATAAATGGTTTGTATGATATTTATAATGGTATATATGCTGGTGTTGGGACTGGTGCTGCTGTTGTAAAATCAGGCGCAGAACACACGTTTTTTGGTAAAGAATCAAAAACTAGTCTTTCACCAATGGGTGCATTGATGTTGGGATATAAATATGATGTAAATGAACATTTGGGTGTTGATTTCCGTTATCGTTTTTCTGTGTTTAATGGACCAAAATTTGGATTTAATGATGCAGGTACAGATGTGGATATCAAAACAGGTTTAATAACAAATCATACCGTGTCTGTTGGTATGAAATACAAGTTTTAATAAAAGAGAGAGTGTGTCATGAAAAATATAACTAAAATTTCAATTATTTGTGTGTTATCAGTTATAGGTTTGGAATCTGCACATGCGATACCTTTGGTCAGAAGTTTTGGTGGGGCAGGAACTTATGCTGGGACAAGCAGTGCAACCGTTGCAAATACTAATTCAAATGCGGGTTCTTTGAGGGCTTCTTCTCTGCGTGCTGGTAAAATAGGTGTTACACCTGCTACTGTTTCCAAGACATCTGGTTCAAATTCTAATGCGGCCCGTTTGTCTTTGGGTAAATTGTTACACAATACAGGGGTTAAAAAAGGTGTTATTACGCCAACAACTACACCAACAAATCCATCATCAGAACCAACTATTTCAGGTGGTGATTTAACAAGTTTGCAAGACAGAATACGCGCAATTGAAACAAATGTTTCAAATATGACTGGTCGTATTACAGAAGCCAGAGAACATATCTTAGATGCAAATTCACATGTTTCTGCATCTGATAGAAATAATTGGAATGCAAAACAAGATACTTTGACAGCGGGTTCTGGTATTTCTATTGAAAATGGTGTTATCAGTTCTACTGTGACTGGTGGCACATCAAATGTAAGTAACGAAGAAAAAGCAATATGGAATGCAAAACAGGACGCTTTGACCGCTGGAACTGGTATTTCTATTGAAAACGGTGTTATCAGTTCAACTGTGACACACACACCAGATGTAAGTGATGAAGAAAAAGCAACGTGGAATGCAAAACAAGATGCTTTGACCGCTGGAAATGGTATTTCTATTGAAAACGGCGTTATCAGTTCTGATGTTGATACTTCTTTGAGTGTATCTGATTCAGAAAGTGAATCTGGCAAGATGGTAAGTGGGGTCAGTGTAAATGACCGTGTAATCCATGTTCAAAGGGCAAATGTAAAAATCCCTGTTGGTTCCGAAACTGCATCTCCAACGGCTGCAATTTGGATTGAATAAAAAATCGGACGTTTGTCCGATTTTTTTTATATCAATGTAATTATTAAAAGCCCAAGCAAAGCGAATATAATTGCCCCAACAATCAATTGCCAAGAATATTTTTTTACAATCAAATTTGCCTGTTCTTGAAATTTCCAGAGCAATAAACCGATTATTGCAAAACGTGCCGTTCTGAATATTGCGGATACGCCCAAAAATATTAAAACTGGATAATGTAAAAATCCCGCACATATCGCCAATAATTTATAAGGAATTGGGGTTAAAGCCGTTCCAATAATGATTAAAATTCCATATTTAGTAAATAATGTTTTGGTCAATTCAAATTTTTCCATACTGGCAAAATGTTCAATCAGCCAAACACCAACACTGTCAAACAACCAAAAACCAATCATATATGCAATTGCACCACCAATCAAAGAACCAATAGAAGCAGCAACAGTTATTGGAAATGCACGCTTTTTTTCTGCAACGATAGCAGGGGTCATGAATACTTCTGGTGGAATGAATAAAAATATAGATTCACATATTGTCATAATGCATACGACAACTGAATACCATGGCTTTGATGAATGTTCTAATATACGATTTATGATTTTCATGTTGCTAATAATAGTTTATTCGCAAAATCAGTGCAATAAATAAAATATTTTTCTTGTGTTTTTATATATACGAGTGTATTATTGCCGCATCAGGGGGTTGTTATGGTTGAATTGTTGGAACAAATAAGAAAATGTTATAAAACAAATAAAAAAGACAAAGCTTTATATAAAAAAATATTAAAGGCATATTTTAGATATTTAACAGATAAGTTCCCTGTGAAATACAAAAGTGAAAAAGCAGATGATGTTGCCAAAGAAAAAGGAATTCCTTTATATAAAATGACTTGGCAAAATCAAACAAAATGGGATAAAAAAAGAGAATTGTTTCATTATGAACATTGTAATCCTATTAGTGAATTAATAGAAGACGTATTAGAAACAAACAGAAAAATAGAAGATATTATAAAAGATGATTATGTTTGTTGGATATTAAAAACAGAAGATGAAAAATTGAACAAAAAAGGTTTCAGAAGTGAAAGACGTAAATATGGTGGCTGGGAAGAGTGTTATAAAAAATGTGAAATAGAAATTTTGGATAATAAAGAAGAAAATTAAAGGGCAAAATAAATGATAAAAAAACAAACAAATTCTAATCGTGGTGAAAAAATAGCAAGCAAAGTTCAGACATTGGTCGCTGAAATTTTACAGCATGATTATATGGATGATGATTTGATAAAGGGTGTTTCTTTGGTTGGTGCTGAATCACACGGTGGTATGCAATTTGTAAAATTGTTTTTCTATTCACGTGAAAATAAAGAAGAAACCCAGAAAAAATTAGATGAAATCACAAAAACTGTCAGATTTGCTTTGGCGCAAAAGATAAATCAAAAATATGTTCCTGAAATCAGATTTGTTTATGATGATACATTGGAACGCGCCAGCAGAATAGAAGAATTATTAAACAAAATTTCACAATAAGACGGGAATGTAATGAAACAATCAAATATAAGAAACTTTTCAATTGTTGCGCATATTGACCATGGAAAATCAACTTTGTCAGACAGATTGATTGAATATACAGGTGGTCTTGAATCGCGTGAGATGAAAGCCCAGGTTCTTGATTCTATGGACATAGAACGTGAACGTGGTATTACGATTAAAGCACAAACTGTGCGTCTGAATTACAAGGCGAAAAATGGTGAAACATACCAATTAAATTTGATGGATACACCGGGGCATGTTGATTTTTCTTATGAGGTTTCACGCAGTCTTGCCGCATGTGAAGGTGCAATTATTTTAGTTGATGCAACCCAGGGGGTTCAGGCACAAACATTGGCAAATGCTTATCTTGCGCTGGATAATGATTTAGAAATGTTACCTGTGTTAAATAAAATAGATTTGCCGTCCAGTGATGTTGAATCAACACGTGAACAAATTGCAGATGTTATTGGTATGGACGCAAGTAATGCGTTATGTGTTTCTGGTAAAACAGGTGCGGGTGTTCCAGAATTATTGGAAGAAATTGTAAATAAATTGCCGGCACCATCTGGTGATGAAAATGCACCAACACGCGCATTGTTGGTTGATTCATGGTATGATTCTTACCTTGGTGTTGTGGTGTTGGTTCGTGTTGTTGATGGAAAATTGCAACGCGGTCAAAAAATTAAATTTATTGCAACTGGCGCGGAATATGTTGTAGAAAAGGTTGGGTATTTTACACCAAAAATGGAAAATGTAGATTGTCTGACAACTGGTGAAATTGGATTTATTATCACCGGTATGAAAACAATTCATGATTGCAAGGTAGGGGACACAATTTGTGATGCAAAACACAATGTTGAAATGTTGCCTGGGTTTAAACCATCGGTGCCTGTTGTGTTTTCAAGTTTCTTTCCAGTAGAGGCAAACGATTATCCTGATTTGCGTGAAGGTGCTGAAAAATTAGCACTTAACGACGCGTCATTTGTTTTTACAACTGAAAAATCGTCTGCGTTGGGATTTGGGTTGCGTTGTGGTTTTTTAGGTTTATTACACATGGAAATTATCAGTGAAAGATTAAATCGTGAATTTAATTTATCGCTTATAAACACTGTCCCAAGTGTGCTTTATAAAATTCATTTACGTGATGGGTCCATGATGGATTTAGAAAATCCTGCGGATATGCCAGATATTACCCGAATCGAATCTATAGAAGAACCATGGGTGCGTGCAACAATTATGATGCCTGATAAATATTTGGGGGCAATTATGGAATTGTGTGCATCACGTCGTGGTGTCCAAGAAAACATTTCTTATGTTGGTAATCGTGCTGTATTGGTATATCAGTTGCCTTTGTCTGAAATAGTATTTGATTTTTATGACAGGGTTAAATCTTTGTCATCTGGATATGCGTCTTTTGATTATGTTTTATATGAATATCGTGCATCGGATTTGGTAAAGGTTTCAATTTTGGTCAATGATGAAAATGTTGAACCTTTGTCGTTCCTTTGTCATCGTGGTTGGGCTGAAAAACGTGGTCGTCAGATTGTTGAAAAATTGAAAGATTTGATTCCAAGACATCAATTCAAGATTCCATTACAGGCCGCAATTGGTGGTAAAATTATCGCACGCGAAACAATCGCTGCATATCGTAAAGATGTTACTGCAAAATGTTATGGTGGTGATATTACGCGTAAAAGAAAATTGCTTGAAAAACAGAAAGAAGGTAAAAAGCGTTTGCGCACATTTGGTAATGTGGAAATTCCACAATCTGCATTTATAAACGCGTTAAAGGTTGGTGAATAATGACAACAATTATTCAAGATTATAAAAATTGGAAGCAAGCAAAACAGAATACTGTTGTTGCACAACAGGTTTTAAGTAAAAAATTCAACAGCATGTTGGGACGTGTTTCTTTGCCACATTTTGGACATAATGTTTCTATAGAAAGTGCGTTTATAAAAACCGCACCAGACCCAAAAACACAACCACAAGAATGCAAACAATATATGGATACTTATTCACATTTGTGTCATGCATATCCTTGCTTTTATGTGTTATATAATCCGTTTGACCATATTGGTATGGACAGGATTTATACAGAAAAACAAGCAGAGAGATGTATGAATAATCTTGAAGACGGAACAATTTATGAAGCGTTTTGTGCAAAATGTCCAGCGTTCAAAGATTTGGTCCAATATCAATCTTTGTATGCGCAATTAAAGATGGCACAAGAAAAGCAAAAACAAGCAAAACAGAAATTGATTAATAATTTCATATTCTGGAAACAAGAAAAGGAAAAATAAAATGGCGCATCAATTTTTCTTTAATTCTTATATTCTTGATAATTTGCCAGCACCAGAAGTTGGTTTTGATGTTGTGCAAGATTTATCAGAACCAAGATTGCGCATGTATATAACACAACGTGGTGTTAAAAGTTTCTTTGTGCGCAAACGTGTAAATGGTCGTGACAAAAGAATTATTATTGGAAAATATCCTGATGTTGACATAGAAGATGCACGTTCCCGTGTCAGTGAAATATTAAACGAAGTTTCTAAGAAAATTCCTGTTCGTCGCAAAAAAATTTCTTTTCAAGATTTTGTTGCGATATATTTATCGCAAAAGGTTCGTCGTGGTGAAGATTCTTTGATGAAATTGAAACGTGCAATAAATTTACATTTCCAAGATTTGTTTGCAAAAAATATGCAAGACATCACCGAATCGGATATTCAAACTGTGTTGGATAATATATCTGGTCGTGCGATGGCTGCCAGAATGCAAGAATTATTACAGAGTATTTTCAATTATGCGTTGGATATGGGATATTGTAAAAATAATGTATGTGAAGATATTCCACGTGTTGTTGTTAAACGCCGTGAAAGGAAACTGAAAAAAACAGGATTGCAGAAAATAATATCTGTGATTAAAAAAGAAAAAAATCTTACTATGCGTTCTGCGTTTTTAATGTTGGTTTATGGGTTTGCTCCAAAAACACAAATATTCAAGATGCGCTGGGAAGATTTAGATTTTAACCATGATTTGTGGTTGGATATGCCATTGTCAGGCAAGGCGGTTTTATTATTGCAAGATTTGCCTCAAAATGGTGAATGGGTGTTTATGGGACGTGGAAAATTCCATTTAACAGACCCAAGATTTGCATGGAAAAAAATTGTAGAAAAGGCAGGTCAGCCAGATATTACAATGGATGATGTGCATAAATTCTTGATGCATTCGTTGGTTTGGAATTCTGATAAAGATATTTTGCGCGAAAATATGAACGATTTATTGTTTGATTTAGAGGCATAATATATTATATGTAAAAGTCAAGCATTTGTTATAGTTTGTTATAATTTCTTGACACAGGCATTATAAAATGATATTTTTTTAAGAAAGACGCTTGGTAAGAAGGTCTAAAAGTTTAATACAACTAAAGGATATAAAATGACAAAACATGATGAAATTTTAGATAAAGTTCAAAATATCGTTAAAGATAAGTTGGGCGTTGAAAAAGCAAAAGCAGTTGCAACCGCTTCTTTCGTTAACGATTTGGGTGCAGACTCTTTGGACGTTGTTGAATTTGTTATGGAAGTTGAAAAAGAATTCGGTATTACAATTCCAGATGAAGAAGCAACTCAATTGGTTACAGTTGGTGATGCTGTAGATTATATCGAAAAACACATGAAATAATATTAGTTGTGAATTTCAAAACACCGTCATTTGACGGTGTTTTTTTATGTCGTTGATTTTATGATTTTTTTAGTGTATGCTTGTGCTTGAAATAACTGAATATAAAAGGTTTTTAATATGAGAAGAGTTGTTATCACAGGTATGGGTATTGTTTCACCAGTTGGAACCGGTATTGAATATGCGTGGCATAATATTGTAAATGGTAAAAGTGGTATCAGAAAAATAACAGAATTTGATGTGTCTGAAATGGCATCTCAGATTGCGGGTATCGTTCAACGTGGAACAGAGCAGGGTGAATTTAACCCAGACGCTGTCATAGAACCAAGGGAACAACGCAAACTTGAAAACACAATTTTATATGCTTTGGTTGCGGCAGACGAAGCAATCAAAGATTCTGGTTTAACAGATTATGATGGTGATAAAAACCGTATTGGTGTTTCTGTGGGCAGTGGCGTTGGTGGTATCACAACAATTACAAACACAGATAACGATATTTTTAAAAACGGTTATCGTTTTGTAAGTCCTTTCTTTATCCCAAAGGCGGTTGTCAATATGGCATCTGGTCAGATTTCTATTAAATATGGTTTTGGTGGCCCAAATATTGCGATGGCTACTGCGTGCGCAACGGGTTCCCATTCTATTGGTGAAGCGGCGGCGATTATTGAACGTGATGATGCAGATATTATGATTTGTGGTGGAACAGAAGCACCACTGTGCCCATTGGGATTGGCGGGATTTTCTGCTATGCGTGCTTTAAGTACTCGTAATGATGACCCAGAACATGCATCTCGTCCATGGGATAAAAACAGAGATGGTTTTGTTATGGGTGAAGGCGCTGGTATTTTGGTATTGGAAGAATACGAACATGCAATCAAACGTGGTGCAAAAATTTATGCAGAAGTAGCAGGTTTTGGTATGACCGCCGATGCGCATCATATTACTGCACCGGCCCCAAATGGTGAAGGTGGAAAACGCGCTATGGTTATCGCTATGAACAAGGCGGGATTAAAACCATCTGAAATAGATTATGTAAATGCACATGGAACATCAACAGGGTTGGGTGATGTCGGTGAATTGATTGCTGTAAAAGAATTGTTTGGTGCGGGTAATACATGTATGTCATCAACAAAATCTATGACAGGACATTTGTTGGGTGCGGCTGGTGCGATAGAAGCAATATTCTGTGCATTGTCGATTCGTGATAATATCGTACCACCAACAATAAATTTGTATGAACCAATTGACGAAGTAGGTGATTTCAATTTGGTTCCAAATGTCGCACAAAAACGCGAAGTAAATGCGACACTTTCTAATTCGTTTGGTTTTGGGGGGACAAACGCTTGTTTAATTTTGAAACGCGTTAAATAAAGTGTTTCATTAAAAACCAAGGGGTTGACCAATGTCTGAAAAATATGAAACGGAAAATGTTTTATCCAAACCTTATGGAATAAATGTAAATAAAGCCAGTCAAATCGTAAGACAGATGGTGAAAGAAAAATATCATTTGTCATCTGCACATTATAATTCTATGTATTTTTATACGCATGACAAAGTATGTGTGGCGGCTGTTTCTGAACGTCATGATGATAACAATAAATCAGATTCTTATTCTGGGGAATTGTTACATATTGATTCAATGCGAGATTTTAGAGTCAATAAAGATTTATATGGTGAAATAATATCGGCTTTGGCACGCAGAAAAGAAGGTGGGTTTGGTAATGGACAGCAACCTAAAAAAATAACATTTGCAGATTTTAAGCAATATTATGAATCTAAGAGTCATTTGGGCGATGACGCATTTGTCCAATCTGTTGTGTATTTGATAGAAAATAATTGCCCAATAAATTTTGTAAATCGTTCATATTATTTCTTTGATAAACAACCAAATCACCATGATAAAGAACACCCTGGTGTTTGGGAATGGAATCATGAAAATAAATTGGTAAAATATGATACATCAAAAAAACCACAATGGTTTTTGACAAGTGATTTTGGTTCACGTTCTTTTTCCAAATTAACCAAACGTTCACAACAAATGTTTGATTTTGTAGAAAAAGCATACGCAAAACAAAAATAAAAAAAGTTTTCGGGGCATAGCTCAGTCTGGTAGAGCGCTACGTTCGGGACGTAGAGGTCGCAGGTTCGAATCTTGTTGCCCCGACCAGAAAATAAAAAAATACCAACAATGTTTGTTTGTTTTGTGTAAATGGTGTATAATTCCTAAAAAGGATTTTTTATGGCCAAAAAGATACGTGATATATCCAAAGATGTAATTTCTAATCAAAATCTTGATTATATAGACGAACAGGTTCGTCAAGATGTTGCTTATGGTGACGAAACGCGTCTTATTACAAATTGTCTTAAAAGGTTTCCTGAAAATACAGATATAGAAATCGTTGCTATGAAAATAGGGTTGATAGATATAACGAATTCTACACATATTTCTCAGCATAAAAGCAAGATAAATGCCTATGATTTGGCTAAACACATAATTTCTATACCAAACATAGATGAAAGAATAAAAAATGGTGACCCAAGTGTTGTTAATGAAATTGCAAAATGTAATGGGAAAATAAATTTGTTTTCTTTTGCGTCTAAATATTGTTGTTATCATAATCATGATATTTATGAACATGATGATTATTCAATATTGGACACAGTACTTGCACAATATTTACCAGTGTATTTTAAGGGCAAGGTGAAGAAAGCACACATAGAAAAATGGCGACAAAATTTTATGTATGAAAAATACAATGAATTTATAACTCAAATGCTGGACGAATTAAATATAACCACAGAATTCAGAAGAAGAAAATTTGACCATTTTATTTGGTTCTTGAACAGATAAATTGTTGGTTAGCAAAGGAAGGTGACAAAAATGAATTCTTTATTAAGAATTAAAGCAAGTAAGAATTTTGAAACTTATTTGAACGATTTTTTGCGAACAGGTGAAACAATTGGTTTGCCGGTTGAACGTTTAACACCAATTGAATGGGAAAATTTAAATGAAGATTTAAAATCTGTCGGTGTTGTTATGATTCAACGGCAACACAGAAATGGTAATTGGTATTATTTTTTTACAAAACTGAATCCAACAACAACAACAAATGCTTTTGATAAAACACAAGCATTTCAACAGGGTTCTGAAAATATTATAAATTATCTGATAAGAGAGATAAAAAATAAATATCCAAATATTCCGGAAACTGTAATCAGAAATATGATTCAGACCAAAGGAATGGATTACGAAACAGTTTATGAACAATTAAGATATAAACAAGATGGTGTGTATACCGAAACCAGTCAGCAAGATTTAGAAGATGCGTTCGTGTGGGCACTGCAATCCAGTGGTAATAGGAATGAATTGATTTCTATGCCAGATGTTCATAATTGGAATCCAGATATTTACAGTGACACATCAGTATTAATTATGCGTTATGAAAATTTATGGGGAATAACTGACAGAAAAATCAGAATGTCAGGAACACAAAATTGGACATGGTTTCGCAGTTGTGTTGGTAATGTCTTGCCACCTGCACATGATTTTCAACACCCAGACGGTTATCACATCAGTTTAAATGTCCAGGTAAACAGAGATGTATTACAGATTCTTGATAAAATTTTATTGGAAGATGGTGGCAGATATATACATTCGTATAAATTCCCAAAAACAAACTTTTATGAAGATGTCGCAAAAAGACATGACCCAATAACAATATATATGAATGCACGTAATATTGAATTGGAACAAAAAATAGCAACCGCAGTTCAACCGTTTGTTCGTTCCAATGATGGATTGGTTGGTGAAATGTTGGGACGTGGCGTTTCTATCAGCCCAGAAACCAGCAGTACAGGTGTGTCTGTTGGAAAACAGGTTGCAATAGATATTTCTAAATTTATATCTCAATACAAAGACAGATTATAATTGCACTTCGCTTAAAATAAATTATAATCGGTTCAGAGATGAAAAAAATATCAAAGAAAAAAATTAGACAGATAAAAGATTGGATAAAATTTGCGCTGGCGATTGCGTGCGTGGTTGTCTTTGTTATTTTCTTTATTTTTAATTTATGGTCCCCGTTAAAAAGGTCTGTTGATGTTATTGTGCCAAAGGGTGCGTCTGTTACCAGTGTCACAAATTATTTGTTGAAAAATAATATTATTAAATCTGGGGATTTGTTTTATTTTTCGGTTCGTTTGAACGGTGGAAAGATTCAGGCGGGTGTTTATGAAATACCACGCGGGGCGGGGGTATGGACAATTGCGGATATGTTTGCACATGGTCGTGTTGCAACAACAACTGTTACCATTCCAGAAGGTTTCACAATCGTTCAAATTAAAAATATGTTGAAAAACATACCTTATTTATCAGGCGAAGTTGATTGTAATAAATCTTTGCCAGTGTGTAATTTGAAAGATGGCGATATATTCCCAGATACATATCGTATTGCACGTGGAACGGCGCGTTTGGCGGTTCTGGATTTAGCCCATAAAAAAATGTTAGAGGTTAAAGATTCTTTCAAGAACTATAAATATCCAACACCATTGAAAGATTGGAATGATGTTTTAATATTGGCGTCTATTGTCCAGAAAGAAACCCCAATTAAACGCGAAATGCCAATTGTTGCAAATGTATATTTGAACAGATTAAACATAAATATGAAATTGCAGGCGTGTCCAACCGTCGTTTATGCAATTACCGCAGGCGAAGGCGATATGCACGGACAACCGTTATTGTCGGGACATCTTAAAACGGTCAATCCATACAATACATATATAAATTATGGGTTGCCACCGCGTCCAATCGCCAATGTTGGTCGTGATGCGATTCGTGCGGTGTTAAAACCAGCGCACACAGATTATCTGTTTTTTGTAGCAGACGGGCGGGGCGGTCATAAATTTTCCAAAACATATGCAGAACACGAAAAAAATCATGACGAATGGCGTGTTATTAAAAGTGAATTAAATAAATAAAAAAAGCGACACTATTTTTTTTGTCGCGACGCGCACAATTATAACATAGATGTATAAAAAAAGCAAGAAATCTATTTTCTTGCGAATTGGTGTTTTGTATGAGAAAATATTCTTATCAGGAAATAACCTGATGTAAAGTTTAACCAAAAGAAAGGATTAGTTATGAAAAAATTAGCTTTAACTTCATTATTAGCAGTATTCGCATTTACAGGCGCACACGCTGCAAACGTAATTGATGGAAATCCATTATATATGCCAAAAGCGGGTCATTTCTATAGTGTGACAACTGTTGGTTCTCACACAGATGAAACACCATACGCTTTGGGTGAAGAATTTGGTTATGGTATTACAGATAAATTGGCAGTAGAAGTTTCTACAGCAATTTTGGAAAATAAAGCATTTGATGATTTTGCATGGGATAATGTAGCATTGAAAGCGACATTCCGCGCATTAGATATGGGTGCATGGAAATTAGATTTGATTGGTGGCTATGAAGCAGGTGACGGTTTGTATGTTCATTCAAAAGATGGCAAACCTAATGGCGACAATTTAAATAAATGGTTTGATAAAGATTTGACAAGTTATACATGGAGTGCCGGTGTTCGTGGTGGATACACAGTCGGTGCTTTCACATTAGCAGGTCATGCATTGTATAATTACTACAATTCTGAATCATTCAATTGGGGTGATAAAGGTATGCATGTTTGGGAACTTGGCTTGGATGGTCAATATGTAATTGATTCTCATTGGAGTATTTTGGCTGGTGTTGAATACACAGGTGTAACCAATGATCATGAAGCATATGACGATGAAGAACATGGTAAAGTTAAAAATTATGGTGAATGGGCCGGTGAATTGGGCGTAAATTATAATATTGACGCAACAAAATTCGTTGGTTTGTATGTCAATGGTGCCTTGAATCACCAAGAAGGTCATGACCATGACGAATGGGGTTGGAGCAAGGGATTTGGCTTTGGTGCTAAATTCGGTATTGATTTCTAATCATTTGACCGTTTAATAATTAAAGTCCCACCGGTTTGGTGGGGCTTTTTTATTTATACTTTATTGTTTTGACTAAATTTTTTGTTTGTCCAGTATAAGAATAGTGAAAGTATAGATTTTCAGCGATTTATATGGGTTTTTATACGAGATTTTTCTTGACAATTCGGGGGTTGGGGGTTATAGTATGCTTGCTTTCTGTGTAAATAAGGAAAGTAAGAAACAAAGAAATCTGCAAAATTTGCAGGATTTGTCAACGGACGTAATGCGCCCGAACCGAGTCTGCATGCGGGTTTCGTATGGAAAAAATAGAATAAAAAACAAAAGAGAATTGTGAATGCCAACAGTAAATCAACTGATTCGGAAACCACGTAAAAAAGTAGCGGTTAAATCAACTGCTCCTGATATGATGGAAAATCCACAAAAACGCGGTGTTTGTACACGTGTTTACACAACAACTCCTAAAAAGCCTAACTCTGCTCAACGTAAGGTTGCGCGTGTTAAATTGGCAAACGGACACGAAGTAACTGCATACATTCCAGGTGAAGGTCACAACCTTCAGGAACACAGTGTTGTTATGATTCGTGGTGGTCGTGTAAAGGACTTGCCTGGTGTTAAATATCATATCATCCGTGGTGTTCTTGATACAAAAGGCGTTGAAAGCAGAAAGCAGGGTCGCTCTCTGTACGGCGCAAAAACAAGTAAATAATACACATCTGAAATATTGGTGTGAGTAATTTGGGAAACCAAGTGAAGAAATAAAAAGGAAACAAATATGTCAAGACGTAAAGCTGCAACAAAACGTGAAATCTTGCCAGATTCTAAATATAACAATCTGGTTGTTGCAAAATGTATAAATGTTGTTATGTGGGACGGTAAAAAAGAAGTTGCTGAAAACATAGTTTATGGTGCAATGGATAAATTGAAAGCCCTTAGCAAAGATAAAAATGAATTAACAACTTTCTTGGAAGCGATTGATGCCTTGAAACCATCTGTAGAAGTTAAGGGTCGTCGTGTTGGTGGTGCTACATACCAGGTTCCAGTAGAAGTTCGCAAGGAACGTCAACAAACGTTGGCATTGCGTTGGTTGGTTATGTTCGCTCGTAAACGTGGCGAACGTTCTATGGAAGAAAGATTGTTTGCTGAATTGCGTGACGCTTTGAATGGTCAAGGTGGCGCATTCAAAAAGAAATTAGATACACACAGAATGGCAGAAGCAAATAAAGCATTTGCTCATTTCCGTTGGTAAAATAAACTATAAACAAATAAGGAAACAACATGTCAGTTGGAAAAACCGCATCTTTAGATATGTATCGCAATATTGGTATTATGGCCCATATTGACGCTGGTAAAACAACTACTTCTGAACGTATTTTGTTTTATACAGGTAAAACATATAAAATTGGTGAAGTACATGATGGTGCTGCGACTATGGACTGGATGGTTCAAGAACAAGAACGTGGTATCACAATTACTTCTGCTGCAACAACATGCTTTTGGCGTGATCACCGTATCAATTTGATTGATACACCGGGACACGTTGATTTTACAATGGAAGTGGAACGTTCATTGCGTGTATTGGACGGTGCAGTTGCTGTATTTGAATCTGTATCTGGGGTACAACCACAAACAGAAACAGTATGGCGTCAGGCAGACCGTTACAATGTTCCACGTATTTGTTTCATCAATAAAATGGACAGAACAGGGGCTAATTTCTTCCGCTGTGTAGATATGATTCGTGAAAGATTGGGTGCAAATCCATTGGTATTGAATTTCCCAATCGGTCAAGAACAAGATTTCAAAGGCGTTGTTGACGTTGTTGAAATGAAAGGAATCATTTGGGAAGATGAAAATGGCTCTCATCCAAAAACTGAAGAAATTCCAGAAGATTTGAAAGAAAAAGCAGAAGAACTGCACAACAAATTGATTGAAGAAGTCGTTACACTTGACGATACAATCATGGAAGAATATATGGAAGGCAAAATCCCAGATACAGCAACAATTAAAAAATTGTTGAGAAAGGGTACAATTGCTCAAAACTTCGTTCCAGTATTGTGCGGAACTGCATTTAAGAACAAAGGTGTTCAACCATTGCTTGACGCAATCGTAGATTATTTACCATCTCCATTGGATATTCCTGCTATCAAAGGAACAAAGATGGACGGTGAAACAGAAGCAGTACGTCATGCAGATCCAAAAGAACCTTTCAGTGCTTTGGCATTTAAGGTTGCGAATGACCCATTCGTTGGAAACTTGATGTTTATCCGTATTTATTCAGGTAAATTGACATCTGGTTCTTATATCTATAATTCTAACCGTGATAAACGTGAACGTGTTGGTCGTATGTTGTTGATGCACGCAAACGCACGTGAAGAAATCAAAGAAGCATCCGCTGGTGATATTATCACATTGGTAGGTATGAAAGAAACAATCACAGGTGATACATTATGTGATGAATCTGATCCAATTATTTTGGAATCTATCCATGTTCCAGAACCAGTGATTTCTATCGCGGTTGAACCAAAAACAAAGGCTGATATTGAAAAAATGTCCCTTGGCTTACAGGCATTGGCAAAAGAAGATCCTTCTTTCCGTGTATCTGTAGACGAAGAATCAGGACAAACAATTTTGGCTGGTGTTGGTGAATTACATTTGGAAATTTTGGTGGATCGTTTATTACGCGAATTTAAAGTAGATGTTAGTGTGGGTGAACCACGTATCGCTTATCGTGAAACATTCCGCAAACCAGTTTTGGAAGAATACACACACAAGAAACAATCTGGTGGTTCTGGTCAATATGCTCAGGTTAAAATCCAATTTGAACCATTGGAACCAGGCAAAGGCTATGAATTTGAAAACAAGATTGTCGGTGGTGCAATTCCAAAAGAATACATCCCTGGTGTAGAAAAAGGTTTGAAGATAGCACAACAAACAGGTGTTTTGATTGGCTATCCAACAGTAGATTTCAAGGCCACATTGGTAGATGGTAAATATCACGAAGTTGACTCTAATGTGTT
>CADBLE010000011.1 GCA_902795435.1 uncultured Pseudomonadota bacterium
CTTTAATTGGTCAATATGGAATAAAAGAAGTTTCTTTGAGTCCAAGTGTGCAAGAAAATTGGCGTCAATATTTGGGCGGTTCACCTTTGGCAGAAGATGTAATTTTGGACGATTTAAATGAACATATAATCGCAGAATGTAAGATAACAGAATGTAATCTTGAAACACATACAGTTGCATACGATAGTTATGGAATATCTTGTATGCCAAAACCTGGTGTGAATGGTGGTGTAACAACAACGCAACCAACACAACCAACACAACCAACACAACCAACGGTAACAACAACCGCAACATCAGAACAAACCACAGCGACACAAACCACAGCGACACAAACCACAGCAACACAAACCACGAAAATAAATATTGCTGAGAAATGTACTGAGGAATTTGCTGGGGTCAGCGAAGCGTACAGAATATACAATGGGGCAGAATTTTGTGCGCCGTTTGATTGGGATTCAAAAGAAATTGTTTCTGCAAAATGTAATGAATTAGGAATGTCTTTGTGTGAATTGCCACCTGCGGTACCTTGCCCAGACAATGATACTGCGTGTAAAGAAAGCAGTATATCGTATTGGGTTTGTTCTACAAATTGTTCGGTAATACCAAAAGAATATACCGACAGACCAGACTGGTTAAGGATATTGTAAGTTTTTATAAAAAACTATTTCTTTGCGTTCTTTAATCTTAATTGACCACATGCAGAACCAATATCTGCACCGCGTTCGCGTCTGATACGGGTGTGAATTCCGTTTTTAATCAAGATATCTTGGAATCTGTGTACTGCGTTGCCAGAAATGGACGCAAAATCGCGTTCATCAACCGCGTTCCATGGTATCAAATTTACCATCACATTGTGCCCACGCATCAATTCCGATAATTTATTTGCATATTCTTCGGTTGCGTTATAGATATATGTTTCACCGTTTTCATCTTTTTTGCCCAATAATATGTATTCTATCATTAATTGACGGTTTAAAGATTCTGAAAATTCAAATGCAGCATCTAAAACTTCTTTGATTTTATACATGTTGTTTATAGGCATAATCTGGGAACGCAATTCGTCCACCGGTGCGTGCAAAGATATTGCCAGGTTGATAGGACGTCCCCATTTTGTCAATTCGCGAATCTGGGGGGCAATTCCGCACGTAGAAACAGTAATGCGACGCCATGATATATTTAATTCGCTGTTTAATTTTTCAAGGAATCCAATTACATTTTCTGTATTCTGTAATGGTTCGCCCGTTCCCATAACAACAATATGTGAAACATCATTGTTATTTGGGTCGCCATTTGGTTTAATATCTTTCAATTTATCGCCACGCAATTCCCATTGTGCAACCAAGACCTGGGCAAACATTTCATTTATTGTTAAATTGCGTTTTAACCCCAACAATGTAGATGCGCAAAATTTACATCCCATGGCACATCCGGCCTGGGAACTGACACAGACGCTGTTGCCGTATGTTGTGCGCATTAAAACACATTCTATTTGTTCACCGTCATTTAATTCCAGCAAGAATTTAGTTGTTTGATTATCACTGCTTTCTAATTTTTTTACGATTTTAACTGGCAATGTCCTGGCGGTTTCGTCCAGTTTATTTCTTAAATCTTCTGGCAGATTTTTCATAACACTAAAATCTGGGGCGCCACGGTTTAACCATTCGCTGATTTGTGTTGCACGAAATCTTGGACAACCCATATCTGTCACGAATTTTTCAAGTTCTGGTTTTGTTAAATTGAACAGTATTGTTTTCATTATTTATATCTTTCGTCATTTATGATTATTACCGCTTTGCGACGCAGTTGTTTTAATTGTTGGTCAGCAATAACGGACGCTTTCTTGTAAATAGCGTTTTGTTTTATTATTTCATCTAAATTTTGATATTCTTTTGTTTTGGTTTCTTTACATACCAAAAACACAGTTCCTTTTTGTGGGGTTGACCATGTTAAAATTGGTAAATCTGCGATTTGTGAACGAATTTCATCAGATAGTTCATATTGCATAGCAGTAATTTTTTGTGGATATCCACCCAAATCTTCTACGATTTTAACAGCGTCATCACAATTTTTAGGTTTTGATAATGTTATGTTAGATGGAACATCTGTCAAACGCAATAAAGTCAATTCAATTGGCAAACCACGTTCAATGATTAAATCTGTTTTTTCTTCTTTGATATCTGAATCATCAACCTTGATAGTTGGAACGATTGTTCGTGCGGTTATAACACCCCATGCAATATCAGAACGAACCGCTAAACGTGCCATAGAACGAACAGAATCACTTAAATTATCAAAATTCATACGTTTTAATTCTTTGTCAGCATCTTTGTCTGATGGTTTTACATTAAACATAGCGGCATGGTTTATTTTTATGTAATCGTCAATTATGTTTTGCAGGGCCAATTTACGATTTATAGATGAAATTTTTCCTTGCTTGTTCATCAATTCAACACGTGAAGTAATGTCTATATCTGTTATTGGGTTACCATTTACGGTTGCGATAACCGTTGCGGAATGGGCTGTCCCTATAAAAGTCAAAACAGATATAAATAACAAACAAATCTTTTTCATGATTTCATCTTCCTTTTTAATAGTGTTTGCTGTCAATACTCATACCAAATTTGAATTGGAATGTGGTGCCACCGACATAGTCCTCTTTGATAGCGTTATCACGACGATATTGGAACGACATAAAGAAACATGGGTGATTATAGTATATGCCGGCTGAATGACGTTGGAACACGTGTTCATAAACATTGTAATATAAATAACCACGAACACTGAGACGTTTGGTCAATTGCAGACCAGCAGATGCGACCGCTTCGTGTGTATCTTTATTATTATCAGAATAAACATCAATAGGATGTGTGTCCCATATATGTCCCAATGATAAAAATGTATTTTCAGAACCAGCATAGATAGAATTTTCTATGTGATTTAATGCCATATCTGTTCTATCAACACGAAAACGAGATGATAATTGCAAATATTTATATTGATAATTCAAACGACCAACATAATCTGAAAAACCGTTTCTGAAACCGTTATTGTTGAAATCTGGTTCATCTGAATTTGTAAAATCGTATGTTTGTCCCAAAAATACTTCCAAATTATGATTTTTATTTATCGCAGCCCAACGAACACCATAATCTGCGAAATTTCCATTTTCCCACAAATCATATCCAGAATATCTGTTGTTGGAAAATAATGTTGTGTCTGATAAAAATGCGCTGGCAGAATCGTTGTTATATGCAAAAAGAGATTTGCTATTATTGTGTTGCATTATTGTTAAACGCGCCTTTGGTTCAATGATATATGTCCAATCATTTTTTACATCAAACAAAGGTAATCCCCATTCAACATAACCGCTTGGCAAAAATCTTGTTTTTGCACCTGTATAAGATTCAACCAGATTATTGTCGTCGTATATTTTAGATTTTTCAAAATTATAAATATCATATCTGGCAGATACACTGGCGGTCAATCTGTTGCCACCCCATAATGTCCATGGTGAAACAATTCTGGTTTCGCCAATTATACGTTGGCTGGCACTGGACGAATTAGATACACCCAATATATCACCAGATACAGTTAAATAAGTTTCTCTGAAAAATGGGTCGCTTTGATATGTTCCGCGGATGTTTGGTAAAATATTCCCAGATGATATTGTTTGATTGCCAGTTGGTTCACGCAATTCCTGGAAGATATGTGTGTCCGCAACAACATAACTGGATTGACCAAATAATTCCAGTTTTGCCCCAGAATCAAGATATGGTTCGTAATTATAGAAACCATATTTCTGTAAAAATGTTTTATCAGATGTTCTTTGAACATAAATAGATGCACGTGCATTTTCACCCAATTCTATTGTGTCGTCATTAAATACATACCAACGATTTTCACCGTCTTTGTTGTGTGTGAATGCTGCGTTTGTCCTGTATTCAGAATGTTCTGCATTTAATCTGTGTTCAATTTGGAATAATGGGTTTTCCTTGGTTAAAATGGATAATGTTGGTGTTATATCATGTTGCTCAGATATATTGATATAAAATGGTAAATTGATTTGTGTTCCCATTTTGTTTGTAGAACCAAAAGATGGGTCCAGAAAGCCTGTTTTATATTTTACAGATGGATCTGGCATTTCATAATATGGAAACCATAACAAAGGCAGATATCCATTATAGACCCAGAAAGAAGGACTGTAAAAATAAAGCATTTTTTCATCTGAATCATGGGTGATTTTTTTGCCGTAAATTTCCCATGCGTGTCCAAATGAATCACAACCGTCACATGCGGTAAACATTGCGTCGTGTGCAACGGTTTTTGCACCATCGCGTGTGATGGAATCGGCCTGAACATAAACATGGTTGCCCAACCATAATTCAATTTCATTTGCAGAAAAAGATGTTTTTTCTTTGGTTAAGGACACATCATTTAATTTTACGCGTTGACCAGATTCGTTTATCATTTCTGTATTTCCAGTTGCGCGTATTTCTTCTGATTTTACATTGTATTCAATACGGTCTGATTTTATTGTTTTTGCTTCGTTTAAATTAACACCCAACCCAAAAGAATTTTGGGCCATCAAACAAGCAAATAAAGATGTAATATATTTTTTCATTTCTTTAAAAACAAACCGAATAAAATAAATAAAAACCCAAAAACACCACACGCCAATAAACCGACATCAGTTAAACTGTTTACACTGTTGGATAAAGACATATATGTTGCCATTATAGTACCCATTGCGACAACCGACATAGCAGGTGCAAATGATGCACGACGACGCAGTAGAGACGTTTTTAACAAAATCAAAGTGCAAACAATTGCCAATATCAAATTCATAAATGGATTTATCAAACGGGTGCATATTTCTATCAATGTCAGGTGATGACGACGAACATTTTGTTGGTTTATAACATTTTTTAACAATGTAAATGTTGGAATACGGCGCACACGGAAAGACGCATCTGCATCTGTGTCAGATAAATTCAAATCCATGTCAAAACTGTCAAAAGTTCCCGTTGTGAATCCTGTTTTTCCGTTCATTTGTAATGAACCATTATCGGTTACAATAGATAACCCGTGAATTGTAGAAACCAATTTACCGCGTTCTGCGAAAATCAACATTTCATTTTCTGGGTCGCGTGCATCAGATAACATAACATGGTTTAAATCTTGGTTTGCAACTTTATCCACATAAACAACCAGACCGTCTGTCATTTTTGTAAAAGCGCCTTCTTGTAATTTCAAATGCGCCAAACCGTATCTTAAATCCCATTGGGTACTGTAAAATTTAGATTGGCTGATTGGGACGACCCAAATATTTAATGCCAAATGGCATATAGTTAAAATCATAGCCAAAGATATTGCAGGTTTTGCAATCTGCCATGGGGACAGCCCAGAAGCCATCATAACGGTTATTTCGTTTTCAGAAATCATTTTGTTATAGATAAAAATAACAGATATAAATGTCACAAAAGGCACGATGATGGATACGATAAACGGTATCATCAAAGCCGTCATATACAAGAAACTTGAAAAATTCACGCCATAATTTATCAGGAATTTCATCAGTGACATGATTTGCATCATCCATGCAAGTCCCGTCAGAATCAACAACAGCATCATAAAAATTCCAAATAATTGACGCTTAAAATATCTAGATATAATATTCATAATATGAAAGTATAAAATCTAAAACCCCGACCGTCAAGCGACAATGATAAATAAAGCCACCAAAAAAACTGATAAAAAATAATTTTTTTCTTGATTTTTAGCGATTCGGACATAATAATAGTAAGTGTTCTTAAAAGTTTTAAGGGCGGGGTCATAAAAAACCCCGCTCTTTTAGTAAAAGGCAAACAAATACGCAAGGAGTAAAACAATGTCTTTTGAATCTATGCCACGCCAAGATTTATTGTTAGCGATTGATTCTTTGGCACAAGAAAAAATGATAGACAAAGAAATCGTAATTGATTCTTTGGAAACTGCGATTGCAAAAATTGCAAAGCATAAATATGGTGAAGAATTTAATATTGTTGCAGAAATAGACCGTAAAAACGGTGCAATTCATATTAAAAGATTATTTGATGTTATTGAATCACCAGAATCTGTTGAAGAATATGACCCAAATACAATGCTGACTGTGGACCAGGCAAAAAAATATGCATCAGATCCAAAGGTTGGTGATGTTGTTGAAGATGCTTTGCCAGAACCAGAATTTGGCCGTATGGCTTTCCAAACTGCTCGTCAAATTATGACAACTCGCGTCAGAGATGCAGAACATGGCCGTCAATACGAAGAATTCAAAGACAATATTGGCGATATCGTAAGTGGTGTTGTTAAACGTGTTGAACACGGTAATGTTGTTTTGGATATCAACGGCAGGGCAGAAGGTTATATCAAATACACAGAACTTATCCGTGGTGAAAAATTAGCACCGGGTGATCGTATTCGTGCATTGGTTATGGACGTTGTTCGTTCTAACACAGGCCCACAAATCTTTTTAACAAGAACACATCCTTTGTTTATGGAAAAATTGTTCACACAAGAAGTTCCAGAAATTTACGAAGGTCTTATTAAAATACAGAGTGTTGCACGTGACCCAGGTTCCCATGCAAAAATCGCTGTTGAAACCCAAGACCCATCTATCGATGCAGTTGGTATGACTGTCGGTATGAAGGGAACACGTATTCAACCTGTGATAAATGAATGTCATGGTGAAAAAATTGATGTCATCTTGTATTCAGAAGACCCTGCGGTTTATATTGTAAATGCAATGCAACCTGCAAAAATTGCTAAAATTATCGTTGATGAAGATACACATACCGCAGAAGTTGTTGTATCTGTAGAAGATAATAAAATCTTGGATAACAAAAAATCTTCAGAAGATCAAAAATCTTTGGCAATTGGACGTAATGGTCAAAATGTTAAATTGGCGTCCAGATTGACTGGTTGGAAAATAGAAGTTGTTACACAAGAAGAAGCAGAAGCAAAACGCGTAAAAGAATACGCAGAAAAGACAACTTTGTTCATGACTGCTTTGGATGTTGATGAATCTATTGCACAATTGTTGATTTCAGAAGGTTTCAGAACAGTAGAAGAAATCGCATACGTTGATGCATCTGAATTAGAATCTATCGAAGGATTTGATTCAGAAATGGTTGCTGAATTGCAAAATCGTGCAAAGGCATATTTAGCAAAAGCAGAACAAGATTATTTTGACAATGGTCATAAATTAGGTATGAGTGATGATTTGTTGAAATTTGATTATATCAAACGTCCAATCATCATGAAACTTGGCGAAGCAGACATTAAAACATTGTCTGATTTGGCAGACCTTGCTGATGACGAATTGGTAGAAATCTTGGGTGAAGATACAATGTCAAAAACTTTGGCATCACGCGTTATTATGAAGGCACGTGAATTAGCATACGGTATCGTCCAAGATTAAATAAAGAAATAAAAACCAAAGGTTGAAAAATGGCAACATTGACACTTGGAAAATCAGTAACAGTTGGCGCAGTACAGAGCAAAAAGGGTGATTCTGTTTTTGTTGAACGTCGTCGTAAAATCGTTATTCCTGGAACCAAGGAATTACGCGAAGAACCAACAAAGGTTGAACCAACCCATAATGCTGCGGATGAAAAATTGCGCGCAGTACTAGCCCAGGCGAAAGCCCGCGAAGAAGAACGTAAAAAACGCGAAGCCGAAGAAGAAGCGGCTCGCAAGGCGTTGGAAGCGGAAAAAGAACGTGAAAATCGTGAATACGAACAGGTCAAAGAACAACTTGCACAACGTGAAAAAGAAAAAGCGCAGGTTGAAGAAGAAATTGTTGATGTTCCTGTGCGTGAAAACACACACGAAAATAAAAAATCCAATGTTGCCCAACACAACCAAAATCGTCGTGATAATAACGAAGATGATACACGTGCGGGTCGTCAAAACCGTTTCAAGAAAGATTTCAAGAAATCTGGAAAAATATCTATCCATGATATTGTTATCGGTGGTGGCGAAGATGATGATGATGACGAAATTGGAATTCGTGGTTCCGACCGTCGTCGCAGTGAAGCGTCATTGAAACGTTTCCGTGAAAAAGCACGCGCGGTATTTACCGTTCCACAGAAAGTTGAACATGTCGTTACATTGGGCGATACAATAACAGTGAAAGATTTGGCCGCAGCCATGGCTGAAAAGGTTGGAAATGTTATCAAAAAACTTATGGAAATGGGTATGATGGCATCTCAGAACCAATCTATTGATGCAGATACTGCGGAATTGATTGCTACTGAATTTGGGGCAACTGTTAAACGTGTTGATGTTAAACCTTATGTTGATATTTTGGAACAACAACCAAACCCAGACAGATTACAACCACGTGCACCGGTTGTAACGGTTGTGGGACACGTTGATCATGGTAAAACATCATTATTAGACGCGTTCCGTAATGCAAATGTTGTTGCAGGCGAAGCGGGCGGTATTACCCAGCATATTTCTTCATACGAAGTTAAAACAAAATCTGGTGCAATAATTACATTCTTGGATACACCGGGACACGAAACATTTACCGCAATGCGTGCACGTGGTGCGCAAATTGCAGATATCGTTGTTTTGGTTGTTGCGGCAAATGATTCAATCATGCCACAAACAATTGAAGCGATAAATCATATTCGTGCTGCAAATGTTCCATTTATTGTTGCAATCAACAAATGTGATTTACCAGAAGCAGACCCAATGCGTGTAAAAACAGATTTACTTCAACAGGAAGTTCAGGTTGAAGAAATGGGTGGTGATGTTCAATGTGTTGAAATTTCCGCCAAAACAAAAATGGGTCTGGATAAATTAGAAGAAGCCATTTTATTACAAGCAGAAATTATGGATTTAAAGGCCGACCCTGAAATGTTGGCATCTGCATATGTAGTAGAAGCAAAAATGGAAAAGGGACTTGGTGCGGTTGCAACTGTTTTAATACGTCAGGGAACTTTGTCTGTTGGTGATGTGTTCGTTGTTGGTGAAACATTTGGACGCGTTCGTGGTTTGATAAATTCAGCGGGTATTCGCGTAAAATCTGTTAAACCGGGCCAACCAGTTATGGTATTGGGATTGGATTCAGTACCAAGTGCGGGTGACGAATTACATGTTATGGAAACAGAAGCACAAACACGCGAAGTTGCCGCATACCGCGTACAAAAGGCAAAAGACAAGGCAAACGCAGTTAAACGTTCGTCACTCGAAGAATTATTTGCAAAACGCGACGAAACCAAGAAATTGACATTACCAGTTATCTTGCGTGCCGATGTTCAGGGTTCTGTTGAAGCAATATCAGATATGTTGCGCGGATTTAATTCTGAAAAAGCAGGTGTTGAATTATTGTCTGCCGGTGTTGGTCAAATCACCGAAGGCGACATCAGATTGGCAACTGCATCTGGGGCTGTAATTATCGCGTTTAATGTCCGTGCAGACAGTGCGGTTCGTGATATGGCGCGCAATAACGGTGTTGATATCAGATATCACAGTGTTGTTTATCGTATCACAGACGAAATCAAAGAAATCTTGTCTGGTAAATTGGCACCTGAAAAACGCGAAAACTTTATCGGCTATGCAGATGTTATCGCATTGTTCACCGTGGGCAAGGGGGTCCGTGTTGCCGGTTGTCGTGTCAGTGAAGGCGTTATTAAAAAATCTGCATTTGTTCGCCTGTTGCGTAATAATGTTGTTATATATGACGGTAAAATTGGTGAATTGCGTCGTGAAAAGAACGAAGTATCCGAAGTTGGCGTTGGTGTCGAATTCGGTATGAGTTTTGATAAATATAACGACTTGAAGGAAGGCGACCGTGTTGAATGCTATGAAATCCAAGAAATCAAGGCAGAATTATAAACACGAAAAAACAAATAAAAACACCCCGCATTTTGTGGGGTGTTTTTTTGTGTGAAAAAAAACACTTGCACCGCGAATCGGGTTTTTGTTAAAATATAAAATGTCAGAAAGAGTTTTTCTGATGAGGCTTAAGAACCCCGTAAAAACAGCGTCGTAAAGCAGACGTAAAATGCCTCCAACTTGAATATGGTTGGAGGGCCGTGAATATAAAATAAACGGCGCAATTTCTGTTTTTAATTGTTCTTAACCTCCAACCGCCAATTTTATAATTGCGGTTTTTTATTTAACACAATAGGAATGAAAGGGGAGAACATGACTCAAAAACTATTCTTAACATCCGCGCTTGCAATGGGCTTTGTTGCACCGGCATTTGCGGAACCATCACATACGGGTGAATTTCCGTCCACCGGTTTAATGCAGGAAGATTACACATATACCAATGCGGCAACATCAACAAACATGGACGGCGTGTATTCGGGAACCGTAAACGCGGTTGCGGAATACGATATCATAGATTATATCGTAAATGCGGGACAATATTTGCCGGCGGATTCTGAAACCGTAATAACATGTCCGGCGGGCTCGTTTTGTCCGGGAATCAGCGGTAATGTCCAATATAATCAAAGTTCTGACCAGGGTATACAAACATGTCCATCTGGTTTTGGTAGTTCCGCGGCGGGTGCATCATCAGATACACAATGTTATCGTGCGTGTGATATAAATAATGTTGGTGATTCAGTAACGGCAATCGCGCACGCAACCGCAATCAGCGGTAATGATTATTATGGCAACGGCACCGATACATGCGAACCAACGGCATGTGAAAACGGATGGCATGTGAAGGAGGCTACTAATGTAAATAATCCAGATTTGATGGAGTTGATTAATATGAATGGAAGAGGATCAGGATATGTAGCAACTAATAATAGTGGTTCCGAATCTGATTCTAAAAACATGACAGCTTCAGATGCAGGTATATCTGGTGAGCGCAATGCGTTTGTCGTAAATTATGGCAATAAAGGAATTATAAAAGGTTATGGAAGATGCAGCACAAGAAGTGCCACTGATCCAATGGTTATTACAGATTCGGGTGTGACATATGTATTACAACAGGACGGAACAGTAACGGATTTGGATGATAAAACAGGACAAAGTGATGCAGGTAATTGCTATTGTAATTTGGATAGCTATACCCTACCTAATGGTAGTGTAATTGCTTTGTCAGGACCCTGGGTGTTCCATTATTATATAGAAGATAATAATTCTTGCGCTCTTCATTGTGCGAGTAATTGTGCGAATAAATTTTATGGAAGTAAACAGTATGGTATTGCGTTCCGTGCTACGGTGTTTGGTTTATATCAACCAACCCCAGCCATGTGTGAGGCAAATGTTATCAACATTAATTGGAACGATGTTGACCCAGAATATGCCGGTCAAAACAATGAAAACACCGCGACATATGGCGAAGATGTACGTACTCCAGTCAAGGCGGCAACCAAGAAAGGTCAAACATTCCGTGGTTGGCGTTTCAGTGCACCGGAACAAACCAATTTGCCATAATCGGCAAAAACCAATTGGCATATCATTTCGGTATGTCAATGAAAGGGAAATCATGGTTCTCTTTCTTTTTCCTAGGCACCCCGATTATTCGGGGTGTTTTTTTATTCAATAAATCGAACTGCTTAAAAATTCCCCTCCATCGGAGGGGAGGGCCACAGAGTGGCGGGGAGGGTTGACCCCACAAACGACATAGACAGAGCCTATCTGTTGACCGGTTTGTCCAACCCCCCTCGGTTGCTTTCGCAACCACTCCCCACGTTATACCAATAATGAAAGTATGGTTATAAATTATCTATGTTATGTTTAATCCAAAACCAATTGGCACATCATTTCACTCCGTCGCGACAGGCCGTCTCCGTTTCACTCAGTTTTGTCATTGCGAATGAGTATTGTCGGCGACCGTGTTCGTCGCAATACGAATGTGGCAATCCAGTTTATAAAAGTTTCGGCAGAATGCCGATACAAATTGTAATATGTGGTTCGGTTAAAACCGAACACTTAAAGATATTTTGAATTTCCACGTCATAAAATCAACAACATGGGTTGTTGTATTTTATTCCTCGGGATGACAAATGGAGTCGGAACCCTCTCCATTTCACTCCGTCGCGACTATGTTTTTTTGTGTTTGACTTTTATATATCGCGGGTATAACATAAGCCCCGGTTTTAATAAAAAAAGGATAAAGAAATGACACAAGAAAGAGAAAACAAATTATTTACAATCGCATTTTTAAGCGTATTTTTAATGATTCCAACCGGTGTTATTGGATATAATGTTATCAATTGGGCAAAAGAAAATAATGTTGTAAAAACAACACAACAAAAAACAAAAGAATTAAAAGAAAAAATTATTTCTTTCACCACACAAACATCAAAAATAAATAACAGATAATTCATTTTATTGTAAAAAAATACCGCCCAAACGGGCGGTGTTTTTTTTGTTTGAATTATATTTTTAGAAACCCTTTGGTGTTGCCATTTTCAAGGTTGATACTTTCTTGTTCAATGCTTCTACGATTTCATCTGTGATATCCAAACCATTGATGTCTTTGCCGGTGCGGACAAAACGACCGTCCAACAATAATGATAAATTCTTTTTAGCAATTACACCTTCGATAATTGGGTCCAAATGTTTTTGTTGCAATGTATTTAATGCGTTTTGATAAGATACTTCAACCGCATGTGCAGATTCATTTAAATCACGTCTGAATTCGTTTATATGACGTTGATATTCTGCGACACGACGTTGCAGGGCTTCTTGGGATAAAATGTCTTGAGATTTTTTAATATCTGCTTCTTCTTTTTCGATTGCTTTTTGTTCTTTTTCAAGACGTGCTGTCAATTTTGCTTCGTATTTTTTACGTTGTTCAGTTAAATCTTTGAATGCTTTTGATTCGGCCTGGACTTTTTCCAAACTGATTACTGCAATACGTAATTCAGCCGCATTTTTAGCATCACTTGAAACGCCCGCCAATGCAGTTGATAATTTTACATTTTTATTCAAACTGGATACTGCGAAAATACCCAATACAGCAACGACGATAACTGCAAATGCAATTATGCCCATTTTTGTATATTTTTTTAATACTGGATTTAATTCTGTTGTTTTCATTTTTCTTCCTTTTGTTTTTGTTTGTTTGATTATGTTATAGCAATCTTTGATTACATTTGCAAAAAGTTTTTATTGTTGGGATTTTTATCTTGCCGGGGTCAAACGAATTTCAACACGACGATTTGTTAAACGTCCCATGTCATCTTGCGCTGCGATAGGGCGGGCAGAACCACGACCAACGATAAACATGCGGTATGGTGATATTTTATGCTGGCTTAAAAATACGCCAACGCGTTCCGCCATATCCAATGATAATGATTTTGCCGCAGTTTGATTTTTCATAGAATCTGTATATCCAGATATTTCCATAAATGTTGCGTTATATTTTTCCAAGATTTTGGATATGATTTTTAATGTGTCTGCACCGTCACGTGATATATCTGCCACATCTAATTCCATAATTGCATCACGGACCAATATAATCACGACATCTGTGCCGGCGCGTTGAACAGACATTCCCGGCTTTCTTAAAGAATCGTATAATTCATATTCTAAATTCGCCATATAATTTATCAAAACCGCGTTATCTATTGCGTTTTTATCACCGTATTGCATGTTTGGTGATAATGTGCCGTCACTGGTTATAACACGGCCACCATGTCCCATAAACACAGGCATTTTTGCAACGCGTGCCGTATCGGTCATATCTGTGAAACCCGCACCATGTAAATATTTTGACCATGTGTTACGGTTCGGGCTGTGATATGTCATGCATCCACAAATTATTAAACTGAAAAAAATCAAAAATATTTTATTCATGGTTTATTGTGCAAAAAATGATATTTTGTTGTCCCCTGTTTTCAAGCAATATGATGCAGAACCAGAATCATATCCGTTTACAGATATTTTTGTTGCCCAATCAAATTTCTTGGTTGTGAAATATGCGCATTCTTCAAATGTCAGACCAAATAAATTTACTGAAAATTCTGTGCCATCAACAGATGATGTAATTGTCCAATCGTCTGAACCCGCCGGTGCCTTGTTATCATGCAGAGCCCCTGATTTAATCAAGAAATCAACAGATACAGCATTATATCCAGAATATTGTAATAATGTTTTTGTATCTTTTACAATTTGATGTAATGCTTCTGATGCGATTAAACGTTTTTGACGTTGGTCAATACTGCGATACATATTTATAGCAGCGGCAGTAATAATTCCAGCCAATGCCAAAACACCTATCATTTCTATCAAAGATCGTCCCGATTGTTCCCTCATCTTAATTTTTCCTTATTTTGATATGTTTATTATTTCAGCATCTTCAAATAATTTCATAGCATCTGCAACCATAGGGTCTGCCTGGATTTCTTCTTTCACATGTTCAGAAGTTGTTTGTTGATGTTCTGATTTTTCAATGCGTTGCAATACCCAATTTTTACCGGTCTTTTCAGATAACCATTTCGCAAGACTTGATTGAAATGTTGGGTCGCCTTTGCGATCAAAATAAACGATTTTTCCATTTTCAAATTCTGAAATTTCAAGATTTGTTCCAAAATATGAATACAAAACAATTTCACGATTTTCCTGTAATTTTTCTAATAATTCCTGGGATGTGTTTATTTCAAGTGTTGATTTTTTTTCTTCCACTTTTCTTTCAGGAATTTGTACAGGTTTTGGTGTTTCTTGCTGTTTCAATAATTCTGGAATAGATGGCATATCTGCAATATGCATCAAACGAATAACCAACATATCAAAACATTGTTTTTGATTGCTGGACGCCTGTAATTCGGTAACTGCGGCGGTCATAACCTGCCATATACGGGACAATGTATTCAAAGATATTGTTTCATTTATCTTTTTAATTGTTTCGCGTTGGTCTGCGGTATATGGTGAAGATGTGACATCTTGCAATTTCAATGAAGGATACATGCGTGTTGCCCAATGTGTCCATTCCATCATATCAGATAACAACATTGTTAAATCTGCACCGTTATTATAAATTTCATCTAATTTGTTTAATGCGGCATTTACATCACCAGACAAAATTGTTTTCATGAAATTTACAACTGTGCCACGGTCTGTTCTTTTTAACATATCCAATACAGCACCTTCATCAACATGGCCACCTGTTTGGGCAATTGCCTGGTCCAATAATGACAAACCATCACGAACAGAACCGTCTGCGGCGCGTGCCAACAATTCATTTGCACCGTCTGATAATTCAACCTGTTCTTGTTCTGCGACCCATGCGAAATGTTTCTTTAATGTTTCAACCGGAACGCGTGCCAAATCAAAACGTTGGCAACGTGATAAAATTGTAACAGGAACCTTTCTGATTTCAGTTGTAGCAAGTATGAAAATAACATGTGCAGGTGGTTCTTCCAATGTTTTCAATAATGCGTTAAACGCACTCTGGGATAACATGTGGACTTCGTCGATAATATAAACTTTATATCTAGCATTTGTAGGACGATAAAGTGCAGCATCTAAAATTTCACGCATATTATCAACACCGGTATGAGATGCAGCGTCGATTTCCATAACATCAATGTGTTGGCCCGCTGCAATCGCGCGACAATTTTCACATTGGCAACATGGATGTGCAGTTGCATGGTCTGATGACAGACAGTTTAATGCCTTGGCTAAAATACGGGCGGTACTGGTTTTACCAGTTCCACGAATACCTGTAAAAATATAGGCGTGTGCAATTCGACCAGTGTTTATTGCGGTAGTCAATGTTTTGACAAGAACGTCTTGTCCAATAAGAGATTCAAAATCTTGACTGCGGTATTTTCTTGCAAGAACGGTGTAATTATTTTCCATAATGCTTCCTTTTGGGAAAATCATAGCAAATAAATACCCGATTTCAATAAAAAATAGAGCAATTTTTATTTAAGATTTGTAATGAAATCTGGAAAGCCCATTTCGTCGTCGTCATTTGAATCGGTTGTGTCTGAATTTTCAGCGTTTTCAGTGTTTTCAGCCACTTCTTCCGCAGGGTTTGTTTTATCCTTTGGATCACGTTGAGAATCAATTTTAACCTGTTCTTCATTTACGATACGACCATAATGTTCCGCTGTTTGCAATAAACGTTCGCGTTCAACTTCATCACTGGTTTGGCGTGCCAAATCAATGTATTGTTTTCTTTTTTGACGCCATTTATGGCAACGTTGAATCATCTGGCCCACAGATGTTTGATTTTTTTTGTTTTGCATTTTCTTTCTTTTTCTAAGGAAATAATCTTTTTCAGCAATTTTATTACTGAAATTTTCTTTCAACATTAAAATCTTAAAACAGATTAAAACTGATTGCAATAATTTTTTTCAATTGCTATGCTTTTACACAGTAGGAGGGAGCGTTTAATTGCAAAAGCAATCTGGTAATTTTTTATTACAGGCATTGTTGGCTTTAACTTTGGTTTTTGCCTTTGTGCCGTTTTTAATTGGAAAGATTGCGTCCCGTGATAATGCTGCCCAAATGTATGCAACCACAAACCAGATAGAAACAGCGTATACCGCTGCACGAATTTATATCCGCGAAAACAAAGATGAATTGCCGTATAAAAAAACAGAATTATCAAAAGATAAATTTGTAGATTTACTTGAAAATTATGGACTGCCTTTGGGATTTAATCCACGAACCAGTTTTGGTCAAGATTTATCATTGTTTATAGATAAAAACGAAGATGGTATTATCAGTTACATAAAAATCACAGGTGGTAAATTATCAAAATTACAATTGGCAGAATTGGCACGCAGAATTGGTTTTTATGCAACCATTGTTGATAATTCTATCCATATTTCTATCCCAATAGATGTTATGTATTCAGACATTGTGTCAAAGAAAGAAAAAGACCAAAATATAGGTTTTTTATCTGAATTGGATATGAACGAAAATAATATTGATAAAATTGGTGTTTTGTTTGCGCGAAATGCGGAATTCGAAACTGCTGAATTTAACAATTTGGTTTTGTTCGGTGTTGAAACATCACGTAATGACACAAACAAGATAAGTGATTTTTATATGGGCAAGGCGGTATTCCAAAGTGCAGATGGTGGTGCTGCTTTGACAATATCTCGTGGTGATTTAACGGTCGGTGATGCGTCGCTCAGAACAATTGCAAAATTTGGTGGTGCGGGTTCGTTTGAATCAAATACTGCATCTGTTTATGATTTTTCAATGTCAGAAGGGCGCACTTCATTTACCGGACCGTCTGATTGGTTGGTGCGTGGTAATGTGCGTGCTGATAATTTCAGTTTTACAGTTGAAAGAATGGATATTGGTTCGTTCCTTGATGCGTCTCGTGGACAAGATGTTTATGTTGATGCAAACAGTTTGCAATATGTTACAAACACAGGTATAGATGTAAAAAATATTTATGCTGCAAATATCACATTGCGTGACCAGACATCATACGGTTTGTTGAACGGTCAAACCGGGGCGGCGATTATAGATGTCAGACCTGCGGGTGTTTCTGTATTGCCAGATGTGTTGGTAGATACCATAAATAATGATTCTTTTGAAATTATTGCAGATCCAAAAGATGACGAAGGTAAAATGGTTACATGTCAAGACATCATTTCTGGCATTGGTGAAACATATAATGCGAAATCTTTATCTCAAAACATAATATGCCAATATGTTTTTTGGCAAAGATTGGAATCAAGAATAAATATAAAACAATGTTTAATGGACGGCAGAAGTGATTGTATCTAAACCGCATTTTTATAATACAAATACACAACGTGGTGCTTCTGTTTTAGAAGTAGTGTTGGCAATTACTGTTGTTTTGGCGGTGTCCCCGTTTGTTTATACACAAACAATAAAAATGGCAAATGATGTTCGTGATATTGCTAATGCTAACAAGATAGTTTCTTTGCGTGATGGTGTTATAAATTATATTCGTGTAAACCAGGGTCAATGGCCTGATACTGCGGAAATAAAAATGAGCGAAGAAGATATTGAAAAAATAGCCCCATCTGCACACAGCGGTTTCATAGATAAATATTCTGTAAATGGTGCAACGATAACAGATGTTTATTTGGCTTTTGATATAGATGATTCTGATTTTCGCAGTGCGAATGTTGCAAAATATATCGGTGATGATGCGGCAATTGTTCGAGAAGATGGAATTGCATATTCTCAAAATTGGGCGGTGTCTGCACCAGATAATTTTATGGTTGGAGATTTGATTTATAAAATCAGTCGTGATTTTGGTGCGTCTGATAAATCTAAATTTTTACATCGTGGAACAATGGGCGAAGATAAATTAAACCAAATGCAACGCGATTTACACATGAACAGTTTTAATATGTATAATGTCAGCAATATAGATGCTGTTTCTGTAAAGGTTTTTGATGTAGATGCGGTATTTATTGAATCAGACATGGTTGATTCAGAAAGTGTATATTTTACATCTGGTGCAAATCTTGATTCGCAAAATATAACATTTGGTTCAATGCGTGTGACGGGTGATACCAGCGGATTGAATTCAATTGTCGCAAACAAATTAAATGGTGATAAATATACGACAACGGGTCGTATTATAGCAGACAGGGCGGTTGTTGGAAATTCTGTAAATGTTGCGAATAATTTGGTTCTGAAATCAACCAGTGCAAACACAATATCTGGATTTGATGGTATATCTACGAATAAATTATTGACCCCATATTTATCGGCGACAGATTTGGTGTTTTATGAAAATTTTGGAATAACCGTATCTGGTGAATTGTTGATGACTGCAAATGCACCATTGAAAATAGGTAATTGGTTGTTTCCAACAAATGTTCCACCGTCTTTTTCTAAATTTATTTTGACCCGTGCGTCAATTCCACAGGTTCCAGACAAAGACGAATTCAAGAAAATAACATCTAAAAATTGGCAGACAAGATAACATGAACACAAAACAAAAATTTTTATCAAGAAATACACAGCATGGTGGAATGTTGGTTGAATTGATGATGACCATTGCGCTGGCTGCGATATTGATTCCTTTTGTGTTCAGATATCAACAAAATGCTGTTTCACGCGCCCGTAATATTGCGGTAACAAAACAGATGGAAAATGTTCAAAGCGCACTCGAAAGATATATCATAGAAAACAAAAATATTTTGATAAAACCAGTTGGTAAAAAAATCACAAGGGTCAAAGTTGAAGATTTAGTAAATTTTGGTTTGTCGGAACATATTGCAAATAATTATAGTAATGATTACCAATTAAGAATATTAAAATCTGCGGATAAAAATAATCTGCCAACATTACAAGGGATAGTTATTTTAACAGATGGTAATATTGGTCCATTACGCACACATGAAATTGTGAATATTGGTGGCGGTAAAATAGGTTTTGTAGAAGATAATAAAACATACGGTGGGTTTGGTGCTTTCCATGTCAATGCATCTGATTTTGGAATCAAGGATATGAATGGAATTGTTGGTGTAACGGATGTTAAACGTGGTAATACAGAATATTTGTGGCGAATACCATCTGACAAGAAAGAAGATTCTATGATGTTATCGCCATTGAATTTAGATGGCCATGATATTGTAAATGCAAAATTCATAGATGCGAATAAAGCACAATTTGAAGAAAAATTAAAGGTCGGAAAATTGGCTTCTAATTCTATTGTCTTTTCTAACAGAACGGCACTTGATTCCGTTTTTGTTGCAGAAAATGCGGTGGTAAACGGGACTTTCACGGCGGATTCCCGGGGATTAAATGTTGGTGGGGTTTTGTCTTTGGCAGATTCTGGAAAATTTTCTTCGTTTTATACAAATGATTTATACACAAATAATTTAACACTCAGCGGATTTAGTGTTTCTGCAACATCAAACAAAGCACCAACATTAAAAGTTATTGGTGATATGGATTTGGTGTTGGGCAGAATAACTGCAAATTATGTGTCTGTTGGATATACGGGTTCTGTCACACCACGGTTGAATATCACAGAAAAAATACAAGATTCCAAAGATTCTTCGTTTTATTGGGATATAAAAAATCAAAAAGCCAGATTTGCGGACGCTAATTTTCCAGAATTATCACGTATGGCATCTCGTATAATTACAGTTGAATCAAAAAATGGAACAAATGCGACAACTTTGTTTGGTGGTGTTGTTGCGAACACAAATGCAACGGTTGGTGATTATTTGAATATAATAACTGAAATCCAGATGAGAGTGCGTGAAAAATATCATTTATTGAATTTAGAATAATTTGTGATATACATATACCTGATAACAGTGAGATTTTTATATGAAAATAGTATGTGATGTTTGTAAAACAGAATATAAATTGAACGCAAACCTGAATGGGCCTGTGAAATGTGCGGTTTGTGGTCGTGTTTGGACACCACATAATTCTATAAATCAAAAACAGATTATTAAATTTATGGCTGCATTGTGTGCTTTGATTTCTGCGGTTATATTTTCTGTTGTTGTTTTGACAGTGTTGAAGGGGAATCCTGACAAAAACAAACCTATTTTTGCGACAATAGATGAAACCAGTACGCATGTTATAAAGGATAAAGACGGTGTAAATCGTGTTTTTGTTTCTGGAAATATAACAAACAATACCGGTGACATGTATGGTGTGCCGAATGTAGTAATTGTTTCTTATGATGTTGATGATAATGTTTTGTCGCGTCAAACATTTATGCCACCTGCCACATTTATAGAGGCAAAAACCACAATAACATTTAATTATGTTTTGTCTGGTAATGCCACAAATGTGAAAAGGGTTGCTGTTGAATTAAAGGAAACAAAATGAAATTAAAATTTTTATTGTCTTTTATGCTCGGTTTGTTTTGTGTGAATGCTTTTGCAGATAATACACCGCGTGTCAGTATCTTTTCTACAACGGTTGATTGGTCTGCGGTAACTGGTCTTGGGTTGCACCAATTCAGCGGTGAAGTCAAAGGACGTGATAAAAATTTCGTAAAAAATGGATTGGTTTTATATTATCTTGATTCATTCCCATGCTATGGCGAAGCGGACAGTGTGCGTGTTTGGTTGTCGCCAAATGGTAAAATGAGTGGTCATTTAAGATTGGTTTGTGTGCATAAACCTGAAACAATATCTTTTGCATGGCGAAATGCAGATGAAGATGCGCTGGATAGCAGAACGACCGGGATAATCACTTGTCCTGTTGATGGAAACCGTAATTTTACAATAGATATTTCAAAATGTGAACATGGTAAAAATTGGACGGAATATAAATAATGGCTGAAATTCGTAATTTTAAGGTAGAAGAAGAAAGTGTTGGTATCAGAACAGATAAATTTTTATCTGATATGATGCCCGAATTTTCACGCAGTGAAATCCAAAAATTCAAAATTGAACGTGTGGACGGTAAAAAACTGAAATTTTCAGATAAAACAAAGTTGGGCGATGAATTTATCGTTGAAATTGCTGAAAAAGAATCAAATGTTGCATATGACAATGTGTCCAGTGATTTTGATTTAGATATTTTATACGAAGATGATGATATTATCGTTATAAACAAACCGCGTGGTGTTGTTATGTACCCAAGTGCCGGTAATAAAACAGGGACATTGGTGCAAAATTTGTTGGCTTATACCCATTTATCAACCCTGGGGGGCGAAACGCGTCCTGGTGTTGTTCATAGATTGGATAAAGATACCAGTGGGGTAATGGTTTTCGCAAAAAGTGATGCGGCATATCGTGGATTGGTAAAAATATTTTCCGCACACGATTTAACACGCAAATATATTGCTTTTGTTTGGGGTGTTCCGACATGGGGCGGGGCAGATATTACGGGCAATATTGCGCGTTCATCAAGAAATCGTCAAAAAATGTCTTTGGTAAAAACGGGTGGCAAACCTGCACACACAATTGTCAATGTGGCAGATGTTTGGACAAAACCTGGAATTTCAATGTTTCGCTGCACTTTGATGACTGGTCGCACCCATCAAATCAGGGTTCATCTGTCTTCTCATGGATTTCCAGTGTTGTGTGATCCACTTTATGGACGCGAAAAAAATCATATTGGTTCTGTCAAAGACCCTGAATTGCTTGAATTCTTGCAAAATAACGACGGTCAAATGTTGCATGCTGAGGTTTTGGAGTTTGTTCACCCTGTAACTGGTGAAAAAATGCATTTCAAAACACGTCTGCCAGATGACATGTTGATGTTGAAAGATATTCTTGATAACGAATAATAAAATCCAATTTTTTATACATTTTTCCCTTTTCTTATTTTGTTATCTATGATAAAATAAATACAAAGTAAATGGAGAAAGGGGATGAAAAATATCATCAAAACACTTGGTTTTTTAACCACTATAGCGACTGTTTGTGGCGCTGAAGCGGCAACTTCACGTGTTGGCGTTTACGGTAAAGCGACAAGCCGTTTGCCATCAATTGCCGGTTATGCTGTTGCGACTGGAGCTGTTGTTACGAATGCAACCACTACGACCAGTGCGGCTACATTATTGAACAATGCAGAATGTATTGATAGTTATGTTGGCTGTTTAAAGGGCGGGGACGCTTGCGGTAGCGATTTTGAAGAATGTACAACAAATGTTTTGTTGCACGCAAAAATGCCATCTTGTTTGAGTATTTTGTCCCAATGTTCTGCATCTGGTATAAATGATTTGTTTGGAACAAGTGCAATTACATCTTTGGCAAATATTTCTGAAAAGAATACTTTTGGTGAAGTGACAAAATATGCGTATCCAACAGATGGTTCTGTTTTGGGACAAATGATTACTGGTGCAAAAATCTCTAATATGTATGATACACCACAATGTGTAAAGAAATATCAAAACTGTCTGAAAAAAGACAATGTTTGTGGTGCTGATTTTGAGTTATGTACAACAACAACAGAATTCAAGAAACAATCCATTTACTGTGCGTCTACATTGGCTCGTTGCCAAAGCGATGGCGTGATTGAATTATACGGTTCTACAAATACAGCGGCTGCACCAGCTGGTTCTTCAAGATTGGGTATTGCAATATCCGAAGGTGCTGCGTTGGCTGCTGTGAACGCGGTTTCTACTTGTTACAAGGTTGCAGACCAATGTATTTTGAATGCATGTGGTTCTAATCCTGTAAAATGTATGACTGATAAAAGTGGTGCTTTGGCAAAATTAGCAGAATCTATTTCCGAAGGCACAACAATATCCGCAGAAGAATTATCAAATATTGCATCTATGACATCTAATTCTGATGTTGCTGCATATATTAAAAATTCTTGTATGGATACAATTGGTGGAAACAAATATTGTTATGCTACATTTATTGGTAATGGTCAAATGCCATCAAATGCACAATTACGTGATGAAGATAACCGCGATGAAATCGTTGGCGAAGCATATTCTGCACGTATGAATGCTGCTATGAAACAAAAAATCCAAGATTTAGCAAACAAATTTGATACCAAGGCAAAAGATAAATGTCTTGAAAATATCAGAAGTTGCGCTATGCGTTCTTGTGGCAGTGGTGTTGGTTCTGTATGTTATAGTTTGGTTTTTAGTCAGGGTGGCGAAAATTCAATCAATGGTAAAAAGACATACGAAGGCATTAAAACAGGTTGTGAAGCAATCGTAAATAATGATTCTAACTGTCAATATGCTGCTGCATCTGCAAATAATAATTTGTATACATATACTTATACAGATAACAGCGTATTTTCAACATTGTTCCCAGAATACGAAGCGGGTGGCAAAGACCCAATTGGTGCGGTTGCATCTTTGAATGCTTCACTTTCTACTTCTTATAATGATGCTGCTATTGCACAAATGAAAAAACAATGTGCAAATGTCGCGGTCAGTTGTGTGAAATCTATGTGCGGTAAAGATTATACAAATTGCTATCGCAACAGAACAGACGTATTGTCAAACACATACAACACTGGCGAAGCAGGTTTTGATAAAAGTATGAACAAAGTTGGCGGTGTATTGGATTATACAATCGTTACAGGTTTGTGTATCAATACTGTTAAAAACGCAGATGTTTGTGATGAACACTTGAAAATTGAATCTGTAAAATTGGAAAAAGATGCAGTTTCATCTTGGAGTGACAGTGTTCGTGGCGATTGGTTGGGTGCTGCGGGCAGTATCTCTGCAAAAGCAGTTATTTCCGAAGTAACAATTGGTTGCCGTACCGCAACAGAAAGCGAAAATTGTGATCCAAATGCAATTGAAGCATGTGATTATGTTGATGCGGACGGTTGTTTGTATGACCAAAAAGTTACACAATCTTGGACAGATTATTCTTTGACACAATCTGCAAACAATTTGTTCCAAGAAGTTTTGATGGATATTGAAAAAGAAGCCCAGGCAAAATATAACGCAAAGTTGACCAAAGAACAAAATATATGTTTGGCAAACAACAATGGCGGTATTATGGGTGCACTTGAAAACGGTTCAACATTCATGTGGGTAAAATTGAAATCTAACAAGATTCCAAAAGATTATACAATGAAAGGTTTGCAATCTAAGAATTTTGTGACAAGTAATGATTTGTATGGTTCTTTCTGCCGTGCAAGAATTACTGTGACATCTGATGATAAAGCAATCCAAGATGCTTTGGGTGATAAAGCAACAGCATACTTTGCAGTTGGTGATGCATTCACTTGCGGTTCATGGATTGACCAAAAAACATTAGATAAAATCACAAAAGCCGTTGGTGAAAAAGCACGTAAAGATGCCGGTGAAGGTTCTGTAAAAGAAAAAATTGCATACGCATGGGCCACAATTGGTGGTGGTCTGGGTGGTGGTGCACTTGGATTCTTTGGTATGGACGCTCTTCAAAAGAACGGTGGTTCATTGGGCGGTTTGTTAAATGGTCAAGGACTTAAACAAACAAAAGAAAATTCTTCGAGTGTTGAATCATGCTTAGACAATGCATTAGATGCGAGAGCAGAATATAACAGCATCACAGCAAGTGATACAAATGCTGCTGCATCAAAGAAATTTGCAAAAGCAGTTGATCTTGCAAATAGAGCTTTGAAGAGTGCGCGTTCCGCAGGTCTTAAACCATCTGTTACATCATTCAAAATGGCGACATACACAGATGCAGTTGATGGTGTTGCTGGAACAAATGCTGAATATGCTTTAGATTCATCATCTGTTTATGCAGCAAGAAATGCAATTGCCCAGATGAAAGCAATAACCCCTGCGTGTGGTCCAAAATGTAACGGTTGGTTGTCTCAGGCAGAATCTGGGTTGGCAACAACAGGTGTTCTAGCCAGTGAAGAATCTGGTAATTCTTTGGCATCAGGTATTATCAGCAATTTGAACTCTGCAAAAACTGAATGTGGCGCAAATTGTGCAAATGTCACAGTTCCAGCAACAATCTCTGTTGTTAAAATTAAAGATGGAGTGGCAGGAATAACTGCTGTATCTGGAACAAGATTACAGGATGATGATTATTATAAATCAGGTTTCTTGTCTGATTTGGGAACTCTTGAAAAAGTGTGTCAGGAAGCGGATAAAGGCGAATCTGAAGAAGATAGAAATTCTCGTCGTGACAAAAACTTGATTGCTGGTGCCGTTGGAACTGCTGTTGGTAGTGCATTGGGTGCTGGTATCACAGCGTCTGTTTTGAAAGCAAAATATGAAAAAGCCGAAAACGAAGCTATCGCTGCATGGATGGAAGAAGTCGGTGAACATATCCAATGCTATATAGGCAGTCAAGAACTTGGTTCTTATGGTGATACTGTAAGTATCGAGATAGAATAAACAAAATAAACCCATCTTAAAAAAACGCCCGTTTGGGCGTTTTTTTATTGTGTCATTTTTATACAAAAATATTTTGCGTTTTGATTCTTATATATTTATAATCACATTGATATTGAAAAAGGGTGTTTTATGAAAAGTTTATTGAGAATATTGTTTGGACCACGTGCAAATAAAACAACAGCCGGTGAATTGGCAAAAAAATTTGGTTTGGAATTAAGGGGTAACCCAAATGAACCAGTCAAAGGGGTTGCGCCTATTGCAGAAGCCAAGGCGGGACAACTTGCTTTCTATTCAACTGAACGTAATTCTGCTGCGTTCAAAATTTTACCAATAGATGTTCTTAAAAATACCAAGGCCACAGTTATTCTTGTTCAACCTGAACAGGTTGAAAATGCGCCAAAGGGTGCAACGCTGTTGGTTACAGATTCACCACGCGGTAATATTGTAAAAATATTAGGTGTTATTTATGCTGAAAAACCACGTTTCGGTGTTTCTTATTTTTCTGTTGTTGAACGCGGTGTGTTTTTCCGTAAAAAACGTTCTAACTATATCGGACAATTTGCAACCGTTGAACGCGGTGCTGTTTTAGAAGAAGGTGTAAAGATTTATCCAGGTGCTTTTATTGGTCGTAATGTTGTTTTGGGCGCAAATACAGTTGTCCATTCTGGCGCACACATAGAAAACGCTACAATCGGTGCAGATTGCGTGATAAATGCAAATGCAGTAATTGGCAAGGACGGTTTCGGTTATACGCGTCAGAACGGTAAAAATGTATTTATTCCACATGTTGGACGTGTTGTTTTGGGTGACAGGGTTTCTGTTGGTGCAAATTCTTGTATTGATCGTGGTGCAATGACTGACACAATTGTTGGTGAAGGAACCAAGATTGATAATTTATGCCAGGTTGCACATGGGGTTGTTATTGGTAAAGAATGCTTTTTGGCATCTGGGGTTGGTATTGCAGGTGGTGCGGTGATTGGTGACCGCGTTTTATTGGGTGGACACTGTGGTGTTTCAAATGGTATTCATATTGGTGATGATTCAGAAGTTGGTGCAAACAGTGGTGTGTTCCGTAATGTGCCATCTGGTGAAAAATGGATGGGTATGCCGGCGGGACCTGGAATTGAATTTTTCCGTCATTATGCGTGGGTTAAAAAACAGATTGAAAAAGAAGCAAAATAAAAAGGGGTGTATTATGGATGATAAAAATATACAAATTGAACCAAAAAAAGGTTTTTCGTATGTTTTATCAGAAAAATATCAAGCAAAGGCACAAGGTTATGCTTTTCTTGCACCAGAAGTACTTAAAAAAATGCTTAAAAATTTAACCAAAAGTGTGTTGTGTTTTGGTGATAAAAAAGATACAGAAAGATTTGATTCTATCATGGGTGACAAGAAAAGTTTGCAACGCATATATGAAGCAGATGGAACATATAAATATATTTTAAATGTGGGTGGCTGGTTTGTTTTGTTGAAAAATCCTGAACATATTGCACTGGCAGACAAAGTTTTTAGATTAAGAAGTTTACGTTTAGTAGAACTGGTCTTTTTGAAACGTGAATTTTGGAATGTTCCAAAAGAACTTAATTTAAACCAGCGCTTAGGATATCGTGTTTATAATATAAGGGATCAAGTCAGAACTTTGTTTTTTGGAATTGAGAGATAAAAAACGCCCATTTGGGCGTTTTTTTATTTTGGACAAGATTCCAATAAATTCATTGTTGTTTGGACATCTTTATTTACAGAAATACAGATTTCACGTTTCATACCATCTGTATAAGTATAATTGAAATCCATATTTATAAATTGTGGTGCGCGTTTATAGATATCTTTATAAGGTGCTAACAACGCATTAAACCAAATTTTATTTTTACATAAACATGCATTGCGGACATCAAATATCATTTTATAATCAACACCATTTGAATATGTTTCTGCGATACCTTCGTTATCAGTCATCAAACAACGTGTTTTTATTGCGTAATAATTTGCATCATCTTTCAAGAAAGAATAAATTTCTTCTTCACTTGCACCGTTCTGACGCATCTTATATATAATGCCTGCTTCACAACAAGATTCAGATGCCTGTTGCAACATTAAATATCTGTCCAACAAAGGTTTTGCTGCTTCGTCATTTGCACTGAAATCATTGGAAGAATTTATTGCATATAAAACAGATTCTGTTTTTGCAAAACTTAAATGTTCTGCACGTGGATAAACGTTTTGTTTATATGTTGGTTTTTTATACCAAATTTCACAATCGTGTGCATTATCAAATGGACAATTGTAGTCATATACACAAACACTTTGTGCATCATATTCAGAAACAGGTTTGTGAACGATAATTGTTTCTTCTGTTACAGGTATAATTTCACAATCAGAACCAATGCATTCTGATGCGATTGCACCATGTGTGCCAATTGCAGATATAATCGCAATTAAAAAAGATATTTTTTGTTTCATGATTATAATTCTATCATAAAAAAGGCCGTTATTAAATAAAAATTTTATGTTGTGTTATTTATGTGTTTTTATGTATAATGTGAATAGATTCATAACAAGGAAAGGAATTCTTATGAAAAAAATCTCCGTAATTTCTATGTTGTCTGTTTTGGTTATGCCTGCCTTTGCAGAAGAAACCAAGGTTGCAGATACTGTTAAACAAGAAGTTGTTGCACCTGTTGTTGAAGAAACTGCACCGGTTAGTGAAAATATAGATTTCAAAGAACCTGTGTTTGAAGCAAAAAAATCAAATCCAAAAATTAAATTTCCACATGGATTGCAAATTGGTGCAGGTGTTTCCGCGACAAGTGGTTTGAACGGCTTTATTGGTTATAATAATAAAAACTTTGATTCTTTCTGGGCAAAACGATTCGGTGTCCGTTTAGATTTTGGAACATATTCTCCAATCAAAAGCAAAATGAACGATAAAATAAATGATGTTGTTGAAGATATCAAGAAGGGCGGGGTTAAGGTTGGTGATATTAAAATTGAAAACTTTACGCTGGATGGACATCATTTTGGGGCGTTGGTTGATTTTTATCCTTTTGGTGATACATGGTTGCTTGGTGGATGGAGATTATCTGGTGGTTATTTCACAGGTAAATTAAACCTGAGTGCAGATATTAAAAGTATAAACAAAACTGTCTATGAATTTGAATTGGACGGTCAGACATATACATATGATACCGGCGATGCAAAGGGCAAGGCAAAAATAAACTGGAAATATTCTGGACCTTATCTTGGAACAGGTTTTGATTTAGGTTTGTTCTGGGGAATCAAGGTTTATATGGATGCCGGTGTTGTCTTTACTGATAAAACAGCCAAGGCTGATTTGAATATACCACTTGATGGTTTGAAGATTGGTGGTGCTGCTGTTAAAGGTGATGCAACATTAGAAAATGAATTGAAAAATCGTATAAAAGCAGAAACAAAAGAAGTTCAGAAAGATTTGGACGATATAAAATATTATCCAATGGTAAAATTGGGCTTTATGTATCGCTTTTAAGATTTAACCACCCTTTTGGGTGGTTTTTTCGTCATATTATATAAGGAAAGCCGATTCGGTTGCTACGAATCGGCGCCTTTTTTTTTCACGAATCGTCAAAAATCATCAAAATTTATGAAAAAATGAATCGGAAAAACCGTTTTTTCAGATAAAGATAAAAATAAATTAAATTTTTTTTGATAAGAAAAAATGCCGGTTTTCTGCGGTTTGGTGGCTTTTTAAAATTTTTTGCAAATTATTTTCTAAAAATCGCTTGACTTTTCCAAAGAACAAACACATAATAAGCGGGCTTTCAAGTTGAAACCGAATGAAAAGAAAAGTTCCAACCTCTGAAATAAGAGATTCAATTCTCAACATTGTGAATAAAAGCAGCTCATCAAAATGATTTTTGAAATTCAAAAATCTGTTCAAGAAGAGATATGCAGACAGTTGAATTTGGAATATCCAAACTTTGACTAAGAGTAGGTTAAAATATAACCTCGTTAAAAAACTTGTCTTGCGAATATATAATATGTAAAGACGAACTGATTAAAGTCAGCTTTGTTAAATGCACAGGACTTAAATTACAAGTTTTTTTAGAACTTGAGAGTTTGATCCTGGCTCAGAACGAACGCTGGCGGCAGGTCTTAGGCATGCAAGTCGAACGGATGACAAGAGAGCTTGCTCTCTTGAAGTCAGTGGCGCACGAGTGAGTAACGCGTGGGAAACTGCCCTTCACTGGGGAATAACGTCTGGAAACGGACGCTAATACCGCATACGCCCGCAAGGGGAAAGATTTATCGGTGATGGATGTGCCCGCGTTGGATTAGCTTGTTGGTGGGGTAATGGCCTACCAAGGCGATGATCCATAGCTGGTCTGAGAGGACGATCAGCCACGCTGGAACTGAGACACGGTCCAGACTCCTACGGGAGGCAGCAGCTAAGAATATTGGGCAATGGAGGAAACTCTGACCCAGCCATGCCGCGTGAATGAAGAAGGCCTTCGGGTTGTAAAGTTCTTTTAGTCATGAAGATGATGACAGTAGTGACAGAAAAAGCACCGGCTAACTTCGTGCCAGCAGCCGCGGTAATACGAAGGGTGCAAGCGTTGTTCGGATTTACTGGGCGTAAAGCGTCCGTAGGTGGTTTGTTAAGTCAGGGGTGAAATCCCAGGGCCCAACCCTGGAACTGCCTTTGATACTGGCAAGCTGGAGCGCGATAGAGGAAGATGGAATATCTGGTGTAGGGGTGAAATCCGTAGATATCAGATAGAACACCAATGGCGAAGGCAGTCTTCTGGATCGTCGCTGACACTGAGGGACGAAAGCGTGGGTAGCAAACAGAATTAGATACTCTGGTAGTCCACGCCCTAAACGATGCATGCTTGTTGTTGGTTTCCTTCGGGGGATCAGTGACGTAGCTAACGCGTTAAGCATGCCGCCTGGGGACTACGATCGCAAGATTAAAACTTAAAGGAATTGACGGGGACCCGCACAAGCAGTGGAGTATGTTGTTTAATTCGATGCTACGCGAGAAACCTTACCGACCCTTGACATCTTGGTCGCGACTTCCAGAGATGGTTGTCTTCAATTCGGTTGGACCAAAGACAGATGCTGCATGGCTGTCGTCAGCTCGTGTCGTGAGATGTTAGGTTAAGTCCTGCAACGAGCGCAACCCACGCCCTATGTTGCCAGCGGGTAATGCCGGGAACTCTTAGGGGACTGCCCGCGTCAAGCGGGAGGAAGGTGTGGATGACGTCAAGTCATCATGGTTCTTACGGGTCGGGCTACAAACGTACTACAATGG
>CADBLE010000012.1 GCA_902795435.1 uncultured Pseudomonadota bacterium
TGTTTTGCGTTCTTTCAAATCGTTTGCCAATGCAACATATTCATTACGCAATTTCATAAGTTCTGGAATATTGCCGCCCGGTAATTCTATTTCTTCTGGACCGGCTTTTACTTGTTTGCCGTCTGCGTATGTACAACGGAATGTTTGTATATAGGCGTCCATATTTGCATCTGCTTCTTTGTCTGCTTTCTGTTCAGATAACCCCATTGCCAATTCCATACCACCGATACCAGTTGCGGCGGTCGTCAATGCAGTTAAAGTTTTATTTGCCGTTGATTGTTCGTTTGCTTTTTTATCTGCATAATTTTTTTCTGCGTCTTCTAATGCTTTTTTCTTTTCTGCATCTGTTCTGGTATCTTCTGGTTTGTCGTTATCATTATCATTTGATTCTTCTGATTCTTCTGATTCTTCAGCAGCAGAAGAATCTGTGCCAGATTTTGCGGAGGTTATATTTTCGTCTATCTGTGATTTTTTTGATTGCTTGAAATCACTGGATACAGATTGATATTTTTCGTCATTTAAAATCGCATCTGTGCCAGATTCATAAGCAGCAATTGCATCTGGAATAGTTGTTTTTGCAGAAATTTCAGATTTCAGTGCATTGACATCAGCCCCAAAAGAATAATATGGGATAGATAATAATAATAATGCTATTAAAAATTTACGATTTAATATCATTATTTTTTACCTTTTTTTGCCTTTGCACCAGCGCTGCGTCCCTTTGGTTTAGAATCTTTGCTTTCTGTGGTTTCAGGGACAACACATTCGCCACCATCTGTGATAGAACCACCACTTTTTTCACATGTCTTTGTAATAGATTTTACCACAGAAAGGAATTCTTTTGTAAGGGTATTTATGTCTTTTTCTAATTCTTTTTCAAGTTTGCTTTCCGCCTTTGCAGAATTATCCTTTTTTACACAAGATTTTTTATCTTCAGAAACTTCATACCCGACAACACAAGATTCAACAGTACATACACCATCAACATATTTGGCCAACAAATGATGTTCTTTTGCATTTGTGCAAAGACCTTTCTTTTGTTTTGCGTCTGAATTTTCTTCTGGTTCTGTTTTTGCGTTTTTTTCTTTTTTTACACAGGTGTTGTCGACAAGTTCGTATCCAACAACACAAGATTCAACGGTGCATACACCATCAACATATTTGGCCAACAAATGATGCTCTTTGGCATTTGTGCAAAGACCTTTCTTTTGTTTTGCGTCTGAATTTTCTTCTGGTTCTGTTTTTGCAGGTTTTTCTTTCTTTACACATGTATTATCAACAAGGTCATATCCAGCAACACAAGATTCAACGGTGCATACACCATCAACATATTTCGCCAACAAATGATGTTCTTTGGCATTTGTGCAAAGACCTTTCTTTTGTTTTTCGTCTGAATTTTCTTCTGGTTCTGTTTTTGCAGGTTTTTCTTTCTTTACACATGTATTGTCGACAAGTTCATATCCAACAACACAAGATTCAACAGTGCATACACCATCAACATATTTGGCCAATAAATGATGTTCTTTGGCATTTGTGCAAAGACCTTTCTTTGTTTTTTCAGGTTGTACATCATCACCTTCATTATATTCAGTATAAGCGTCAGTATTTATTGGTTGTTCTGCCTCGTGTGCTTCGTATTCTTTCCATGGTTCACGTAATTTTGCTGTAGATTCTGGTGTTGTTTGTGTATGTGTATTAGTTGCTGGTTTTGGAGGTGTTGCAACTTTCTTTTGAGTTGCGCCACCGGCTTTTGATGCAGCTGGTTTTGGTGCAGGGGATGTTGCGGTCGGCGTAGAATCTTTTACGCGTTCTGAATAATCAGGATCTTTTATACATCTGAAATTGAAATCGTCTTTAGAGCCTGTTGTAGGATGCATATATCCTGTAGCACAAAAAACGTGTGTAATTTTATTTTGCAGAACTTGTATATGTTTTATGTTAGCGAGCAAGGAAGATTTATTTTCATTACACGCTTTTTTCAAGAGTTGATTTGCGGAAGCAAATAATTCTTTTTTACTTGAAAAATCTTGAACATAACTACCACAACGAAAAACAGGATTTGCATCACAATTTACTTGTATATCCGCATCATAAGTTGAACAAAAATTATCTTCCATCCAACTTATAAAAAAATCATCTTCTGGTAAATCTGCAAATGTGGAAAATGGCATTGTTGTCAATGCCAATAAAAACAAAGGGAAAAATTTTTTTGTTTTTTTCATTATTTTTTATAATTAATTACCATAATGTATTTTACCGTCTTCACAGGTAGAATTCTTTGTCATAATTACACCTTTGCACCAGCAAGAACCAGCCCTGTAATTACCACCGCGACAATCTTTTTCTTCAGAATCGCCACCACCATCTTTATTACCGTATTTAATCTTGCCATCTTCACAGGTAGAATTCTTTGTCATGATTACACCCTTGCACCAGCAAGAACCAGCCCTGTAATTACCGCCACGACAATCTTTTTCTTCAGAATCTCCACCATCATCTTTATTACCGTATTTAATCTTGCCATCTTCACAGGTAGAATTCTTTGTCATGATTACACCCTTGCACCAGCAAGAACCAGCTTTGTAATTACCGCCACGACAATCTTTTTCTTCAGAATCGCTGTCGTTATCATCACCATCATCTTTATTACCGTATTTAATCTTGCCGTCTTCACAGGTAGAATTCTTTGTCATAATTACCCCCTTGCACCAGCAAGAACCAGCCTTGTAATTACCGCCACGACAATCTTTTTCTTCAGAATCGCCGTCGTTATCATCACCATCTTTTCCGTCTGAGTTTTTATCATCGCCAGTTTTTTCACCGGCACCAACACATTTTCCGCCTCTGAATTTACCACCCTGGGATTCGCATTCGTTTTTGGCTTCTTTCTTTGCTTTTTGTGTTTCAAGTGAACGACCCATTGCACCAGATGTTATCAACCCAGTGGCTGTTCCAAGACCAGAACCCAACATTGCAGATGATGCCGCGGTTTGTGCACGTGTTTCACGGAATGCGTTTTCTTTATATGTTGTAACATTTATACCAAACCATTCCTGCATACATACAAAAGTATTGCCAGCGTATGCTTTTCTTGATGCGGTTGGTGTTGATTGATTTTCGCCTGCAAAGAAATTAACGGTGTAAACACAATCAAAACTGCGTTCATCAAACATTGCACCCAAACGTTTGCATTGTGCAGACATATCATCACGCAATTTATACATACGTTCTTCGTCCGCTTTTACTTCTTTTTCAGCATTTTCACGTAATCTGCCAATAACTGTGCCGACGCGTGAAGATAATCCTGAATCTTGTTCCACACAATTTTTTGCCAATGTTTCGCAATTTTTGATAGCACGATCTTCAGCTGGTTTGCCCAAACATTTATTAAATGTGGCGCCACATTCTTTTTGGATACAATCGTTATATTGATTTCCACATTCTATGGTTTTTGTGTATGAAGACAATTTTGCATTCATATCACGGTCAGCCTTGATTTCTGTGGTAAATAATCTGAATTCTTCGCCAGAACAATTTAAATCCCTGCGACACAGATTTAATTTATCACCGAACATTGTATCACCGTCCAATGCACATTTAGAAAAATCTGAACCACATTTATCTTGCATACATTTGCGCAACCCCATATCACAAGCGTTTTGACCAGATTTCAGAGCTGTCTGTTGACTGGTTGCGAATGCTGCGGCATTTTCACGGGCCTCAATCGCCTCACGTTGTTTGCGGATTTGTTCTGCTAAATCATTTTTTGATGCAGAACTGCTGGTTGTAGATGAAGATAACGATTCTGCAAACTGAGATGATTTATTTTCAATAACCATATCAGCAGAACGACCACCACGTGATGCGGACAGGGCAGGTGTTTCAACAAAACACATTGAAAACAGAACCATTAAAAATGGTGTAATTTTAAGAAAAGATTGTTTTCCAATTTTCATTGTTTCTGTTTCCTTGTCTTTTATTTTAATCTGTCACATGCGGTATCATAGAATTTACATAACATACCAGCCAATGTTTCTTCGTATTCAAATCCCAATTCACATTTATGGCGCATATTGTTGTTGCATACCATTGAAATACATTTCTTTTTAGCCGCACTATCTTTACAGCCGTCTTGGATATTTTTAAGTTTGTTTTCGCGTGATGTTTGATATGCGGTAACGATAGTGTTTAAGATTTCATCTGCGTTTTTAACCGCGTTATCACGATTTGCGATCAAAGTTGAACGAATTTCTTTGGAAAAAGATTCACATCCTGTGGATAAAACACTGCATTCTGCATAATATTTGTCAAAGTCCGCATCCGATTCGCATTTGCTGTAATCTGCGTTACATCTTTTTTCATTTATAAGACAACTTGTTATTTCCCTGGAACAAGAATTTTTTGATTTTCCTTCGTTTGCTTTCTGGGCTAAATTTGCAAAATCTGCGGAAATTCCCGCCGCTTTACATGATTGTTCAATCAAAGAATCATAATTATCAGATACATCATCAGACGAGCAATCTTTCAATTTATCAAGACATTGTCTGGTTGCCCAAACATATCTTTCACCCGGATCTTTTGGTGCCTTTTTTAATTCTTTGTCTGAAATTGTATATTTCGCAGATGCACCCGCAGATATTGATTTCATAGCACTGGATTTAGCAGGTTCACCCGCAGACGCATCACCACAATATTGGCATCGTGCCGCAGGATTTGCACCGATATTTATAGCACAAACAGAATCAAGACATCTGGTTAAATTCGCGATTGAACATGCACCAAAAACAACATTTGGTGTGCCAAGAAACAGCAATGCAAAAAATAAATTGCGATATTTCATTTTCTCTCTTGAAAAAGATTATAACAAAATTACGAAATTAAAGCAAAGAAAAAAACTATACTTATTTATATAAATATGCATTAAATTTTATAGACAAAGTTTATTTTTTTGTGCTAGACTGAAATAAACAGAGAGAATGCATTCATGAAAAAGTTTAGATTTTTGGGCTTTTTGGCCATATTTATACCATTTTGTTCATTTGGGGCAGGTGGCGATTTTCAATCGGCTGCACAATTATTGACCGCGGCAAGACGTGGCGATATTCAAACTGTCCAATATTTAATCAATACGGGCGCAGATGTAAATTTTGTTGATGCGTCTGGTATGTCTTTGGTTTGCACTGCGGTTATGAATAACGACAGACAGGCCGTACAAATTTTACAGATGTATGGTGCAGATGCGTCCCAATGTGACAGACAGATAAAGAAACAAAAACAAAAAAATAAACTTGCTCAAAATGGTGAAAGTTTTAATTTCTTTAGCGGTTTGCCTTCTTCACATGTTTTATTATTGTCTGCGGTTGGTGTGGCTGCCGTTTTGGGCGGGGTTGCATTATTGACAGATGCTTTTGATTCTGATAACCATAATCCGTCCAGTCCATCTGGTGGTTCACATGGCGGCGGCGGTGGTGGTTCTGGCGGTGGTTCGTCAACCGTAAATAAATTGTTTACCGTGCCATATGGACCGGCTTATTTGAACAGTGAAGGGGCGGTTGATACCAGTTTTGATATAAAAACAAATTTACCATCATGGGACACGTCAACCGTAGGTATTGCGACCAGTGATTTTAACTATTTCCGTCCAAATGTTGCGACAACTGATAATTTCTTGGCAGACGGGTTGCCATCAACAACACAAAATTATTTATTGACCATGCGCGGATATTATGCTTTCGCCAGTGGTTATATGGGACAATTTATTTTCCGTAATTCAAATTCTAATGCACCTATTACACCTGCGATAATTGGTTCTCAAATGCGTCCAGTTCGTGTTGCGTTGATTACTGGTAATGGTATAAATCCAACTGGTTCTGCAGACCCAGCAGACGGTATAACATATGCTGTGGCTAACAATTTACAATCTGCTACACCAATTGTTGATAAGTACCTTAATAATACTTTGACCAAAGATGGTAATGTTTATACAGAAACAGAAATATCAGGTTTTGATTTATCTGGTTCGGGGTCTGCATTTAATCCGTACGCGACCAAGAAAGAAAGTGCATTGGCAAAAATAGTTGCCGGTTGGAATGGTGGTCGTTCAAGTGATAATGGTGATTTAATTGGGTTTGTTCCAAATGGTCAATTGGCAATTTACAGAACGGGTTATGGAACAACATGGTCTGAAATAACAACTGCCACAGACAGACCAGAAATCGGAACATTTACAGATAATGATAATAACAATATTTTATCTGCGGGGGATAGTGTTGTTTTGAATACCATAACTTATAACATTGTGAACGCAGTTGATAAAGCAAGTGTTAGCGGTCAAAAAACAATGAAAATTGCGGGTGTTACGTATGAAATTTCTTCTAATTCCAAGATTTTAATCGGTGAATGTGGAACAGATTGTGATGATATTGCAATCTATGTTGGAACAGATGGTGCATGGTATGTAAAATCATCAAATACACCAGAAATAGATGATGTATATTTTGCAATATCAGATACTGTTTATGGTTACAAAACAAAAAATACAAATTCACCATATACGAATTTTTCTGCAATGGCTGATGCGGTAAGCAGAAAATATAGTGTTGTTGGTGACCCTGATACTACTTCAACATCAGATGTAATTGCGAATTTGAGTGTTTTGCCAAATTCAACAAATATGACTTATTTAACAGTTGATAATTTTACAACTATGGCTGATATTTATGGTGTTTCTGATTTACCTACATTTTATAAAACTCAGGTAAACGCTTATTATGGTGGTGGCGAAGGCGATATCGCAAACAGTTTATTCCTGGGCTATAATCCGGGGTTGCCAATGATAATTATGCCAGCGGGTGATTATTTGTACAAAGATTCATCTGGAAATTTCGCCCAGGTTATTCCATCTGCGACATTTGAAAATTATGCACCTATGATTTACGGTAATGGTGGCACATTGAAACACGATTTTATGACGGTTGTCGCGGTAAGTCATGAAAACGGAACCAGCACCGCATCTACAATTACTGAATATGGTGATGGAACATCAAACAGTTATGGGCCAATTGTTTTGTCAAAATGGGCAGATGCAGACAATAATATTTATTCTTCACGTATTTGCGGAATAACCGGTGTTGGTAATTCTGCATCAGGTATTGATCCGTGGTGTTTTGCTGCGGCGGGTCCAACCGCTGAAATGGCGACAGCGTCCGCCGCGGGTGCGGTTGCATCTGTTAAATCTGCGTTTTCATATATGTCAAATGATGAAATATTCACATTGTTGGCTTTGACTGCAGATGGGCCATATTTGGGTTCTGCGGACGGCACAACCAGATTTTCAGCAGATACATTGAAAACTTATTTGCAGAATATGTACGAATTGCCATTGGTTTATAGTGAATCAAGTTTATCTACATCTGAATATTTAAATGTGTTCAAGAACGTATTTGGTTATGGTTTGATAAATTTGGAACGTGCAATTAAACCAAGTTATTCTGTGTATTATTATTCCAAAGGTAATATTGTTTCAACATCTGGAAATGAATTCTGGGGAAATGTCGCAACATCTTCTTCAACCGCGCGTGCATCAACAATTATGTCTATGACGGGCAGAAAATCTATAACAACATCTTTCTTTGATATAATCGAAAGCGCAGACGGTTCGTTATCTTTGCCACGTGTTTGGACAAACGAAATTGCAAACAGTACAAACACAAAACATGGTTTTTATATGGGTGATGTGTTGGCTGATTTCAATGTAAATTCTGATAGCAAGAAAGAAAGCAAAATCGGAAATCTGACATTTAATATGTCTGTGTCAAATCGTGCTTATAATGATAAATTTGGCGGTTTGGATAATCTGAAAATTGCATTTACAAATGAAAAATACGAATTAGATGCACAATATCAACATCACTTAACAAATGATATGTCCAGATTTGATGGTCGTGCAAATGATTTGTTAGCGATTTCTTCAAATGCGCTGGTCAGTGGGGCAACATATAAAATGGGTAAATTCAATGTTTCTTCACATTTGTTCACCGGTGCAATAACAGATGAATCTTTGTTGGATAAAGACCCGGTTGTTTCATCTCAATTTGAACCAGGTCGTCTTGGGTTTGTAAATGGTGCATCAATTGATACGGGATATAAAACCGATAAATTTGCATTTAATGTATCGTTTGGTTTGATGAATGAAAATAATACTGTATTGGGTATGTATTCAGATGGTCTGTTGGCAATGAACGGTGCAAAAACAACATACGTTGATACGGTTATGAAATATAAACCATTTGAAAACACATCTTTGTATTTGCGTGGAACATTTGCAGATACACATGCAAATAGTGACGGTTTAATGATAGCAGATTTATCAAATATCAAATCTAATTCATTTGCATTTGGTGTTGATGTTGGCGGGTTAAGTTTGACTGTGTCTATGCCTTTGGCGGTGGTTGATGGAAAAATGGGTTATGATTATGCAGAATATAATGTTGTTGAAAATAATGGCAAATATGAAATTGCTGTCAATAACGCACATACAGAATACATAGATTTATCTGCCCAGAAACGTGAAATGAGATTTGCCGCATCTTATAAAAAATCTATCGGTGAATTCACAGATGCGGGGGTTGGATTTATCTATCGTATAAACCCAAATAATACAGACGCATTTGGAAATGAATCTGTATTTATGCTGAAATTCAACCACAGGGTTGGTATATAAAATGCCTTGACATTTTTATAAAATTGTCTAACATATTTCGCACAAAAAAAGGGATATGTAATGGGTTTTTTACAAGATTTGCAACAGAGAATTTCAGGCCAAAAATATATGCCAGAAATATTACCAACATGGTTTGTTGTAAAGGCAATGTCTGAACAAGATATTGAAACATTGGCAAAAATGTGTGTTTTATGCGAACCAGATATCAGAAAATCATATAACAGATACGTTTATTATATCCCAGCAACAGAAGAAGGTTTTGCCAAAGCAAGAAAGATTTTTTCTGAAAATGGTATAAATATGTATCAATATAGTTCTCGTATTATGGGAAACCACAAAACAGAGGTTTTACGCATAGGTTATAAATGGTGTTCAAATCCAAATGTTTTATATGACAATGCAGACAGAATCAGAAAAAAATGTTTGGAAAGATTCACTGTTTCTACAAAGATTAAAAAATAAGAAAAGCCACCATTGGTGGCTTTTTTCGTGGCATATTTTTTTAAGATATAAAATCTATTGCTTCCAAATTTTGGTTTATATTGAAACGAGAATTTAATATAACAGTTTCGTCCAATCCCAATATATATCCATAACATTTCCATCCGTTCAGCATGAAAGATTTTACGATAGAATTTCCTTCGTTTATATCATTTACAACGATAATGTCTGCCAATCCAGGTGCATCAGATTTTGATTTGATTTCTTGCGATTCATGGGACAGGGCAAAATCAAGTTGTGATGAAAAGAATTTTGCATTTAATTTCAATTGTTCACACGCATATTGTAATAATACGCAATCGCATGCAGTTTTATTTTTAATATTAAAATGGCCAGAATAATTCAGAAAACATACATTTGGGACACTTGATTCATCATGTTTGATTTGTTTATGAAAGAAATCAATGGCTTGTTTTGTTATGTCTATTTTTTGTTCCAATGTTGGAAATTGGTTCAAGACCGCGTCTGTTATGATAAATGTATGGTCCAAACCGTCTGCCATTTTTTTACCGGTTATCACAAAACAATGCGACATAAATTTTCTTTTACCATTTGCATCTTTTGGGTTGTGATATTTTATAATTGTTCTTAAAAATTCATCAGATTGACAATAGCCCTTTGCAATAATGGTATCAGGGGTTGCATCGCCGTTATAATTTTTTACTAAAATATTTTGCATATTGAAATTTTCAGCAGATGTTGTGTATTTGATTTCTTTGTCTTGCTGAAATAAAGTGATGACATTTTTAGACATAATTATTATTCCTTTTTCCGTAAAATTTATTGTTAAAAGCATACTAGAACAAAGAGATTTTTATTGCAATATCTTATTTGCGTTTTGTGTAAATAGGAAAGATTTTACTGGAATACGTTCTTATAGAAATAGGGCGGTTTTTAGGTAAAAATTAAAGTATGAAAACGAAAAAATTAAATCTTACTTTTTTGATGATACTGGCAAGCGTTGGTATTCATCACCAGGCAAATTCCTGTACAGGAATTACATTAAATTCTAATGATGGGGCACACATTGTTGCACGCAGTGTTGAATGGGCAAATGGTGAAAGCCCAAGCGATTATTTAATCGTTCCACGTGGATATGAAAAACAATCTATGTTGCCAGACGGAACCAGAAACGGTATGCGATATTATGCGTTTTATGGTTATGTCGGATTGGCCAGCGAAGATTATGTTATAGAAGGATTAAATGAAGCTGGTTTATCCGCAGGTCTGTTTTATTTCCCAGAATTTGGTTCTTACCCAAAATATGATGCAAATATGAAAGATTTAACAATATCTGATACTGAATTCGTAGCGTGGATATTGGGTAATTTTGACAATGTAGATGATGTAATAGAAGCATTGTCTTTTGTTCGGGTGGTTTCTACGGACAAAAGGGCGCAAACACTCCATTGGCGTGTTGCAGATAACACTGGTCGTCAAATTGTAATTGAATACATAAATGGTGTTGCAATGGTTCATGAAAATACAGTTGGTGTTTTGACTAATTCGCCTGCATTTGATTGGCATAAAACAAATCTTGATAATTACATAAATCTGCATTCTGGTGGGGTTGATGCACATGAATTTGGAAATGTTATGGTTTCCCCATTGGGCAGTGGGACAGGTTTATTAGGGTTACCAGGCGATATGACCCCACCGTCCAGATTTATCAGGACTGCATTTTTCCAAAATTCTGCACCAATATTGAAAGATGCAAATCAAGCCGTTCATCAGGCATTTACGATATTGTCGGCAATGACAATTCCGATTGGTGCGCAATATGACAACAAAGAAAAAATACCAGATATTCCGTCTGCGACCCAATGGACCAGTGTGACCGATATGACTAACATCAGGTTATATTATACAACAATGTATAACCCAACAATTCGCAGTTTTGATTTGAATAACATAGATTTTATGAATGTTTCTTACCAAGAACATCCATTGGACGAAATCAAAGCCAGACCAATAGTTGCAGCAAAAATAAATTGACAAAAATTTATAAAGTGTTAAATTTCTTTATACATTTAACACTATGGACGAAATCAAGTTATCTTTTTTGCTAGATTTATTTAACGCTGGATTTGAACGGGCTTATTTTTCAGTTGCAGAATTTACATCTGAATTTAATACACAATATACTCGTATGGAAATGATTGTGCCAAATGTTGGTCGGTTGTGTTTATATCAGACATTTGTTGAAAATGATTTGGGTGAACAAATCCCAACGGCAAAGGTTTTTTATACCAGCGCAACACAAACCAATGTTCGCACACTTATAAAATTGCCAAAATTGATACGGAAAGCGTCAATGGTAATTTATAAAACAAAAAGATTCTGTGAAAATAACCCACAATATAGAATCAGTTCAGACAAAGAATTGGAAAAAATCGTAGAAAGAAATAAAAAATTACTGACCAAACAATATGAAAAAGCAATAGGGCGCAAAAAACAAAATTGGTGGGAAAATTTTATAACCAGATAAAAACAGGTGGCTTTTGCCACCTGTTTAATTATTTAGAAACAACAACCATGGCGGTTCTTAAAACTGTATCCCCAAACATATATCCGGTCTGCATTTCTTCCAATATAGTGTTTGTTTTTGTTGTTGGTTCTGGTTTGTCTATCATTTGAATCGCATTATGGAATTGTGGATTTAATATTTCGCCCACAGATTCAATTTTAACAATACCAATTTTGGCGAACGCATTTGATAAAGCGCGTTCCATTGTTTTGATGCCTTCGTCGTCTGGGGCATGTTTTAATGCCATTTCAACCGCGTCCATAACAGGTAATATTTTTTCAGCAACACTCATCACACGATTACGCGCAACAGATTCAATATCCAACCCAGCACGACGGCGTGTGTTTTCAAGTTCGGCTGCAACACGCAAATATTTATCGTTTAATTCTGCAACCTTGGCAGTTAAATCAGATATGGTTTTATCTTTTTCGTCTTGTATTGGTTGTTCGGTTGTTTCTTTTTCTGTTGCATTATCAATCGACACAGTTTCTATTTCTACTTCTTTTTTGTTGTCTTCCATAATAATTTCCTCTGTTTTATTCATTATAAAATTATTTTGCTGCATTTATTATAGGTAAAAATGTGTCATATTTCAAGGATGCGCCCCCAACTAAAACGCCATGGACATTATTTATAGACATAATTTCAGATGCGTTTGTTGGATTTACGCTGCCACCATACAGGATAGGGGTTGTATCACGACCGATTTTAGATAATGCCTTGAACAAAGTTTCATGAACGGCAGATATTTCATTTGTTGTTGGAATAACGCCTGTGCCAATTGCCCAACATGGTTCGTATGCGACAATAAAATCACCTTGTTTTGGAATGCTGTCTAATAACATTTTTTTTACAACACTCATTGTGCGCCCCGCTTTTTTATCAGTTTCAGATTCACCAATGCATATAATCGGAATAATGCCATTGGCAATCGCGTTTTCAGATTTCTTGCGAACAATTTCATTTGTTTCATTATGATATTTACGTCTTTCGCTGTGTCCGACGATGACATATTTTACATTTGATTCTTTCAACATTTGACCAGATATATCACCAGTATAGGCACCATTTGGGTATAAACTGATGTCTTGGGCGCCAATTTCCACCACAGAATTTCCGCCACCCAATAAATGAAAAGGCATACATAATATGACTTTGTTATTGGTTTTGACAGATTTCAGAGATTTTATCATAGAATCTTTTTTGTCAATATCGCCATTAGATTTCCAGTTACCAATAATAAATTTCATCTTTCTTCCTTTTTTATTTGATTTTTTATCATCTTTTTTGCTATGGTAACGCAAAAGGTGGAAAAATGCTAGAATATTTACGTAATGCTGCTGACAAACCGTTAGCGAAATTTTTAATGTTTGTTTTGATTTTCAGTTTTGTGGGCTGGGGTGCTGCTGAATGGATTTTTGGCGGTTCTATGCGTGATACAACACTGATTCAGGTTGGTGATGCCGATATATCGGTTCAACAATTTAACAACGAACGTTCCCGTCAATTGTCTATGATGAGCAAGGAAGAACAAAAATCCGCATATATGGATCCTGTGAAATCTGCACAATTGACAAATTCAGTCATGACAACATTGACAATGAATCAATTGGCATTGAATCGTGCGCTGGATTTGGGATTTGTTGTTTCTGATAAACGAATCGCAAAAGAAATTCGTATGTATCCACAATTCCAAAACAATGGTGAATTTTCTTCATATTTGTTTGATGTTGTTTTACAGAGTAACGGTATGAGAGAACAAGATTTCGCAAACATATTACGTGCTGACATTTTGCGTCAGATGGCTGTTGGTGCATCTAATGTTCCATTAAAGGTTCCTCAATTCGCGGTTGATGCAGCGTATAATGCAAGATATGCAAAACGCGATATTAAATATGCAACTGTGAAATTCGGTGATTATAAAATCCAAGAACCAACCGAATCAGAATTGAAATCTTATTATGCACAAAATCCAAAGATTATTCCTGAAACACGTTCTGTTTCTTATGTCTTTGTTTCTGCGGATATGAGCAAACCTGATTCTTATGACGAAGGTTTCAAGAAAGCACAACAAATAGAAGATATGATTATATCTGGTGATTCTATGAAAGTTGCAGCGGAAAAACATCATGCAAAATTTGTATCTGTTCCAGAATTCAACAGAAACGCAAAATTGTCTGACAAAGTATTAAATGCTGATTTAATTGCAAAGGCATTTTCTATGGATGCGGGCACAGAAAGTGAATTATTGGAATTGAAAGAAGGTTTTGCAATTTTGCGTGTTGAAAATGTTACCCCAGAACACAATGCAGAATTCAATGATGTTAAAAAAGATTTGGTTGGTGCATGGAAAAAATCTGAACAAAGAAAACAGGCATACATCAACGCAAATGAAATGTTGGTTGCATTGAACAAAAATGGTGAATTGAAAAATGCTAAATCTGTATCTGTATCCAGAACAGATGGTGCACCATTACCAGTTTTAAGTTCTGCATTTGCTGGAAAAATCGGTGAAAACACATTGGTTGAAGATAATGGTGCATTCTATGTTTTGCACATAGATAAATCTGTTGCACCAAAATCAGATAATACCAAGAAAGCAGAAATTCGCAAAGAATTGGAAAAATTGACTGCCAGATTTATGATGGATGATTATTCTCAATATCTGAAACGTCATTATCCGGTCAAGGTGAAAGAAAAAACTTTCCAAAGATTTATCGCAAAATAAAAAAAGTCGCCCAAACGGGCGATTTTTTATTTATAAAATTTTTCTGTTTTATTATAATAAGAATATGCAAATTGAAACCACAGGCATTTTAATAAACATAAAACCGTTTTCAGAACGTGATGCAATCGCGCATATTTTTACAAAAGATAACGGTGTTTTGGTCGGTATGTTGCGGGGTGGGGTATCTGCAAAGAAAAATAAACCTCTGGTTGGGCAATATGGAAATGTGTCGTGGGTGGCACGTCTTGATTCTCAATTGGGTGTCTTTCATTGGGAAGCGGAAAAAAATCTGTCTGCACCATTGATATTAAATCCAGAATTATTGAAAATAATGAATTCTGTTTTTTCTTTGATTTTTACATTATTGCCAGAACGCGAATCATACGAAAATTTATACAATGAAACATTGAATTTAATGAAAGATTTACCAAATGAACAAAACCCACGCACCAGATATCTTCAATGGGAAATTGTTTTGTTGCGTGAATTGGGTTATGCGTTGGATTTAAGTAAATGTTCGGGCTGTGGTCGGGTGGATAATTTATGTTATTTATCACCGCGTACCGGACGGGCGGTTTGTGCGGAATGTGGCGAACCATATCGTGGCAGATTATACGATTTGCCATTGAATTTGGATACAACTTTGCGATTTATTTCTGGCATTTGTGATATTCAGGGAACCGATATTCCGCCGGCCAGAAAAATGTTATAAAAATATTAAAATTTTGTTGTTTTTTACTTGCGTGATTATGTTTTTTTTTCTAATATCTAAGTGTTCAAAACAAAGGAGAAAAATATGGCTTGGACAATATTAATCTTGGTCGTAGCAATTGCTTTGTACATGTTTAGCTTTATGTTGGTTAAATTTGATGCAAAGAAAGCTACATTGAAAGACGTTCTGTTAAAGAACGGTGTAACAGTATTTGCAATTTTGTTAATTGCTGGTTCTGTATCTCGTTTATACACACCAATTTATTTAACAAAAACAAATCCTGGTATCTTGCAAGAAATGGTTGCTGGTTTGCAATCTCAACAGGCTGCTGAACAAGCAAAGAAAGACGAAGCAAGAAACAAAGAAATTGCAAAAATGGTTAAAGACAACATTGATGAATTGATTGCTGATGCACCAATTGCTGGTAATGTAGAAGCAAAAAATACAATCTTCTTGTGGTCTGATTATTCTTGCCCATATTGCCGTCGTGTTCACGGTGAATTATCACGTGTCTTGAAAGAACGTGATGATGTCCGCGTAGTTTTGAAAAACTTCTCTATCCACGGTGTATTATCTGACGCACCTGCACAAGCAGTTATCGCTGCTAAATTGCAAGACAATGCAAAAGCCGCTGCTTTGGATAAATTGTTGATGGACGAAGAATACTATGCAGATGCACGTAAACAATCTTCTCAAGAAGCTGCACAAAAAAGTATCAACGAAAACGTTATGAAATTGGCAAAGAAAGCTGGTTTGGATACTAAAAAATTGGCAGTAGATATGAAAGGCGAAGTAGTTGCCAAAGAATTGAAAAACGTACGTGAATTGGCACAACGTTTTGAAATCACAGGCACACCATTCTTGATCATCAATGGAAAAACATTCCCAGGTGCTATTCCATATGCAAGAATCATTGACGCTTTGGAAAAATAATCTTGTTGTAGATTAAAAAAAACACCTGCAAAATTGCAGGTGTTTTTATTTTGTGATAAAATTACATTCGTGGATAAGAAACAAAAGGAGTCCCAATATGAAAAAAACTTCACTCTTAATTTCCGTGTTGGCTTTGGCTGCATGCGGAAATTCAATTGACGTTGCAAAACATGATGCCAGATTTGCAGAATGGAAATGTGAACGAATTGCATCAAATGAACAACATTTGGTTTATAAATGTCCATCTGATTTGGAATGGATAGTAAATCTAAAAAATCAAGAACCAAACGCACCATTTAGAATGTTTGGTGATGACGAAGCATTGATAAGGGAAACTGCAAAAGATACATCTGTTACATTGGTAGAAGTTGTTTTGGGTGATTCCGCAGGATGTAAAGAAGATTTTCATTACAGAACAATGGTTAAACCAATTTCAGAAGAATTGTATACAGTTGTTGGTTGTGATTAAAAAAAACAAAAAACACCGACATTTTTTTGTCGGTGTTTTTTTATGCTTTTTTTAAGGTCCAATTTTTGGTATAATGTTTGTATCGAGATAGGGGAAATAAAAACAGTGAAAGTCGTGAAAGCCGCAGTTTTCTACACACACACACACACACACACACACACACACACACACACACACACAGATAGTTTCGTTGCGTGATTGTTGTGCGAATGAAATTCGCACAAGATTGAAAACAGACAAATAACGTT
>CADBLE010000013.1 GCA_902795435.1 uncultured Pseudomonadota bacterium
TAAATAAAAAAACAGACAAATAACGTCATCAACGTTATTTGTCTGTTTTCATATTCGCGTGAATACAATTCACGCAATTATCACGCAACGAAACTATCTGTGTGTGTGTGTGTGTGTGTGTAGAAAACTGCGGCTTTCACGACTTTCACTATTTTTATTCCCCCTATCTCGATATGAATATTATACCAAAAATTGAACCTTAAAAAAAGCATAAAAAAAAACACCCGTTATTCACGGGTGCTTTTTTTATTTATCAATTTCTTATTTTCCGAATTTTCCACTGCGTGGGAAACCAACCGGGATTGTATGACCCTGGGACGCACGTTTTGCAATCCATGGTGTGATATCTTCCAATTTTGTTGTACCACGACCGGTTGTCCAACCAAATCCGTCCGCCATATTAAAGAACATGGCGTCTATTGTATATGTGCGTTCGGCATTATATTTCTGCAAGATTACACCCTTGCCACGTGCCATTTCTGGAATCTGGGCTGTTTCAAACATCAACAATTTATCATTAGACCCAGACAATGCGACCATATCGCCATCAACACGAACACATAATACCGCTGGATTCTTTTCGTCCACATTCATAATCTGTTTTCCAGATTTTGTTTGTGCAACGCAATTTTCACCGCTGACAATGAAACCGGTTCCATGTCTGCCAACAACCAAATATTTTGCAGATGTATCTAAAACAAATGCCTTTACAATTGTTTCTTCGGCACTGATGTCCGCCATCATACGCACAGATTCACCAAAACCACGGGCAGATGGCAAATCATTCGCAGATAAAGTGAACATTTTACCAAAACTGCCAAACAAATTGATTTTATCGGTTGTTTGTGCGTGGAACGCGAATTGCAATTCGTCGCCTTCCTTGAATTTCAGGTCAAGGTTATTCAAATCCAGATGGCCCTTGGCTGCACGAATCCAACCCATATTGGAAACAATAACTGTGATTGGTTCTTTTTCAATGAAATCGTCTGCATTGACTGCGATTTCTTCACCAACAGGTGCCCATTGTGTTCTGCGACGACCCAATGCAGAATTTTTCGGATATTGTTTTTTAATATCGTCAAACCAAGCATGCAATTGTGCATTTTGTAATTCTTCGCTGTCTAATAAATTCTGTAATTTTTCTTTTTCTTCGCGTAATTCTTTGTCTTCGCGTTTGATTTCTATTTCTTCCAATTTACGCAAAGAACGCAAACGAGTATTCAAGATAGATTCAACCTGAATTTCAGTCAAATTGAATTCCGCCATCAACACAGATTTTGGATCATCTTCATTACGGATAATTTCAATTACGCGGTCCAAATTCAGATATACAACCAACAAACCGCCCAAAATTTCAAGTCTGCGTTCTATATTGTTCAATCTCCAATGTGTGCGACGCAACAAGACATTTTTCTGGTGTGCAATAAATTCACGTAAAACGTCGCCTATTGGCATAACACGTGGCGCACCTTTGGAATCAACAACATTGAAATTCATATTGAATTTATATTCCAAATCAGTCATTGCAAACAAATGTGCCATCATTTTATCACATGGAACATTTCTTGATTTAGGTGTAATAACAATACGAACATCAGTTGTAGATTCATCAACAATATCTTCAACCAAAGGCAATTTTTTAGAATCTATTAAATCTGCGATTTGTTCAACCAATTTAGATTTAATAATACCGTATGGAATTTCTGTGATAACAACCTGTTCAAGCCCACGGTCTAATTTTTCAATTTCCCATTTTGCACGAATACGGAATGCACCACGACCGGCGTCATAGTTTTTACAGATTGTATCAAAATCATCTATTAAAATACCGCCAGTTGGAAAATCAGGTCCAACCAATTTCTTCATAATTTGTGCAGTTGTAGATTCAGGTTTATCAACAACCAAATTCAGCGCGTCCATAATTTCTGCGACATTATGTGTCGGAATATTTGTAGCCATACCCACAGCAATACCCATACCACCATTTGCCAATAAATTAGGAAACGCCCCCGGCATAACAGTTGGTTCAACGGTTGTTCCGTCAAAATTAGGCATCATATCAACACTGTCTTCGTCGATACCTTCCATAATAAGCATGGCGGCTTCGGTCATTTTTGATTCAGTATAACGATATGCAGCCTGGGGGTCACCGTCAATATTCCCAAAATTACCCTGACCATCTATCAATGGATAACGAACGGAAAAATCTTGGGCCAAACGAACCATCGCATCATAAACCGAAGAATCACCATGTGGGTGATAATGACCCAACACATCACCAACAACCGTCGCACATTTACGAAATGCAGCAGACGGGGATAATTTCTGGCGCAACATAGAATATAAAATACGACGGTGCACTGGTTTCAGACCGTCCCTGACGTCTGGCAATGCACGTGCGACAATGGTACTGACCGCATAGGACAAATAACGTTCAGACAAAGCGTCTGATAATTGTTGTCCAGATATATTTTCAACTTCGTTTACAGTTTTTCTCATATTTCTTTCCGTTTTTATCATGGACAGAATAAAACATTTCCAAAAATAAAACAAGAAAAAAACCGCCCGATTGGGCGATTTTTTTCTTAAATTCCATATAATTAGAATCCAAAGACCATACGTTGTTTTGATTGGCGTTTCTTTTCGTTACGAACCGCTTCTTCTTTCAAACGTTTACGTTTTGTTGTTGGTTTTTCATAACGTTGACGTTCTTTCATTTCACGATACAGGCCTTCTTTTTGTGATTTACGTTTTGCAACGCGCAATGCTTGTTCAACGTTGTTATCACGGACCAAAACTTTAACCATTATGTATTCACCCCCTTTTTGGCGAATTTGTATTTATTATTTTTTAAAAGGGGATTTTCATCCCCTTTATTCTGGTGGAGCTGATCAGGCTCGAACTGACGACCCCCTGCTTGCAAAGCAGGTGCTCTACCAACTGAGCTACAACCCCAGAACTTTGCATTTTTCGTATTTCTGATTTTGCGTCCCACTGTGGTGCAAAGCAACTTGCCTCTACCAACTGAGCTACAACCCCAGAACTTTGCATTTACAAGATTTAATCTTGAAAGCCTACATATCTTATACATTTATTTCGCAAATGTCAAATAGAAAAATATTATTTATAAAATATACTTGACATATCTTTTGTTTTGTCTATAATTTATTGTGTAAAAAAAGGAAAACTAAAAAAATGAATATACAACAACAAATAAAACACCCTGGATTGAGTTCCTATGTCTTTAATATAGTAACAAATAAAATCCGTGAATCAATAACACCAAATTTAAGAAACATGATGATGAGTCGCACAACCCAAATGGAATACAACTTGGAAATGGGTCCTTGGGCTATGGGCTTTCTGATAGAAGATTTAGAAAAAATAACATTGTTAGATTTGGATACAGGTGTCAAAATGGACGATTTATACACCATTGGCGATATCTGTAATTTGATTACAGACAGATTACAAAAATCAAACAAAACAGATATGTTACGTAAAGTAAGCAAAATGTCTTTGCAACACTATTTTACAAAAGCATTGGTTGTTCCACAAAAATAATAAAACAAAAAAGGCAATGAAATGGAAAAAAGTTTCTTGAATTTAATATCTGTATACGCATTAAATATTTTGCGTAAAAACCTTGCTGAATCTGGCTATATTGAACCAAGAGAAATTTCATCTGTTACCCCAGAATCAAAATTTGGGAAAGATATTGAAATCACAGATTTTCTGGACAATTATGAAATTGTTTATTTCATGGAAAAAAATTTCAATATCACATTGCCTGACAATACAGAATTGACAACCGTTGGTGCATTATGCGAACAAACAGCGAAAGCATTTTACACCAAAAACCAAGCAAAATTAAATGCAATTGCAAAACATATTGCACAAGATGTCGTCAATATGACATATAATACACCTGCGATTCATAATTCTATCCCAGAATTAAATATCGCCAGAAAACAAAAGGTTTCAGATGTATTATCAAAAAGCACACCTGATTACGATTTTGATTTGTTATTAAAATCTATTAAATCAAAATATAATGTCGATATTGATAGATTGTACAAAAACATTACAACAATAGATTCTTTGATTGCATTTATTGCATTGGAAATAGAAAAAACAAACCGTTTCAAGAAACCTGTTAAACAATCTGAAATTGTTTCAAATGGTTCATACGCCAATTCAAGAAACAGAATTTTGACTGAATTGACACCTGAATTGTCAACACGTTCTTTGGTTGATACGGACAAAAAACATCCATTATCATTATCAACAGAAATCAAATTTCATAATTATTATGATTATGTCGCACTTTATAATATCGCACTCAGCAAATACAATGTTGAATTATCACCAAAATCATTATTTAACATGAAAACATTGCACGATTATTGTGATATGATTATGAAGAAACGCATTGCTATGTTCCAAAAAACAAAAGCATCTAAAGTTATGTAATAAAAAAGGACAAATAAAAATGACAAATCTAAAAGTTGTTTCTAAACCAGAACCTGTTTCATTTAATGATGTATTGAAAACATTGACAGAATATCTTGAAAACGACACAGATTTAATCGCGTCTGACATAAAAGCATCTGACAGATTATCATACGATTTGAATCTTGATTCTCTGAACAGATTGGAAATGATTATGCATATTGAAAAAGTATATGGCATAGAAATTGAAGACACCACAGATTTAGAACGTGCAGATACATTGGCTGAATTTGTTGCTTTGTGTAAAAACAAAATCAACCAAGAAAAAATTGTTTTTCAATTAGGCACCAAAAACAGCAAATTTATTCCATCTGCATACACAAAAAAAATAAATAAAATTACATCAAAAATCCAAACACAGTTATCTGCTGTTAAACCAATTGATGCAAATGTAAAATTAGATTACAACATTGTGTTTGATACAATCAAACAACATTTGTTAAACAAATACGGAATCCAAACCGTTAAAAAAGAATCTAATTGGTATAAATCATTTGGATTGAACGATTTTGACAGAAATGAATTGTTTGAATGGGTTGAAAAGAAATTCAACATAAAATTGGGTCATTTCTATTTTACAAATATAGATTCTTTGTGTGTTGCAATATTAAACGCATATTTTGATAAAAACAAAATTGGTTTATTACAACGTATCAAGGCAAAATTTGTAAGAGCAAAATAAAAAAACACCACCCAAACGGGTGGTATTTTTTTAATTCTTTTTAACATGAACATCCATTTGCGGAAATGGGAAATTCAATTTGTGTTTTGGAAATTGTGTGTATATCTGTTCCAAAATGTCTGCTTTGGCTGGATATAAATCTTCGTATTTTGTCCAATAACGAATTGTTAAAACAACCGCGCTGTCGCCCAAATCAGACAACATAATAATTGGTTCTGGTTTTTTCAGAACGCGTTTATCCGCACTTAAAATTTTCATAACCAATTTGCGTGCATTTTCAACATTATCGCCGTATGAAATACCAACTTCTAAATCAGTTCTGCGATTTTTACCCATGGACAAATTAGTTATCACACCATTTGATAACGCACCATTTGGTAAAAATAAAATCTGGTTATCAAAAGTATTTATTTGTGTTGTAAAAATCATAATTTTTTGCACGACACCAATTTTGCCATCGGCGGTTATAATTGTATCGCCAACCTTGAACGGTTTGAATAACAAAATAACAACACCACCAGCAAAATTTTGCAGTGTCCCCGACAATGCCATACCAACCGCCAACGAAGCCGCGCCCAACACCGCCACAATAGATGTCATTTGCACACCCAATGTTGTTAAAACGATAATGATTACAAATATCTTTAATGTGATACTTAAAAAAGACATTGAAAATGATGCGAGTGATGGTTCAACATTGTGCAATTTCATTGCGTATGTAATAGATGCAATTATTTTTTTCACAATCCAAAAACCGACAATCCAAATGACCAATGCCGCAACCAATTTCATACCGAAATCAGCAACCAATTGACCAAATGTCCGCACCAAAGAATCAAGAGTTAAATTTTGCATAATGAATCCTTTCTTTTCCGAAATACAGAATATCAAATAATGAAAAAATCTTCAATAAAAAACACCCCGAATAATCGGGGTGCAAAGGAAAAGGGAGAGATGCCCTTTATCGGGACGGACACAACCCCGCCCCAATCTCGTTTAACAACATTACCCGTTATTACCGGTTGTTGTTTGTTCTGGTTTGCTGAAACGCCAACCCTTAAATGTTTTACCTTTCTTGGTTTGTGCCTTAACTGGTGTACGTACATCTTCACCATAAACGGCAGTGCCTTCGTTGTTTTGACCGGCGGTTGCTTCATCAACATCAGACCAGTTAATGTTAATAACATTTGCCTCACACATGGCTGGACTTGATTGAACGGCACCGAGCAACGCAGCACGGAACGCGAGGAGGTTCACGCCCGTGCCAGTCATGCTGTACGCACATTGGCTAGCGCAGCTTTCCGAGCAACCCACCGCGCCGCCGTGGTCGTAGCTGAACACCCAAGAGGAGGACACCGCTTGCAAGGTTCCACCATTCGGTGTATACCCCGTCACATTACAATAACAATATTGCGCCCCTTCCTGTCCAGTTTCATCGGTTAAATTTGATGTTATTGTTGGGGTTTGTGCGCTGTTTGTTGAGTAATTCCAAACTCCCTGACCACTTTGTGTGCTACAGCGCGCTTGACCAATCAACATTCCGTTTGCGCCGTAATCTAACGCCCATGTGTTGGCTCCGTTTATACCATAATATGATTGTCCATGACTTGCACCGGATTCACTGAATAAACCGTCATGTCTTATATTTGCACGACTGGTGCCAGCACCTCTGCCAATTGTGGTTGCTAATTCGCTGCCGCTCATGCTGGTTTTCAGATGCCATCCGTTAACGCAAGATGTTGCGCCACATTGGTTGTTATTACCATAATAATAGCCACCCGTTACGCCCGCGGAATGTTCTACATCCGCCGTTGTACATTCACGATAACAATCGTTTTGTGATGATGCACCCGCTGCGGACAATGCGTATATACCGTTCGTCGCGGTGGAACATGAATTTATACCTTGGTCTGTGGTTTCATTATACAATGCATTTGTTAACCCAGGACACCAAGAACCCGCTGGACATTGTGTTCCGTTTGTTGCGTCAGAACCTGCCTCCAAATAATTACCAGCTACGATGTTATACAAGATATCTGTATATTCCGCGACCGCATCTACGGTTGCGCCGTCTTCATACACACCGGCCATATTTGTTGATGTGGCGGCATTTGTATATGTATAATCTTCCTGCATTAAACCGCCGGATGGAAATGTTCCCGTATGTGATGTTTCCGCCATTGCAGGTGCAACAAAGCCCATTGCAAGCGCACCGGTTAAAAAGATTTTTTGCTTCATGTTTTTCCTTCCTTTCTTTTATTAAATTAAAAAAACAGACAAATAACGTCATCAACGTTATTTGTCTGTTTTCAATCTTGCGCGAATTTCATTCGCACAACAATCACGCAACGAAACTATCTGTGTGTGTGTGTGTGTGTGTGTGTGTAGAAAACTGCGCCTTTCACGACTTTCACTATTTTTATTCCCCCTATCTCGATACAAACATTATATCAAAAATCGCACCTTAAAAAAAGCATAAAAAAACACCGACAAAAAAATGTCGGTGTTTTTATTTTTTATCACAAAATTATTGAATCAATAATTCTTTGCCGTGGACATCTACCGATACGGTTGAACCTTCGCCTACGGTGCCAGACAAAATTAAATCTGCAATTTTATCTTCGACCGCGGTGGTAATCAGTCGTTTCAACGGACGTGCACCAAATACGGCATCATATCCGTTATCCGCCAACCAATTTATCGCTTTGTCCGTTATGTGCAATGATATTTGACGTTCCGCCAATCTTTTTTCCAAAATCTTGATTTGGATTTTGACGATATCCGCCATGACATCTTTGCCCAATTGGTTAAAGAATACGATTTCATCTATTCTGTTTATGAATTCAGGTCTGAATTGTTTTTTGACCGCTTCTATATTCGGCAAATTACTTGTCATTATTATGATAGTATTTGTGAAATTGACAATTCGTCCCTGGCCGTCTGTTAAACGCCCGTCATCCAATATTTGTAAAAACACATTGAATACATCTGGGTGTGCTTTTTCAATTTCATCAAATAACAATACCTGATATGGACGACGACGAACAGATTCAGTCAATTCACCGCCCGCTTCATATCCAACATATCCCGGAGGTGCCCCAATCAAACGCGCCACCGAATGTGGTTCCATATATTCAGACATATCAATTCGTGTCATTGCGGTATCATCATTAAACAGATATTCTGCCAATGCCTTTGCAACCTCGGTCTTACCAACACCGGTTGGTCCCAAAAACATAAATGAACCCGACGGTCTGCGTGGGTCTGACAAACCCGCACGGGAGCGACGTATAGCACGCGCAACAACCGACAACGCATGGTCTTGACCGACAACGCGTTTGCGTAATTCATCTTCTATGTTTAATAATTTTGATTGTTCTTCTATGGACAATCTGTCTGCAGGAACACCGGTCCATTTACTGATAACCGCGGCGATATGTTCTGGCAATACAGTTTTATATTCTTTTGATTCCGTATTTTGTTTTTTGATTTGTTCTTCTAATTCTGGAATCTTGCCATATTGCAGGGCTGATGCTTTTTCATAATCACCGTTTCGCATGGCGGTTGCAACCTCTGCCCTTGCCGCATCAAGTGCCGCCATAGAATCAGACAAAGATTTCATCTTTTGTTGTTCGGTTCGCCATTGGGATGTCATTTCATTTGATTCTTGCTGCATTTTTTCAATCAGTTTTTCCAAATCAACCAAACGTTTCTTTGATTCTTCGTCTTTTTCTTTCTTTAATGCCTGTTGTTCAATTTTCAGTTGCATTAAATGTCTGTCTAATTCATCAAGTTTTTCAGGTTTAGATGCAATTTCAATACGAACACGTGCGGCGGCTTCATCTATTAAATCTATCGCTTTATCTGGCAAAAATCTGTCTGTGATATAACGACTGGACAATTTCACCGCAGCAACCAGCGCAGCATCCGCAATACGAACACCATGATGTGCCTCGTATTTATCTTTCAGACCACGCAAAATAGAAACGGTTTCTTCAATTGTTGGTTCATCAACATAAACCGGTTGAAAACGACGCGCAAGTGCGGGGTCTTTTTCAATATATTGACGATATTCATCTAATGTTGTTGCACCAACACAATGCAATTCACCACGCGCCAACATTGGTTTTAATAAATTGCCTGCGTCCATGGAACCTTCGCCTTTGCCGGCACCAACCATAGTATGCAATTCATCTATGAACAAAATGATTTGACCGTTGGCATCTTTGACCGCTTTCAAGATAGCTTTCAATCTGCCTTCGAATTGACCGCGGAACATAGCGCCCGCCATCAACGCACCCATATCCAATGATAACAGTTTTTTATTCAACAAATTTTCAGGCATATCACCCGAAACAATTCGTTGTGCCAAACCTTCTACTATTGCGGTTTTACCAACACCCGGATTACCAATCAAGACCGGATTATTTTTTGTTCTGCGTGACAGAACCTGGATAGTTCTGCGGATTTCATCTTCACGACCAATAACCGGGTCTAATTTTCCATCCATTGCCAATTTGGTAAAATCGGTAGTATATTTTTCAATCGCCTGTTGTGGGGTTTCTTGAACATCTTCTGGATTCATAATTTTACCTCTTGTTATTTTTTTTCTTTCTGTGTGATATATAGTCGCATTTTTTCAGAATTCAAGCCATCGGACAATAAACCTATATCAAAAAGATTTGTTATTGAACTAACTATTTTTTTGATATAAAATCCCATTGAAAAAAACGGGGGCAATTATGAATTTTTCAGACAAAGATATTGAACAAATAAAATCTCATGATTTATCGGTTTCAGAAATAGAAAATCAAATACAAAAATTTCAATCTGGGTTTCATTTTATAAATATTGTTAAACCAGCGCAATTAAATGACGGTATTATTGAATGTGAAAACACTGATGAATACATAAAAAAATATCAAGATTATGCAACAAATCATAAAATCGTAAAATTTGTTCCTGCGTCTGGGGCGGCAACCCGTATGTTCAAAGATTTATTTGATTTTGTATCAAATGGAAATAAAAATGAAACGGTTGAAAAAACACTATCAGGATTGAAAGATTTTGCTTTCTATGAAGATTTACAAAAATACATATCTGAAAATTCAACTGAAACAGAAATCATAAATTCTATTTTAAGTGAACACGGATTAAATTATGGCAACCTGCCAAAAGGCCTTGTTAAATTCCATAAATATCCAAATGCTGCTAAAACACCAGTTGAAGAACATTTAACCGAAGGTGCCGAATACGCGTCATCTCAAAACAATGTGAATATTCATTTTACTATTTCCCCTGAACACAGAAATGGTTTCAATGAATTGTTAAACAGCGTTGTTCCTGAATACGAAAATAAATATGGATTAAAATATAATATTTCTATGTCTGAACAGAAAAAATCAACAGACACTATCGCGGTCAACCCGGACAACACACTATTCAGAAACGCGGACGGTTCTTTGTTATTCAGACCGGCGGGACATGGCGCTCTGATTGCGAATTTATCAGATATAGATGCAGATTTAATCTTTATTAAAAACATAGACAATGTAACAACTGAAAATCTGCGCGGCGATACAATTAAATATAAACAGGTATTGGCGGGAATTTTGGTTGATTTACAAAAACAAATTTTTGATTTGCTGAAATCTGATAATACTGATGTTGATACATATCACGAATTTATAACAAATAAATTGAATATTAAATTTGATAAAAAATTGACATTGGACGAATACAGAAAAATATTAAATCGCCCTCTGCGTGTGTGCGGTGTTGTTAAAAATACAGGTGCCCCGGGCGGTGGCCCATTTTGGGTTATGGACGAAAACGGTATGGTTTCTCTGCAAATTGTGGAATCCAGCCAAATCGCCCCAGAATCAAAACATATTATGCAAGAATCGTCTTATTTCAATCCGGTTGATTTAGTATGTGCAACAAAAGATTATATGGGCAACAAATTTGATTTGAACGAATACATAGACGAAAAAACAGGCTTTATATCTGAAAAATCAAAGAACGGTGTTCCATTACGCGCAATGGAAAGACCGGGACTGTGGAACGGTGCAATGGCAAAATGGAATACGGTCTTGGTCGCGGTTCCAGGGACAACTTTCACCCCGGTAAAGGTTGTTTCAGACCTGTTATCCACGCCACATCAAACAAAAAAGTAATAAAAATGAAAACATTACTTGACTTTTGTTAAATTATATTATAGATTATACCCCAGTAATTAAAGGATTTAAATATGCCACGTGTATGTAAAGTAACTGGAAAGAAAACAATGGTTGGAATGAACGTATCACATTCTATGCGTCATACCAAACGTACTTTCTTGCCAAATTTGCAAAAATTATCGTTCCACAGTGATATTTTGGGACGCGATTTCAGTTTACGTATTTCAACTGCTGGATTGCGTACATTAACAAAACACGGTGGATTGGACGCCTATGTAATGGCAAAACCTGTATCTCGTTTAACTGAAGAAATGGCTGCAATTAAAAAAGCTATTGAAAAGAAAAACGGTAAAGCCGCTGCACCTGCTAAAAAACCGGTTCACAAACCAACACGCAGTGCAAGATTGGTAAAAAAGGTTGAAGCTAAAAAAGCCGCTGCAAAATAAAACAGCGGATGCGTTCTGGCTCTGTGGCGGAACTGGTAGACGCGCTTGACTCAAAATCAAGTTCTGAATAAGAGTATCGGTTCGATTCCGATCAGAGCCACCAGAAATAATTCCGATCAGAGCCACCAGAAATAAAAAACGTTCCTTTGTGGAACGTTTTTTGTTATTTAGACAACTTTTTACGATTAGACCATATAACCAAAATCAAATTGATAAGGAATAGCCATACGCCGATATTTATATCAAAGAAATTAATGTAAAAATTAGGAAATTCTCCGAACATATCTTTCAACATAATAGGAACCAAACACACAATTTCTGCAACGAACAGCAATAAACTAATAGATATTATATTTTTATCAGAACGACATGTCTTTGCAATCAAAACAGGCAATGACAAAACAAAAATAAATCCAAGCATTACAAAAAATAAAGACATAAATAACTCCTTTTTCTACTTATTAAAATTATATCAAAAATCACAACTAAAAAAAAGCACAAAAAACACCCACAATCGTGGGTGTTTTTATTTTTTCTATTTTTCACACATTTCGCCAGATTACTTTATCAAACAAAGATTCTATTTTTTGTTTTAATTCGGCGTCATTGAAAAATTGTTCGCGGTCTGCATCCGTTGTTTGATGGCATTCGCATTCGTGGTATGGTGTATATTTTTGCACTGCAAAATTTTTCACACCCATATCACTGGTTATTTTTGCGACAGACAGCAAATCTTCCTTGCTGACATAACGTGGGTCGCACGTGATACGAACCTCTATGCCCTTGCCCGTTGATACCCAATATTGAATTGATTCAATCATTTTATCGTATGCTATATCCAACCCAGTCAAATCTTTGTAATATTCGCGTGTTGTTTTGAAATCAATTCCAATCCAATCGACAATATCTGAAACCTGTTTCAATATTTGTGGATAAAAACCGTTTGTGTGCAAACCGATTGAAAAACCCAATTCTTTGACGCGTTTCATATATTCAATTGTTGCATCTGCCTGCATCAATGCTTCGCCACCTGAAAAAACAACACCTTCTAATTTACCAACACGATTTTTCAACCAATCAAAAACTTTTTCAGGGTCGTATTCGCCATCACCCACAGGAATCAGGTGCGAATTAGAACAATACGCACAATTAAATGGACATCCGACTAAAAATAATACGGCGGCCAATTTCCCAGGATAATCTATCGTTGTAAAGGAAACCAGACCGCCGATTTGTAATTGCTTCATAATATTAAGCGGCTTTCTTCATTAAATCTTCGTGACGAGAACCTGTTGTCAAAGCATTAGATTCTGTAAATGTTTTTCTTTCGCAGAATTCAGAATATTTACCAATGTTAAAGTTTTTAACAGGTCTGATATATCCCATTGAACGTGAAAATACTTCGCATGGTGTTCTGCCGTTGTTGTTTGTGTTTGCCATTTTTTACTCCTTCCTTATTTTTTATTGTTTTATTTTTGTTCTTCGTTTTGGTTAGCCACTCTTTCTGCATCACATTTTGGACAGAAATCATGTCTTCCCGGTAAATAGCCATGTTTTGGACAAATTGAAAATGTTGGTGTCAATGTCATATAAGGTATTTTGTAATTTTCAAATATAGTCCTTACAATTTTTTCTGCTGCTTCCCCAGAAGATACAGGTTCACCCATATACAAATGCAACATTGTTCCACCTGTATATTTACGTTGTAATTCTTCCTGGTGTTCCAAGGCGACGAATGGGTCGTCTGTGAAATTCACAGGCAATTGTGTTGAATTTGTATAATATGGTGCATCTTCAGTTCCCGCTGTGATAATATCTGGGAAATTCTTTTTATCGGTTTTCGCGAAACGATATGCACAGCCTTCTGCTGGGGTTGCTTCCAAATTATACAGATTGCCTGTTGTTTCTTGATAGTCAGCCAAATTAGTTCTGATGAAATCCATAACTTCCAAGACCAAGTTTTTACCGAACATAGTTGCGATATTGTCTGTTCCGTTTGTGAAATTCAGAACCATTTCATTTGCACCGTTCACACCAATTGTTGAGAAATGGTGATTCCAGTCGCCCAAATAACGTTTTGTAAATGGATACAAACCGCGTTCCATATTTTTAGAAATAATTTTACGTTTGATTTCAAGTGCATCACGTGCCAAATCAAGCAAGCGTTTCAATTCACGCAATAAACCTTCGCGGTCGCCCTTGTGTGTATAGCCAAGACGTGCCAAATTGATAGTGATAACGCCGATAGAACCAGTTTTTTCAGCAGAACCGAACAAACCGCCACCACGTTTCAACAATTCACGAACGTCTAAACGCAATCTGCAACACATAGAACGAACATCTGTTGGATTCAAATCAGAATTCAAGAAATTCTGGAAATTTGGAATACCATATTTAGCAGCCAATTCAAACAAAGGTTTTACATTTGGATGTTCCCATGGGAAATCGTCTGTGATGTTATATGTTGGAATTGGGAATGTAAATGGACGTCCCATTGCGTCGCCTTCGGTCATAACTTCCAAAAACGCTTTGTTTATCATATCCATTTCAGGTTGCAAATCGCCGTATGTGAAATCAACCATCTTTTTGCCAACAAATGGACGTTGTTCACGTAAATCTTTTGGGCAAGTCCAATCAAATGTAAAGTTAATAAATGGTGTTTGTGTTCCCCAACGACATGGCACAGAACAATTAAATACCAATGTCTGCATAGCATTTTTAACATCTGCGTATGATAAATTATCCAATCTGACATAAGGTGCCAAATAAGTATCCACAGATGAAAATGCCTGGGCACCTGCGAATTCGTTTTGTAATGTCCCAAGGAAATTTACCATGTGGGAAATAGCAGTTGCCATGTGTTTAGCAGGTTCGCATTGTAAGTATCCTGGAACACCGTTGAAACCTTGGTATAACAATTCACGCAAAGACCAACCGGCACAATATCCGGTCAACCAACCCAAATCGTGAATATGCAGGGCGGCTTCTTTGTGTGCTTCTGCGATTTCTTTTGGATATAAACTTAACCAATATTCAGCAGTAACACGTTCGCTGGTTCTTAAAATCAAACCACCGATAGAATAACCAACATTTGCGTTTTCTTTAACACGCCAATCCGCTTCGGAAACATAGCCATTGATAACATCAACCGCATCAACCATAGAATCACGAATTTCAGTACGTTTTTGACGATATATAATATAAGATTCAGCGGTCTTGTATGCGTGTGCATCCATCAAAGTTTGAACAACTGTATCTTGAATATTTTCAACTTCTGGGGTTTGACCGGCAAATTTCTTGTCCAATCTTTTCAGAACATCTTGAGTAATCTTTACAATATCCGCATCAGATATTTCACGTGTCACCGCAACCGCTTTCTTGATTGCTTCATAAATCTTTTTAGCATCAAATGGAACAATTTCGCCATTACGTTTTTTGATAGATTCAAGTTCGCAAGTCAATGTTGATACAACTTGAATTTTAATTTCGCCTTTGTCACCAGCCATCTTTTTCCCCTTAATTTGACAAAAAATACTATATATAGTGTTTTTTAGGTTCCTTTAGACACAATATACAGTATTTTGATAGAATTCTCATTATGAAAAAAAATTTTTTTTTGCATTTTCCACTTGCATTTTTGTAACGCTTGATGGCTGTGGGTTTAAGAGCATTTTCCCAACACCGATTCGGTGTGATTTTCCACACCAAACATTTTTTTGTATATGTTTTTGCAAAAAAACGAACAAAAACACGATTCGGTTTTTACAAAAAAATCAAAATATAGATATTTTTATCACGATTCGGAACAATATATTGATTTTTTGTCTATGTTATTGAATATAGGCATTTTTATTATTTTACATCATAAAAATCGGGATTATTGACAAAAAATAGGGCTAAAAAAATGGGATGACGGGACGACCCAAACAAAAATTTAGAATCATGCGAAAGCCATCACCCCATATATTATATTCTCTCTTCTCTGCTCTCGCTTGATTTTTATTCTAGCATAAAAAAAATTATTTGCAAAAAAAAGAATGCCGTTGCCGGCATTCATTGATATTATAAAAGGAAACCTGAATCTTTAATTACGGTGTTTTGTATATTCTGCGGTGCATGTTTGTTTGTCCCCGAACAGCCAAACGAACAACCAAATCAAAGCAGCGATACCGATAACAGCATAAACAAAACGGGATAACAAAGTCATTGGACCAAAAATCCAAGCGACCAGGTCAAAATTGAAAATTCCAACCAATCCCCAATTCAATGCCCCGATTAAAGACAGTGGTTTTAATACATATTGTGTAAGTGCGCCCATTTTTTTCTCCTGTGGTTAAATGGTTAAAAGTCATTTAAGACACAACTATTATATTAAAAACCAATATATTTGTCCGCAGGAACGGTTTCCTGAACAAAAAAGAACCGCCATATTTGGCGGTCCTGTTATTTATTGAATATATTTTCAGGTGTTCCGATATTGCATATACCGATAATTAAATCTACCAATGCCCATATTGCAGAAATAAATACTGGCACAACCAATAAAAATCCAACTGTGGTCATTAAAAACATAATCCATGCAGTTTCCATTTTTCCTGCATAAAATCTGTGTGCGCCAAAAACACCCAAAAACCACGCCAACAACAAATAAACAACAATAGATTTTCCATTTACTAATTTATTTGCACGACTGGTCAATGTTTCGTTGGAAACATATCCACATTTTGGACATGCCTTTGCTTTATCAGAATGTCTATATCCGCATTCGCGACAATAAATCATAGCCATTTTATTTTCCTTTGGTTAATTCAAATGATACATTTAACAAAAATTCTATATCTTGTTCCGGAACAGTCCCGTCCAATAATACAGAAACCCATGATGCCTTGTTCATGTGATACGCAGGCAAAATTCCATCTTGTAAAAAAGAACCTATAACCACATTGTCTTTTTTAATATTCAACACATCTACATTACCCGATTTATTTATACCCAATTTAGCATACGGTATATTCATAAGCAAACCGAACCATTTTCTGGTGTCAACATGTCTTAAAACAATATTGTCTGGATATTTAAGCCCACGGCGTATCGCCAATTACTTTATATTTCTTTTTTACAAGGGCTAATATTTTTTCTTTCATATTATATATATTATACACCAAAATTCATAAAATATAAATCTTTTTATGTCCTTGATAAAGCCGTCAAAAAAATATAGAATCTGACTTTGTTGGGGGTAAATATGTTTAATATAATAAAACCAGAAAATATAGACACAAAACAAATCTCTGAACTTTTCAATTTTTACATAAACGAATTAAGACCAATTGTTGCAGAAATGGGAACCCAGGAACTTACCGGGTATCACGGTTTAACAACACATACTGACGCGGTTGTTTTTCGTGGCATAGATTGTGCATTGTCTTTGAATCAAAATGCATTGCCCGTTGTTTTTGCATGTGCATTTCATGATATGGCACGCACAGACGACGAATTTAATTTGCAACATGGCCCAAATGCCGTTCCATTGGCAAAAATCATTATGGATAAATATGAAAATTTATTAGATGACAAAACAAAAGAAAACATTTTGTTTGCAATTGCAAATCATACAAACGGAGAAATTGCACCTGATTATGTTTCTGCGTGTTTGTGGGACGCCGACAGAATACGTTTGTCATGGGAATATGGATATGAACAACGTTTTTATAATACCGAACGCGGGGATAAAATCGCGTCTGGGGTGCCTGAAAAATACCTAGATTTGCAAAAACAATGTATCCCAGACCACGAATGGGACAAAATTTATTAAAAAACAAATCTTGTATATTGGCTTTTTTTAGATTATAATTTTAACAGCACAGTAAAAGGAGAAAAAATCATGACATCAAAAATATTTTTAACCAGTATCGCAACCGTTTTTGCAACTGTTATGGGCGCAAACGCAACAACAATTCGTCCATTTGCCGGTGCAACAATGGGTTTGCAGGGTGCATATTATAATTCTGATTTGGACGCTTCTGACATTGACAGTCCAAAAGATTTCATCACATTTGGATTGGAAGCGGGCGCACGTTTCGGCGAATACAACAAAATTTATAACTATGGTTTTTCTGTAAACTATGACAATTCAAGCCGTGAAAAAATCAAAGACAAATTTTCAGATACAACCGTTGCAAAAATCAATACAAATGTATTTTCTGCAACATTTGATAACTATATGCGTTTAAGTGGTGATAAAATGAAACGTATAGATTTGGTTTTAGGTGCTGGACTTGGTATGATGAATTATCATGCAGATTCTAAAGACGGTGGCAGTGATGCTACAAGATGGTCATCATTGGTTGAATTAAAAGCGGGACTTGATTTCGAATTGACACACAATGTAACATTGTCTGCACAAACACGTTTGTTTGTTCCAATGCGTGATGCATACGGAATCAAGGCATCATATATTGCCGGTGGTGCCGTCAAATACGTATTCTAAACAAAAATATACAAACAAAAAAAAAGCGACCAGACGGTCGCTTTTTTTTCCCAACCAAAGGAACCACTACACTAAAAACTTAGAAACCGATTTTTGTTTTAACATTACCAGATGCGGTCATATCTTTGGTATCTTGTTCGGTTTTCAACATTTTCAATAATTCGGCTTTGTCGGTGATTTCCAACAAAGATGCCTGTTTTTTTACAACAGCAAAATCACCTGGTGCCAATTTGTTGTATTCTGCAATTTC
>CADBLE010000014.1 GCA_902795435.1 uncultured Pseudomonadota bacterium
ATATTATATCACAAAACGCATAAAAAATCAATTTGTGTAAATATTTAAAAAAAAAACTATTGACAAAACAACATTTCGTGCTATATCATAATAATGAAGACAGGGAAACAATCCCATTCATCAAAACCAAAGGAGGTCATCATGACAGCGAAAAAACTCAGAAAGACAACAAACGTCGAACAAAGCATGACCCCTGAAAGAACGGCATATCTGTTTGGATAATGTTCAGATGCCGATAGTCAGCAAAATTTTCTAACACATATATATATTGGCATCCCTACAAAGATCCAATTACGAAACGCAAAGTGCGATATGTTCATACATTCCACTGTTGTTAAACACGTAAATTTAATTGAATCTATAAACAAAAGGATATAGCCATGACAAACAACATTAAAGGAAAAATAAACGGATATGTTATCCATGAAACATTTGATCCAGAAGGAAGAATTGCAACTCAAATTGTAAAAACAGATTTTGGAGCAAAATGGTTACTGCAATACGATGCCAGTGGGCACGTAACGTTTTCACAAAAAATGGAGCATTTTTCAGACAAAGATATCACCTATTACAACGGTCGCATTGCAACGATTAAACAAAGAAATGTAATCACACAATACGATGACAAATGTAATATCACTTGCCAAATAACTGTTGATAAAGATGATATTATCAATTTTAACAATGGATACCTTCAATCTGTCACCAAAAACACCGGAAATATGATTCAAGAAATTGAATTCGGTGAACGCGGTCGCAAACTATCTTCAACTCAAAAAGTCCGAAAATGGGTAAAAGACCAAATGTTTTGGTTGACGACTGAAGCAAAACAATATTATCCAAATGGTAAAATACAATCTGTTGTTACCTATGAACAAAAAACTGCTTGGACATCAAATTTTGACATCAGAACAGGTGGTGGATTTTCTTCCAACTTTTATGATGAAGAAAAAGCGATGTCTTATATTTCATCTATAACACAATATGATGAAAATGGGAAAATTGTCATCAGTGCGCAATTAAAAGAATATGACGAAGTGAACTTTAACCAAAATAAAGTCGCAAGCATAATCAAGCGCACACCAAACGGAGATATAATCTCACAAACAGTATATTATCCAAATGGACAAATCAGTTCGGTTATCCATTATGCGAATAATCAGGTTATATCTTCTGTGTCCTATGATGAAACAGGTAAACCAACAACAATCTCTGGACAAAATCAAAAACCTGGTGAAAACAATCAACAACCGAATACGGGAAAACAAAACGCACAAAAAACTTTGCGTTTCACCAAGGATACTATGCATCCAGCTGTCGCTTCCCATATATTAGGAGTATCTCTGAACGCTTCTGAACAGGAAATCAACAAAGCATATCGTAAATTATGCAAACAATGGCATCCTGACAGAAATCCAGGCAATGAAGAACTTGCAAAAAGAAAGATGCAAATAATAAACGAAGCGCACGATGTCATGATAAAATATGCTAGATCGCGCCAAAATCGTCCAAACCAAAATCAAAATCCAAACACTGGTTCGGGGGCGCGTCCAACATATGAATCACCGGCACAAAAGGCATGGAAAAAATTACAGGAAGCAATTCGTGAAGCAGAAATTGCTCGTCAAAAATATGAACAAGCAACTGCAAACAAAAACAGATTACTTACTGAATATTCCCGTATGCCTTTTTCCAACCCAAGAAGAGAGAAAATCTTTGCTGAATTACAAAAAGCGAATGCATATCTGTACAATTGCATAAAAACAAAAGCAGCTGCAGAAATGAAAGTCGCAAAATGTAAACAAGATTATTATCTCGCTTGCATGGTAAAAACTGCAAATATGAAACATCAAAAAACATATCAATACGCAGCATAAAAAAAAGAAAGGCCACCCAAACGGGTGGTCTTTCTTTTAGACAATACATATTTTGCAATTTATCGCAAATTATGGCATACTGATAGAAAAGGAATCGATATGCAAACAAAGAATAAAACATCTGTAATTGCCAATGAAAAAATTGACAATAAAAAATTAGCAAACGCCGAAAAAATCATATTAAATTTACAGCAAGAATTGAAAAAATATATCAAAAAAGGACACGGCCCATTTCTGGCCGCTATTTATGATTCAAAAGGAAATCTGGTTGCAAAAACCGCGAACAGCGTTGTGAATAAAACTTGCAGTCATAATCACGCTGAAATGAACGCGATAAAATTGGCAGAAAAGAAATTGGGAACATACGATTTATCAAAATATAATCTCAGCATCTATGTTACCGCAGAACCATGTATGATGTGTTTGGGCGGAATTATGTGGTCTGGGATAAAATCTGTTTATTACGGCGTCCCATCTGAACGCGTTACAAAAATCACTGGATTTGACGAAGGTTTCAAACCAAATTGGTTTAACGAATTCAAGAAACGTGGCATAACCGTATATGGACAAATTGAACAAAGTGCTGGCGAAACAGTTCTGAAAGATTATGTCGCAAACAAACATACGATTTATAAACCAACCAGATAAAAGGAAACATCATGAATCGTGCTATTAAATTTAAATTAAAAAATGGTAAAATTGTTACCATTCGTCGTTTAAGACCTGATGATTATGATGCTTTTGTAAAATATATGAAAGAATTTGTAAATGGTGCCGGTGCAAAATGGACATGGCAATATCCGGGACGTCCATTACCACCAAAAGAACGTGCAGAAAAAGATTGGACCAGCGACAACAATTTATTTATCGCTGCATTTGACGGTAATAAAATAATAGGTATGGCAAATATAATGAAAAGAATGCCAGACCATCCATATTCTGGTCGTGTAGCAGGCACCGGAACAAGTATGCTGGAAAAATATACATCAAATGGTTTAGGAACAAAGTTCAAACAAATTATTGGCAAATGGGCATCTGAAAACAATGTTCATAAATTACAAACCGAAGTCCGCCATAAAAACACTCGTTCTTTGGGCAATTTATTAAAGCAAGGATATGAAATAGTTGGAATTTTGCATGATACTGCTTTCATAGACGGCGAATGGCACCATGAATATATCCTGGAAAAAATATTAGAAAAATAAAAAAAGACCACCAAACGGTGGTCTTTTTAAGTTTCACTCGGCACTTTGTGCCTGTGTGGCATTCGTGACGCATCGCGATAAATTGCTCTGCTACTCATAGTGGCAGGACATACTGTGCAATTCACGAACCAATGAGATGTACGATTTGTTATCTTTCGGGAAAGAAATCAAAAAGTATTTAACAAAGGAATAATGTTTATAACAGGCACTTCGTATGGATGTATTTCTTTTATTGCAGATAGAGTTGTTTCCAGCTTATCTGATAATATCATAACTTCCACTTTGATTTCCGGTGCTTTACATATTTGATTCAATTCACCAATATAAGGTTTTGAGTTATCTATTGGTCGCCAAACACCAATTACATCACTATAAGATAAACAAGAATCATAATTACCAATATGTCCTGCATCTACACGCTGTAAAGCAACTTGCAATTGTTTCAAATGCGATTTTGGTATAAATATTTCAAGCTTACAAAACGACATGTTATCCTCCATATCAAATCATTATATCATAAAAGTTCGTAAATGTGTAAAACAGTGGATGTTTTTGATACCCGATTTACGAACTCGTGAATGTATTAGAAAACAAACAAAAAAACACCCAAACGGGTGTTTTTGATTTTTGGCAGGACATACTGTGCAATTCACGAACTGAGTTTATGCGTGATTTGTTGTTATTCGGGAAAGAAATTAAGGTGTTTTTGAATACCCATTACTTTGTTTCAGGGTGATATTGTAAATATGTATTTTCAAAAACACTCTCTACAACCGCTTGCCCTTGTTCATTTAGATGTATTCCATCTTCACAAATGTAATCACTTAATTTATGAATGTCTAATAAGGTTTCACGAACAGGCACCACAGGAATATTGTTATCTATGGCAATTTGTTTAAATGCAACTGCATATAATTCTTGATGTCTGTATATAAAATTCACATCCCCCAAGAATTGCAAAATATTTGCGGCACGTTGCTTATCACCCTTGGAAATCCATTTAAAATATTTATTTGCATCAATTGGTGGCAAAGACATTATAGCAATACGTTTTCCTAATTTGCGTAATTTATCAATGATAGTTTGAGTATTTACCTTAAACTGTTCTAATGAAACACTTGGTTTAATATCTTTGTTGGTCGGATTTTCTGCAACAATATCCCAATTAAAATCGCAATCGTTTCCACCAAATTCAACCAAAAACAAATCGTTTTCTAATCCGTTATTAAATACACCATCTGCTATTTTTACAGCTTTATCTGTTGTACAACCAAATCTGGAATAATTTTTTACAGAAACAGGCATATTACGACTAAACACATCTACGGCATTGTTATCTGATATTTTATATTTTTTAGAGTCATCATCTAAAACAATTCCTTTTGACAAAGAATCACCAAACACATTGATATTATCTATGATTTTCATTAAATATCCCCTTTTTCAACAAACAAAATATTGAAATAAAAACCAGAAAAATTCAAGCACAAAACAATACATACAAAAAAAGGTTAGATTTCTAACCTTTTCTTTTTAAAAGTTCGTAAATGTGTAAAATAGGTATAGATTTTACCGCCCAACTTACGAACTCGTGAAAGTATTAGAAAACGAATAAAAAAACACCACACAAGGTGGTGTTTTTTTATTCTTGGCAGCCCCACTCGGATTTGAACCGGGATTCTCGCCTTGAAAGGGCGGTGTCCTAACCATTAGACGATGGGGCCATGGACTCTTAAAACCGCCGGTTATCGGCGGTAAAAATCTCTGGCGGGATGTAAGGGGCTCGAACCCTCGACCTTCTGCGTGACAGGCAGACGCTCTAAACCAGCTGAGCTAACACCCCAGAGCAAGACCTATCTTATAATGAAACAATATTAAAAGCAAGTATTTTTTTCATAAATATTCATTTTTTATAATTATACTTGACAATTTTTATTTTTGTATTATATTTTGCACAAACAATAATAACCAAAAGGATTCAAAATGTTCGAATTGTTTGATATTTTTTCCAATAAAAATCAAGACAATCCTACTTCTGTTCCACAACAGAAACCTGTTCTTGTTCAACCTGAAAAAGAATATGATTTCGTTGAAAAATATGTATTGATTGACCCAAAACAGGTTATGGCACAATATAATCTTTGGTCTTCCAGCAAAATGGTCCCTGCGGCATACGAAAGACAGAAAGATTCTATTTCTATGTTCAATGAATGTGTTTTATTGCCAACAAAACATTTTATGGAATATTTGGAAGAATTGCGTAAAACACCATACGAAATAACCAGCAACCCATTGACCAGAACGATTTATATTGTTCATTTAAACAACGACAACACAATGTATATTGTCCCAAATTTACAAAATAAAGCACACCCAACAATAATTATGAACAATACGGTTTATCAATTTCCAAAAGTCATACATTCTGGTGCAAAATTTGGTAAATCAGACATTAAAAACACATTGTTTTACAATATGACGCCTGAAATCCGTCGCATATTGATTCAGGCAAAAAAGCAATTAACAAAATAAAAAACGCCCCGAATTATCGGGGTATTTTTTTGGGAAATTTTTCTCTTTTTTATTGACAACGAACCCTTTTGTATTGTTATATTTAATACGGAAAATAAAAAAAGGAAGTCAAGATGGGTATCTTCAGCGACAGAATCAGAACTTGGTTTTCACCTTCTGAAAACAGTGGTGCACCGGAAAAAAACAGCATGGTTGAAAAATATGTTATATTTGGCAGACCTGATGTTTTATCAACAGAAGCATTATCAATGTTGCCTGAAATATCTGTTCAATATCAAGACCCGCTGACAAACGACACTGAAAAAATAAAATTACCTACAAAACAATTTATGCCATATTTAAGAAGTCTTGAATTATCTGAAAAAAAACACGAACCTTTTTATCGCACAATTCATATTATAAATTTACCAAACAATAAAAAGATTTATGTTATTCCTAATCTGGAATCAAAAAATAATCCTGATATAATCATAGCAGATAAAACATTCACATTTCCAAATCACAAAGCAACAAAAAAACCAGGGCCATCAAATGTGGAAAACACTTTGTTTTATAATATCAGCCCAGAAATAAATCGTGCATTGGTTGATGCGATAAAAACATATACACGATAAAAAAAAGCCCCGACATAATCGGGGTTATTTTTTGGTGCGGGTAAAGAGAATCGAACTCTTATGGGTTTCCCCACTGGAACCTAAATCCAGCGCGTCTACCAGTTTCGCCATACCCGCAAAACTACTATTTTTCTGTTTCAATATTTTTAATACACAGGATAATTTCTTGGATAATTACTGCCGTGTACCAAATCAGATTTAACACCGCAACCTGCGATTAAAAACAGACAAAGAATCAATATTATTTTTTTCATGGTTTTGATTATAAAACTTTATTTATCCAAAATCAAATCTTCTGTCTTTTTCAGATAAGGTATCAAACTTTCTATATCTTCATCCGACCAAATATAAGGCATGTGTGATTCATGTGTCATTGCGTCGCCACGAATACAGCCCGTTTTTTCCATTGGGTGTTGATATTGTGTCAATTCTTCACATAATTTTTTATTGTCTGTGCAAATATGTTCGTGTCCCAATATCACTTCATTTTTATAAACATAATGATAAGAACCATCAATAATCACATAATACGCACACCATGTTTCTTTTATTTCAGCCCTGTAACATTTTTTCACATTTGCACTATCAGAATCTTTCAATTCATCATTACATTCTTTTTTTGTCGCATAGCAATTTTCATTCCACAACCCACGCGGTGAAATTTCAGAAAAACAGAAAGGTTCTTTTTTCAATTCATCACGATAATTATCAAACCATTGTTTCATTTCATTTGGAATATTTGCGATTTCTGATTTAATTGCGGATTCATCATATTTAACAATAACATTATTCATATTTACGACATATTTTGTCCCGTAATTTTTAATTGCATTTGCAATATAAGCACCCGCAACCGCCACCAAAAAAGCAGCAACAATCAACCAATATTTATTTTTCATATTTGTCCCCTATTTTCTGAACACCAAAGGTTTTGATTTTTTATTTTGTTCTATCAATTTTTTTATTTCCGCATCAGACCATATATAATTAAATTCGTTTTTATTTGATAAAGCAACCTGTTTTATACATTCAGATTTTTCATCAAACCTGAATTCTTTGACTGCATTACATTGTGATTCAGTTTTTGCACATAAATGCGTCAAAATTTCACCATAACTGTCATCATCATAATATCTGTAAAGTCCAGTTTTAACAGACGATATACACCACGCATCCAATAAATGCGCACGATAACATTTCTTGGTATCTACGGTCATAAAATCGGCTATTTCGGAATCTAATTCATTCTGGCAGTTTTTTTCTGTATCATCACAATGAATCTGCCATATATCACCATGTGGTGCATAATGTGCATAGCAATATTTATTTTTTATATCATGATTAAAATGGTTTTTAACAATTTCTGAATAATCTTCATTTGGGTCATAATCATCATTTTTTTCATAAAAAGCGTATTTAGCCCATTTTCCGTCCGACCCCATAACATACGGAATATTCACATCATCTGATTCATGGCGATTTTGGTGTTTATGATGAATATCCATACAAACACCCGCACACAATAACAATATAATGACAGAGATTATCTTTTTCTGCATATTCGCCCTGGTTTTTATCTACCTTTGTACATAAATATAGCCGAACAAAAACGACAATACCACATAAAAAATGCGATAAAGAATAAAAAAAACTTGATTTTCCTTAAAATATAACACATAATACCCGCAGTAATTAAAAAAAGGCAATAAAAATGGCATCTAAAAAAGGTAGCAAAGAAGTTGTAAAACTTGAAAACAAAGAAACAGGTTTTTACTATACAACTACAAAAAACACAAAATCTGAAAATACTCAGGGCAAAATGAAATTCCGTAAATACGATCCAAAATTACGTAAACACGTAGTATTTACAGAAGCAAAAATGTCCCACTAAGGATTTTTGTTTCACACAAGATTCACACCGACCAAATGGCCGGTGTTTTTTATGTCGCGACGGAGCGTAGCAAATTTATAAATCTGCCCGATTCAATTTTCCATCTTGTCGTTCCATTTGTCATCCCGAAGAATAAAATACAACAACCATTGTTGTTGATTTTATGACGTGGGGATCCAGAATATCTTTAAGTGTTCGGGTTTTAACCGAACCACATATTACAATTTGTATCGGCATTCTGCCGAAACTTTTATAACCTGGATTGCCACATTCGTATTGCGACGAACACGGTCGCCGACA
>CADBLE010000015.1 GCA_902795435.1 uncultured Pseudomonadota bacterium
CCCTGCAAAGTTTCTTGTGTGCCATAGTTTTTATCAAACATCTGGACGAAATCTTCGCCGGATAATGGATTAAATAAATCTTTGGATAAATCTTTCATAGAATTTATAACAAAGCTTGCCATCGTCCATATTTTTCTTTTCAAAAGACGAGGTCTTGTGGGGTTAATCGGACTGACTTTCACGCCCACCCGCGAAAATCAGATAAATTATATATGTAAATTTTATAAAAATCAAGGAAAAACAAACAAAAAACCGCCCTGTTTCGGGCGGTGTGTTTATCGTGTATATGCTTGTAATGATTTGGATAAATTTCCTATGATTATTTCATTTACAATCTTGTATTGTTCTTTTGTGTTTATAAATGGAACATCATATGTGTTCGGCTTTTTTAATATGCGTTTAATTGATTTCGATTTGGCAATACGTTCTGGTTTTTGTTTTGTATTTAGCGATTGTAAATACATATTATGCTTCATTTGTTTTTGTGCGTTTCTTTTTGCTTTATATGTTTGTAAAACGATGTCTTGTTGATTGTGTTCTTTTATATATTCATCAAAAATCGCAGTATGTTTTTGTGATACGGCATACGGAAATGTAATTTTTGATATTTGTTCGAATATATCGTGTAATTCTTTAACCGCGTTTAATTGTTCGCTGCTTACACGACCGGAAAAATCGTATACATGTGGCGTTTCAAATATTTCAACCCCCCCGATAACCATATCAGGTGTTGGTTCGTGATAAACAACAGGTATTAATGTTCTTGCGCGTGACAACAGATGTTCAATATCGCCTTTCTGGGATTTTTTGATGACGAATTGCATATCGTTTTCATAATTATTCAAAACATAAGTATTTGTATACTTATTTATGGTAAATAATTGACGATATTTACGTGGTAATTTTTTATAGTCCGCGATAGAGATTTTTTGATTGTCTGATTTATGTTCGAACTGTTCTTTTGAAAGGTAATAACTATCAAAAGGCGCATTTGTATATTTCATATACATATCAAACAAGGCTTTATATATAATCCCATGCCAAAGAACCATTGTTTGGGGATTTTGTTGTGTGTATTCTGTATGATGAAATATTTGTTCGGTAAAAGGTTGTTTAAAAAATGATTTTGTAAAAACGTTGCTTCCATCCAAAAAAACGGTGCGCGGCTTTTTGTTTTTTGAAAAATAATGAACCATATCATGATAAATTGCATAAGGTTTGATTTCTGCAAGTTTTTTTGCGTTATTGCGTTCTTTGATGAACCAAATAATTTTTGACATATATATATATACCTTTATTTTAAAAGTATTATAGACGGATTGTTAAAATAGTCAACGTCTATTTGCTAAATAAAACCGCCAAAAACTGGCGGTTTTATTTGTCCATTAATCGATTATTAACGAACAGATGCTTGTTTAAACAATTCATCGGCTGGAACCGATTTTTCTTTTTGTTTAACGTGAGTCAACATTGTGTCCAATGCTTTTCTTTCGAAAATCATGCCGCGCAACATTGCAACCGCGTTTTGATTCTTGTTATAGAATTCAAAGATTTGTTTTGGATCTGGATAGCGGGATGCTTCTGCCCAGATTGCTTGTTGCAGGTCATCACGTGTGACTTCAACTTTATTTTGTGTGCCCCATTCTGCTAAAATCAGCCCCAATTTAACGCGACGTTCGGCATCTTTCTTTTCTTTCTTTTCGTCCCATTTATGATCGTGTCCGTGTTCGGCATTATGATGATCGTGTTCAGATTTTGCCATATTCAATTCTTGATCGACCAATGTTTCTGGCAAATCCAATTTAACCTTGTCTGCCAAAACGTCCAATAATTCATTGCGCATTTCTTGTTGTGATGCGGCGGCATATTGGTCGTTAATGATATTGCGAATATGTTCTTTTAATTTTTCAACAGATTCCTGACCGACTTCTTTTGCCAATTCGTCATTTAATTCTGGCAAGATATGTTTGCGAACTTCGTGAACTTTGACTTCAAAGCGTGCTTTTTTGCCAGCCAAGTTTTCCGCGTGATATTCTTTTGGAAATGTAACGTTTACATCAAATTCGTCACCGGCTTTGTGGCCAATAACTTGATCTTCAAATCCTGGGATAAATGCGCCAGAACCTAAAATAAGGTGATGTTTTTTTGCTTCGCCACCTTCAAAGGCTTCTTTGCCGACAAATCCTTTGAAATCAATAACTGCAACATCGCCGTCTTTTGCAACATATTTTTCGTCTTGTTTTTCGGCGACACTGCGTGATTTGCGAATATTTTCTAATGCTGTATCAACTTCTTTTTCATCTAATTTTGCAACTTTTTTAGTTACTGTGATTTTTTCCAAATCAATTTCTGGCAATGTTGGCAAGATATCAAATTCCAAAGAATATTCAACGTCTTTACCCATTTCAAAGCCTGCCATATCAACCTTTGGTTGTGCAGCCAAGCGAATTTTCTTTTCGTTCAAATAGTTTTGCAAATCGTTGTTTAATGCTTTGTCAATTGCTTCGCCCCATGCGGACGCGTTGTATTTTTGGCGTAATACGGATAATGGAATATGTCCAGCACGGAATCCTGGCATTTTTGCAGTTTTGCCAAATTCCATCAAAACTTCATCTGCGGCAGCCTGAACATCAGCAGCAGCAATTTTACCAGATACAGAATAATGTAAATCTTTAACTTTTTCTTTTGTAAACATGTTTTTTCCTTTGGATATATAAACTGGGGTGATTATACAGATATTTTTTGAAAAACGCAACATAAACATTTAAAAAAATGCTTGACTATAATCACTTGTTCATACACAATCAAAACTATTAAATTTTGAATAAAAACGGGAAAAATATGACAAAAGAAAATAGACAATTTTGGCAAGCAATGTGGATAATGACAAAAAAGGAATTGATACCGGCTGTTTTAATCGCTGGCGCAATTACTGCAGGTATTACATATATTGTAAAAAACAAAGATAAAATCAAACACGATTTAGACAGAAATTATGAAAAAAGTGTGCTTTATAAACAAAAAACACTCATGAATACATACAACCCTTTTGAAAAGACAAAATAACTTGACAAAACAAAAATTTAGTATAATGTGTATTGTGTGTATAAAAAAGGATCATAAAAATGGCATATAAATCAGAAAGAACATGGAAAGATTTAGAACGTGCAGATAAAGCTGCAATAATTGTTGCT